>JAADEG010000006.1 GCA_013153525.1 Thermodesulfobacteriota bacterium
GCGGTACTTGGGCCGAAGCCCTTTCCCGCACGACTTGCATGGGTTAGGCGCGCCGCTAGCGTTCGCCCTGAGCCAGGATCAAACCCTCAGGAAAAACTTATACTCCTGGCTCAAACACCTGTGGTTGAGCCACAGGTGTCGGCCGCAAGTTCTCCCTTGCGGGGTCCCGTCGCGGACGCTATTCAATTTTCAAAGATCGTTTTCTCATTCAGGCAATATTAAAAATTAACACATCAAAAATTTTTGTCAAGACCTAAAATTGAAAATTTTAAATCTCTGACAAAAACCTAAAGAACTTTAAAAGATCAACTCACAATCACTACTTTAATTATAACAAACTCTCAAAAATTTTCAACCCCAACACCAAAAAATCTCTTCAAACCCTTTAAACTCTAACCCAAACTCAAAGATCAACTTACGAGCGGTCTATTAATTTAATCACTTATGTTTTTTTGTCAAGAGCCTTTAGGAAAAATTTTTTCGTGTTGAAAAAAAAAGAAACTGGTCTATTATATAGCTATGAGTTTAAACAAAGTTATTCTCGTAGGTCGCCTCGGTGCAGATCCAGAAATAAGATACACCTTAGATGGTAAACCCGTTGCAAGCTTTAGAATTGCTACAAACGAGGTCATCGTTAAAAACGGTCAAAAAGAAGTCCTAACAGAATGGCACAGAATCGTTGCCTTTGGAAGACTCGCTGAAATATGTGGAGAATACCTAAGCAAAGGTACTCAAGTATTAATAGAAGGTAAGTTAAGAACCAGAAAGTACGAAGACAGACAAGGCATTCAAAGGTTCGTTACGGAAATCATAGCCCAAAACATGCGCATTCTTGAAAGAAAAGGAATTTCTCAAACACAAAACATAACCACCTCAAAAGAAGACACCTTGGCTCCTAAGGAGTCCTTAGAACTTGAAGATACGGAAAACTTAGAACCAGCCCTCATAGAAGAGGAAGACATCCCATTTTAGTCTCTGTTTTTGCTTTCATTTATAGAAAAAAATTTTATCTGTCTTATATTAAAAGGTATAAAAGTAGCTCGTAGTTTCTTTGGAAAAAGGTTAAAAGGAGGTTTATCATGCAGAGTTTGACCATGTTTCTTGTGATCGCAAGTATCGTTCTCGTTTTAGTTTCTATAATAGTATTTATAAATGTAAACAAAAACTTAAACAAAATTCACGAATATCTGGGTAAATTAGAGCCTTCTATAGACTCATTAAATCACACAATGAAAAACCTAAAAAATACGAGCGACAAGTTCTCTACGACTTTTGACAAGTTAGAGAAAAACTTAGAAGACCTAAACGAATTACTTAATTCTCTTAAAATTGTTCCTGGAATCGTAAAAGAAGTTGGGGATAGCGTAAAAGACTTTAAAGAATTCCTCAAAACTCAGGTTGAAGTGATAGGAGACGATGTAAGAGAAGTTACTACAGAAACCAAGCACACCGTAGAAAACTTAAGAGAAATTAGTTATAAAGTAAAAACTGCTACAGAATCTTTTGAACCTTTTATTAAGTCTGTTTCTGAGCTCACCACTACTGGAAAGCTGTTTATTGATTCGCTAAACGAACAGATTAAAAAACTTTACATTGAACTGTCAGCACTTTCTTCTGGAATTTCAGAAATAAAAGCAAACATAGGTAGGGTTTTACCGTCTTTACCTTTTTTAAGAAAAAAACAATAAAAGGAGGTGAGAGGTTATGAATGCAAAAGGGATATTTGCAGGATTTTTAGCTGGTTTGGTAGTTGGAGGAATAGCAGGACTTTTACTTGCTCCTTCAAGTGGAGCTGAAACCAGGCAGAAAATTCGTGACGAGCTTGAAGAGGCAGTAGAAAAGGTAAAAAGCGAAGCAGAAAACCTCAGAGAGAAAGCAGAGGAGTTTACTTCTAAAGCTAAGGAAATTCTTGAAGAAAAAACAGAAGAATTAAAAGAGGTAATTGAAAAAGGGAAAGAGGCAATTAGAGAGAAAAAAGAAGAGCTTAGTGCAAAGTTTCTTAAAAAAGAAGAGGCTTAAGGTTACCAATTGAACTTTGCAGTGAGTATTTGTAGGTAATCCTGGGTACAAGATGGATAGATGTAAACGGGTTTTGGAGCTTTTTTGAAAATTATGGGAACATTTTCTGAAATAATCAGGTTGCTGTGTCCGTCTATGAGGAGGTGAACCTCCTCATGGGCGTGTCCTTCTTTTTTCTTTAACCAAACCTCTATAGTAAATTCGTCGGGAATAACGAAAGGCTTCATGGTAATTTTAAATGCGCAGATAGGAGTGCAGATAAAGACTCTTGCTTCAGGGTGTACTATAGGACCTCCTGCTGAAAGATTGTAAGCAGTTGATCCAGTTGGAGTTGATATTATTAAACCGTCTCCATAGACGGTAGTAAAAGGTTTGTCGTTTATTTTTAAAAATAGATATATTATTCTACCGGTTGGACCTTTCATTATTGCTCCTTCGTTTAGAGCTACGAAACTTTTGTTTTGGTAGTTTATTTGAAGAAGCCCTCTGGGTTCAGGGGAAATTTTATCTTCTTTTATTAGTTCAAGCATTTTAGTCAGGTTGGATATTGGGTTTTCTGTAAGAAACCCGAAGTTTCCCATGTTAATTCCTAAGATCGGGAGGTCGTACTTATAAGCGTAAGGAACCGCTCTTAAAAGCGTTCCGTCTCCTCCGAGAACGAGTATTCCTTTTAGATCTGGATTTTCTTTTATGTAATTTTCTGAAAGCTCGTGAATGGGAATGGTTTTTATGGTTCCTTTTCTTTCCAATTGATTTACGATTTCTGGAGTTTTTAGACCTTTTTTTAAGTAAACTGCAAATTTAAGCATACAAAATTCTATTTTACCATTTTTTTAAGAAAATCAAGAAAAAAGTAAGGAAAATACTTGACAATTAGGGAAGGTTTTATTATTATAGTAGATGCTCTGGAGTTTTTTTGTCTTTAGAATCGGGACGTAGCGCAGCCTGGCAGCGCACCCGCTTGGGGTGTGGGGGGTCGCCGGTTCAAATCCGGCCGTCCCGATTTTTTTATTTTGAAAAAACAAAAAAACCGGGCACCTTGCCTGGGGGGAGGTGAGCTATGAGAACAGAAGCTATTTGCCAGGTTGAAAGACTTTCAATGTGCCCTACCCAGCAAGGTGCAATTAAACGATGTATTTGGTGGTATCACTTAATAGCTGAATTTTGGAATTCTCCTTTTGAGCTTCTTGCAGAAGCTCCTGTAGTAGAGGCTGCACTTAAGGATGCTTTAGCTTCTGGAATTAACGGAAACGGTAACGGAAAAGGTCTTCACGAGATTAGGGCTATAAGTTATCAATTTAAACCCTTTGGAGTGTCTGCTCAGGTCAATTCTGGTACAGCCCAGATTTACATTCACACCTGGCCTGAAAAAGGGTACTCTGCAATTGACATACTTGCAGAAAACAAGGATCAGGCTTATAAGATTCTTGAAAAGCTTCAAGAAAACCTTCAACCCCAGGCAGTCTATATTGCAGAGCTTGAAAGGGGTCTTGCACAGGAAGATCCCAACAAAGGAGGAGAAACTTGACTGCAAGCTTTTGGTGGAAAGAGAGGGTTTTCAAAGATTTTGGACATGCATATAAAGTTGAATTAGTTTTTGAAAAGTCTGGATTACAAAAGATACAAATATTTAAAAACGAAACTTGGGGATATTTTTTTGTTTTGGACGGTATAGTTCAATTTACTGAAAAAGACGAATACATCTATCACGAAACCATAACATATCTTCCTCTCAGCCTTCTTCCCCAACCTCCTGAAAGGATTTTGATAGTAGGGGGTGGGGACGGAGGCGTTCTTAAACTCGTCCAAAGCATTCCAAGCGTAAAAAAAATAGTACAATACGAAATAGACGAACTCGTGTTTGAACTTTGTCAAAAGTACTTTCCTTCAATAGCTGGAGACTTTTCTGATCCCAAACTTGAGTTTTACATTAAAGATGGACTTGAAGGACTTAAAGATAGAGAAAACCAGGAATTTGACCTTATTATCGTAGATTGTACTGATCCAGTTGGACCTGCAAAAACCTTATATACAGAAGAATTTTACAAAGAGGCAAGCAGGATTTTAAAACCAGAAGGGATTTTTATTCAACAGGCAAGTCTTCCCGTTTATTTTCCGTGGATAATAAAAGAATCTTATCCTCTTATTAAAAAAGCCTTTAATGTAGTAAAAGTCGTTAGAGCTTTCGTACCTTGTTACGGAGAAGAGATAGCTTTTTTTATAGGTGCTCACACTGAAAAGGATTGGTTTAATCCTGTTCAAAAAGTTACAGGAAAGTACTATCATCCAGGGCTAAATCCTTATTACTTCTGTCTGCCTCTTAACTGGATAGAATTACTTAATCAGGCTAAGTAAAGGTGAAAATTTCAGGAGGAAAGTTTAAAGGTAGAAAACTCATAACTCCTCCTTCGGATTCTCAAGAAATTCGTCCGTTAAGAAGTAGAATTCGTAAAGCGATTTTTGACATGCTTGCAGAGGACATGAGCGGATGGAAGATTTTGGATCTTTTTGCAGGGACAGGTGCCCTTGGAATTGAGTGTTTGTCAAGAAATGCAGACTTTGCTGTTTTTATAGACTCAAGTCCTGTAAGTATCTCTATAATTAAAAGAAACTTAAAACACTTAGGAATTGAAGAAAAAGCAAAGGTATTTGAAGCTAAATTACCAGGTTTTTTAAAAAAAGGAGTTATTAAAAAGTTTTCTCCTTTTGACTTAGTTTTTATTACTCCGCCTTATAAAAAGGGGCTTGCTGTAAAAACACTTGAAAAGTTATCATTAGAACTTCTGGAAGAAGACGCGGTAGTAATCCTGGAAGAACACGAGGAAGTAGAAATACCTGAAAAAGTTGGGGAATTTTCACTAATAAAGTCTTGTAATTATGGAGAAACTACTATTTACTTTTTTAAACAAGCAAAACAGTAATCTCTTGACAAATTTTTTAATTATATTATGTTTTTAGTATCAGCGTTGGTGGTTGGGGGATCGTCTAATTGGCAGGACGGTGGGCTCTGGACCCACTAGTGGAGGTTCGAGTCCTCCTCCCCCAGCCAACTTTCCTAAGAATCTTTCATTAAACTCAAAAAGTCTTTAAAAGTCTTTAAAAGTCTTTTCTTTTTGTTTAACTCTTTAATCGTTTTTTCTTCGGTTTTTAATCGTTTTAAAAAAAGAATTCGTTTCTTGAAAAAAATTTTTTTTGCATTATATTTATAGAGAAAAGTTATAGATGATTGTTTAATTTATAGAATAAATAGAATAATTGTATTACTTACAAAAATTGCAAAAACGAGGAGGGAGGGTATGATTGTAAGAATAGGAAAACCAGCACCAGACTTTGAAGCAGTTGGATACTTAAATGGAGAAATTAAGAAGTTTAAACTTTCTGATTACAGGGGAAAGTGGGTTGTATTGTGTTTTTATCCTGGAGACTTTACATTTGTTTGACCTACGGAATTGGCTGCAGTTGCAGCTAAGTACAACGAATTGAAAAACTTAGGAGTTGAGGTGATTGCAATAAGCGTGGATAGTCCTTTTGTACACAAAATTTGGCAGGATCAGGAACTTTCAAAAATGGTGGAAGGGGGTGTTCCCTTTCCACTTTTAACCGATAAAGGAGGTAATATAGGAAGACTTTACGGAGTGTATGACGAGGAAGCAGGGGTGGACATAAGAGGTAGATTTCTCATTGATCCTGAAGGTATAGTGGTAGCAATGGAGATTTTATCTCCACCTGTTGGTAGAAGTGTTGAGGAGCTTATAAGACAGATTCAGGCTTTTCAGCATGTGTATGCTACAGGGCACAAAGAGGTTGCCCCAGCAGGATGGAGACCAGGAAAACCAGTACTTAAACCAGGTCCTGAGCTTGCAGGAAAAGTTTGGGAGGTTTGGAAGGTAGAGAATGCTTTTTAACCCCTTAAAAAGGCCCCATCCCCCACTTCTCTAAACTCCCGTCCCCCTACAATCGGCGAGGGGTGTTCACCCCTCGCTTCTTTTTTATGTCTTGTATTTTTAAAATTATCCTCTAAAATATTTCCTTATGAAATTAGGAAGATTTGCTTTTAAAAATAAGATATTCTTTGGAGTAGTAAAAGAAAACGAAGTTATAGAAATAGATTCACCTTTTTTAGGAAGTAAACCAAAGGCTTCTTATCTTTTAAAAGACCTCAAAATCTTGCCTCCTTGTGTTCCTTCAAAAGTAATAGCAGTTGGACTTAATTACAGAAATCACGCAAAAGAACTTGGAATGCCAATTCCTGAAGAACCTATTATTTTCTTAAAACCCCCTTCTGCTGTAATTGCTCACAAAGAAAAAATCGTCTTACCTCCAGAAAGTAAAGAAGTTCATTACGAAGGAGAACTCGCAGTAGTTATAAAAAGACCTTTATACAGACCAAAAAATTTAAAAGAAATAAAAGACGCTATTCTGGGTTACACCTGTTTCAACGATGTAACAGCAAGGGATCTTCAAAGAAAAGACGGACAATGGACAAGAAGTAAAAGCTTTAATACTTTTGCTCCAATAGGACCTTTTGTAGAAACAGATTTAAATCCTTCTAACTTAAGAATTCAAACCAAGGTAAACGGTGAAGTAAAACAAGATAGTTTTACTTCTGAACTCATATTTGATGTGTATTATTTGATAGACTTCGTTTCTCACATAATGACTCTTTTTCCTGGAGACATAATTGCTACTGGTACGCCTCCTGGAGTAGGAAGACTTAATCCTGGAGATGTAGTGGAGGTTAGTATAGAAGGTATAGGCACTCTTATTAACGAGGTGATAGCCTATGAATAACGAAAAAAAGTTCGTTCCAAGGCTTATTGCCTGGGAAATCACGAGATCCTGTAATCTTGACTGTATTCACTGTAGAGCAGCTGCGTCAAAGGGTCCTTACGAAAACGAGCTTACTACTGAAGAGATTTTAAGAATAATGCACGAAATAAAAGAAGTAGGAAACCCTGTTATTATTCTTACTGGTGGAGAACCTCTGTTAAGAGAAGATGTGTTTTTTATTGCAAAAAAGGCAGTAGAACTTGGATTTAAGCCAGTACTTGCGACTAACGGAACCCTTATTAACGACGAGATAGCAAAACAAATTAAAGAGTCTGGAATAGCAAGAGTAAGCATAAGCTTAGACGGAGCAAGTGCAGAAGCTCACGACAACTTTAGGCACATGCCAGGAGCATTTGAAGGAGCTATAAGAGGGATCAAAACCTTAAAAAAACACGAAATTCCTTTTCAAATAAATACCACCATTACGAAGCAGAACCTTGAGGAAATACCTAAGGTGCACGAACTTGCTAAGAGTCTCGGAGCAGTTGCACATCACATCTTCGTTCTCGTACCAGTAGGAAGAGGAAAAGAAATTAAAGAAAGTCTTACCCCTGAAGAATACGAAGAGATTCTTAACTGGTTTTACGAGCAACGGGAAAAAACTACTCTTCAGTTAAAAGCTACCTGTGCTCCAACTTATTACAGAATACTTAGGCAAAGAGCAAAAGCAGAAGGAAAAAAAGTTACTTTTGAAACTTTTGGACTTGATGCAGTTACAAGGGGATGTCTGGCAGGCATAGGATTTTGTTTCATTTCTCATGTAGGAATAGTTCAAACCTGTGGTTACTTAGAAATACCTTGTGGAGACTTAAGAAAGCAAACTTTTAAGGATGTTTGGGAAAACTCTGAGGTTTTTAACAAGCTTCGTGATTTTAAAAATTACAAAGGCAGGTGTGGAAGGTGTGAGTACATTAGAGTTTGTGGTGGATGCAGGGCAAGAGCCTATGCAGTAACAGGTGATTACTTAGAAGAAGAGCCTCTCTGTACCTACGAACCTGCTAAAAAGGTATAAATTCGTCAAAAACCTTCTTAGCTAATTCTGACTTTGAGGTATTTTCTAACTTTACTACCTTGTTTTTTGAAATTATTAAGAAATTTGAAGAGTCTTTACCTATTGTTTCTATAGGATTTGCTATAATTATGTCAAAGTTTTTCTTTTGCATTTTATCTTTTGCATATTCTTCTAACTTATCTTTTTCCTCAAGGGCAAAACCTACGAAAATCTGTTTTTGCTTTTTCTTGCCCAGCTCGTAAGCAATGTCTTTAGTAAGTTCAAGCTCTAAAGTTGGAACTTTTGACTTTTTTAACTTTCCTTTAATCCTTTTAACGGGTTTAAAGTCAACAGGTGCACTTGCAAAAACTACTATGTCTATGGTCTTAAACCCCTCGTTAACAGCTTCAAACATTTCTTCTGTAGTATTTACTTTTACGATTTTTGGAGGTTTTATTGAGATACAAGAAAGATCAGGAAATAAAAACGAAGTTTTTACCTCACCCAAAACGAGAGTTACTTCTGCTCCTCTAAAATACGCCTCTTTTGCAAAGGCATAAGCCATTTTCCCAGAAGAGGCATTGGTTATAAATCTAACATCGTCTATGTATTCCTTGGTTGCTCCTCCTGTAATTAACACCTTTTTTTCTTTAAGATCCTTGGGGTAAAAAATTGACTCCACAGTCATTAAAATTACTTCAGGTGAAGGAAGTCTTCCTTTTCCAGTATCTCCGCAGGCAAGAGCTCCTTCTTCTGGTTCGTAAACGATGTATCCGTATTCTTTTAGTTTTTTTACATTGTTTTGAGTAGCTTTGTGTTCATACATGTTGGTATTCATTGCAGGAAAAAAGATAACCGGACTTTTTGAAGCTAAGAGCGTAGCAAGTAATAAAGAATCTGCAATTCCTTGAGAGGCTTTTGCCATAAAGTCAGCAGTTGCAGGAGCTACGACTATAAGATCACTCTCTTTTGCGAGTTTGATGTGCAAAGCACCTGCAATGTCCTCGTCAAAAAAGTCTTCATCAGTATAAGCCTTTTTCCCTGAAAGAGCAGAAAACAAAAGAGGAGACACAAATTCTTTTGCTCCTTGAGTTAAAACAGGTATTACCTCTGCACCTTTAAGAGTAAGCTGGCGTACTACATCACAAAGTTTGTAAATCGCTATGCTTCCACATATACCAAAAAGTATCTTTTTACCTTTTATCATTTCTTTTCTAAAATAATTACTATTCTTAATTCAGAAGAAAATACTCCTTCAGAAATAGAAATAAAAACAGTACCGTTTGGTCTTTTGTAAGCCAAAAAGCTTATTTTTGAGGCTGAACTGCTTCCAACAATCTGCCATCCGTTATTAGGCATTTGGACTTTGTAAAAGTCAAGTAAGGACTTGGCACTATAATCTCCTTTGAAAACCAATACACCCGTTACTACTTGTGGGGTTCTTAAAACGGCACTTTTTTCTGCTACATATTGTAAGTCTTTTAAAACCGGTACATAAGGTACAGGATAGTATATAAGTGTTTTTTTAGTGGTGGTTTGATTCTCAGAATTTAAAGCCCAAACATTGGTTAAACCAGCTATTACGAAACACAAAACGAAAATACAACTCAATAATTTTCTCATTTTTCATCCCTCCAAAAAGTTTTTTCACTATATAAAACATAATCCTTACACAAAATTTTATATTGTCAAATAGAATTTTTAAGTTTATCAACTTGACATTGTTTGAAATGTGTGATAGTGATAAATTAGTTTTTAAACCTTTAATCAGGAGGCTTTAATGAAGAAGATAAAAGGAGTTATAGTAGGAGTAGGAGGACAGGGAATTATTTTACTTACGAGGATTCTTGGAGAGGCATGTGTAAAAGCAAACATCCCAATAATTCTTTCTGAAGTTCACGGAATGGCTCAAAGGGGTGGGGTAGTGGAAAGCTCTGTTTCAATAGGTGGAAAAAGTCCTTATGTAGGAGAAGGAGAGGCTGACTTTATTATTGCTCTTGAACCAGCAGAAGCCTTGAGATTCGTTAGAAGGGCAAAAAAAGAAGCTACTTTTATCGTTAACACTGCTAAAGTTATCCCTTCTCTTGTAAAAGACGGACTTGGAGAATATCCTGATCTTGAGCCATTTTTTGAAGAAGTAAAAAACTACTTTAAAAACATTTACTTCGTAAACGCTGAAGAACTTGCTAAACAAGCTGGAAATGTAAAAGCAGTAAATGTAGTAATGCTTGGTTGTGCGTCAGGACTTGGCATACTGCCTGTTTCTGCTGATGTAATAAAAGAAACTATATGTAAACTTCTTCCTGAGAGACTTCACGAAGTAAATCTTAAAGCTTTTGAGCTTGGATATAATTATTTTAATAAAAACTAAGGAGTGAAACATGCGCTGGAGCAAGTACTTTCTTCCTACTCTTAGAGAAGATCCTGCAGAAGCTGAGGTCATAAGTCACAAACTTCTTTTAAGAGCTGGAATGATACGAAAACTTGCTTCTGGAGTCTATAACTTTTTACCACTTGGGTTAAAAGCTTTAAAGAAAATAGAAAACATCGTTCGTCAGGAAATGAATAATGCCGGAGCTCTTGAAGTATTAATGCCACTCGTTCAACCTGCTGAACTCTGGAAGGAAACCGGAAGGTGGGATGCTTACGGAAAAGAGCTACTCAGATTTAAAGATAGAAAAGATCACGACTTTTGCTTAGGTCCAACCCACGAAGAAGTTATTACTGACATGGTGAGAAGAGATGTAAAGTCTTATAAGGACTTACCCCTTATTCTTTATCAAATAGCAGTTAAGTTTAGAGATGAAATTCGTCCTCGTTTTGGAATAATGAGAGCAAGAGAATTTATCATGAAAGACGCTTATAGTTTTGATGCAAATGAAGAAGGGCTTGAAAAGAGTTATCAAAAGATGTACGACACCTATACCAAAATTTTTAAAAATTGTGGGCTAAGGTTTAAGGCTGTTGAAGCTCACACAGGAGCAATAGGAGGAGATGTTTCTCACGAGTTTATGGTAATAGCTGACACTGGAGAAGACATCCTCGCCTTTTGTGAAAACTGTGGATACGCCTCAAATGTAGAGTTAACCCCAGCTATACTTGGTGAAACTTATGCTCCTGAAAAAGAAAAACCTCTTGAAAAAGTTCACACTCCTGGAGTAAGAACAGCAAAAGAGGTAGCAGATTTTCTTGGACTTCCAGTAGCCAAAATCACGAAAACTTTAATTTACATTCTTGACGAAAAAGAGGCAGTTGCAATATGCATAAGAGGTGATCACGAAGTAAACGAAGTTAAGCTTGAAAAACTGTTTTCTGGAAAAAAAATTAGAATGGCAACAGAAGAAGAAGTAAAAAAAATAGTAGGAGCAAGTCCTGGATTTATAGGTCCTAAGGGTCTAAAACTTAGAATAATAGCTGATAAAGCTCTTGAAAACTATCCTAATTTCGTAATAGGTGCTAATGAAGACGAATATCATTTCATAAACGCTAACATGGGAAGAGACTTTACTCCTGACATAGTGGTTGACATAAGAAAGGCTTGTGAAGGGGATCTATGCCCTAAGTGTGGCAAACCTCTAAGTTTTACGAGAGGTATTGAAGTAGGACACATATTTAAACTTGGTACCAAGTATAGCCTTCCTATGAAAGCTATGTTTTTAGACAAAGACGGAAAGATGAAGCCCTTTGTAATGGGTTGCTACGGAATAGGAGTTAGCAGAATTCTCGCAGCAACGATTGAACAAAATCACGATGAAAATGGTATAATTTTTCCGTGGGAAATAGCCCCTTTTCAAATAGGAGTAATTTACTTAAAAGAAAATCTAAAAGAGCAAGCAGAAAAAGTCTATAACGCACTTTCTGAAAACTGGGATGTAATTTTGGACGATAGAGACGAAAGACCAGGAGTCAAGTTTAAAGACGCAGACCTAATAGGAATACCTCTTCAGGTTATTTTTGGTAAAAGCTTTGAGAAAAACGGATTGGTGGAAGTAAAAGTAAGAAAAACAGGGGAAAGATTTCACATAAAACCTGAAGAAATAACAGACTTCGTTAAAAAGTTTGAAGACGAAAAAGATTAAAGTCTGGAGGAAATAAACTCAAAAACTCTAAAAGGATCTGAAGCTACTACAGAGGTTCCACTGTAAAGTTCCATTCCTCCTATGTCAACCGTTCTTGCTCCTGGATCTCCTCTATCTACTATTTTTACGAATACCCAGTCCTTAGTTCCAAGCTCTGGTAAAAATCCTGCTACATTAAAACTCCTTACTCCGAGTTCGTAATAAGCCTGAAGTACTCTTGAAACGCACCAAGCAAGGTCTTTAAAACTCTCTCCTATAAGTATTACTTCTTTTTCTTTAACAGGCGTAAGGTGTGCAAAAAACATTATTCCATCTTTAGTCAAACCCAATCCTATAAGCTCGTGTACTTTATAAAGGTCTAACAAGTACTCTGAGTCAAACATTTGTTCGTAATTGTCTCTTATTTGTTTGTAAAACATCCATTTTCCGTATGGAATTTTGGATATTAGTGCTTGAGCGTGTCCGTGGACTATGCTTGCTCCTGCCTTCCACAAACAATTCCACATAAAAAAGGGATAAATTGCGTCAGGATACACCTCGTGAGCCTTTAAAAACCACCTTTCTGCAACATCAAAATAATCCAGGACTTCTTCCTCTGAAAAACTGTAGGGATCGTGGTTTTTAAAAACTATTACTGCGTGTATGTAGTCGTACTTAGCGATGTTACTCGCAGTAATACAATGCTTGCCTTCTATTCTACCAAAAGGATCAGAAGGAGTTTTTTCTAAAGGATTACAAAAAGCATCTCCTTTTGTGTCTTCTACTATTTTTTTTATGTCTTCTGATTCTTTTACATCTATGGGTCTTTTTGCTCTTAACTCGTTAAAAAGCGTGCTCTCAAAAGTAAAGTTGTTAATTATCCTGACTATTTTCTGATTTTCACAATTTTCTCCAAACTTTTGATACGCCCAATTTTTTAAACTTTCTGGCAAAACGAGTCTTCCTTCTTCTACATAATAGGTATAAAATCTGTGAAACAATTCTTTTTCTTCCAAAGATAACTTACTTACTATTTTTTCAAGTTCCCAGATGGCTTTCATGGCTAAACATTAAACCTAAAAAGCATTATGTCTCCGTCTTTTACTATGTAGTCCCTACCTTCAAGTTTTACCTCACCGAGTTCTTTTGCCTTTTGAAAAGAACCTATTTTCACATACTTTTCATACGGAATAACCTCTGCTGCTATAAAACCTCTTTGCATGTCTGAGTGTATTTCACCTGCAGCTTCTTGTGCTTTTGTTCCCTGTTTTATGGTCCAGGCTCTGGTTTCTTTTGGACCAGTGGTGAAAAATGTAATTAGGTTAAGAAGCTCGTATCCAACTTTTATCATTTTGTAAAGCGCAGGCTCTTTAAGACCAAGTGCATCAAGGAATTCCTGTCTTTCTTCGGGTGGAAGCTCTAAAAGCTCTTGTTCAACCTTGCCACAAAGCATTATAACTGGTGCTCCTTCTTCTTCTGCCTTTTTAACGAGTTTTTTTACGGATTCACTTGGTTGTGAAAGGTCTTCTTCAGACACATTTGCGATGTACATAAGAGGTTTTAAAGTTAACAAAAATAAAGTTTTTTCTAAAAAGTTAAGTTCGTCTGCGTCAAACTCCTTTTTTTTCACCCTTAAAGGTATAAGCTCTTCTAAAAAGGCTTTTGCCTTTTCCATTACTTCAAGTTCTTTCTTTGCCTGCTTATTTCCGGACTTTGCTGACTTAGCAACTTTTTCCGTTCTTCTTTGAATGGTTTGGAGGTCTGCCATTATGAGCTCTATTTCTATTATTTCTGCATCTCTTACAGGATCTATACTTCCTTCCACATGAACCACATTAGGGTCTTCAAAACACCTTATGACATGAGCAATCGCAGAAACCTGCCTAATGTGAGCAAGAAACTGATTTCCAAGTCCTTCTCCTTTGCTTGCTCCTTTAACGAGTCCTGCTATATCTACGAACTCTATAGTTGCAGGTGTTACCTTGGGACTACCCTCAAGCTCTGCAATTTTATAGACCCTTTCGTCAGGAACCGTAACCACTCCTATGTTAGGTTCTATAGTGCAAAAGGGATAATTGGCTACTTCTGCCTTTAAGTTTTTTATTAAAGCATTAAATATAGTTGACTTTCCTACATTTGGAAGACCTACAATCCCTACATTTAACCTCATGCTTAGTCCTCTTTCCACAACCTTAATAAAGTCTCGTAAACCTTTTTTGGCAGGTGTACTGCTTTTCCTTGCTTATTTATGGCAATGTGTACGGTGTATCCCTCAACCAAGAGTTTTTCGTCTTTTAATATGTTGTATCCAAAAACTATTTTTAAAGGTTTAACTTCTTTTATAAATGCTTCTAAGGTTAGGAGGTCGTCGTAATGCGCAGGTGCTCTGTACTTTAAAAAAGCTTCCACCACAGGTAAGTAAATTTGGTACTTCTTTTCCACTTCACTGTAAGGAGTAGCATATTCCCTAATAAACTCAGTCCTTGCAATTTCAAAAAGTCTTAAGTATGTACCGTGATAAACAACCCCACCACAATCCGTATCACCGTAAATAACGCGATAGTATGTACGGTATTTCACTTTACAAGCTCTTGCATTTTTAATTAAATATGGTTAATATTCATTCTATGAATAATCAAATTTTACCTCAAAAAGTGAAAAAAGTAATAGCTGGACCTAAAAGATTTGAAAAGCTCGTAAAAAAACTTAGTGAGCAAATATTAAAAGCACATCCTATTTTGGATAAAGTTTGTTTAATAGGTATTCAGACTGGTGGAGCACCTCTTGCTAATAGGTTAAAAAAAATTTTTGCAGAAGAAAAGGGTATAGAAGTACCAATAGGTTATCTTGACATAACTCTTTATAGAGACGATTGGACGCGCATTACGAACTATCCAGAAGTAAAGCGTACGGAAATTCCGTTTTCAATAGAAGACATGGTAGTAGTTCTCGTAGATGATGTCATTTTTACTGGAAGAACCGTAAGAGCTGCACTTGACGCTCTTATAGACATCGGAAGACCAAGGAAAATAGAGCTTGCAGTCCTCGTTGACAGAGGGGGAAGGGAATTTCCTATAGAACCTAATTACAAAGGAATAACTATTAAAAATATTGGTTTAAACGAGTATGTCTCTGTTTACTTTAAAGAGCTTCACGGTTTTGATAAGATCTGTCTTGAAGTAAAGGCTTAAACCTTCTTAGGAGGGATTAAGTGAAAATATGTAACTTAGAAAATTACAAACTTAAAAAGATATTTTTAATTTTTTTTGTATTTTTAATGTTAGGATTTTCTGGTTGTTCTTCTTTGGTAGAAAGCAGTTTTAAGAAAAGTTCTATAGGGTTTAATAGAGCTCTTCAATACTCAACTTCTAAGCAAATGCTTTTAAACCTCGTGAGGCTTCGTTACGACGAATCTCCGGTGTTTTTAGAAGTTACGAGTATTTCTACTCAATACAACTTTGAAGGGACTCTTTCTACTTCTGCTACTCTTAAAAAAGACTCAGCAGAAAATTCTTATGGAATAGGAGTTGGATTTGGTTATGCAGAGAAACCTACCTTTACTTTTGCACCACTTCAAGGTGAAAAGTTTGCAAGAAGGCTTCTTTCTCCTATTCCTATTGATCACCTAATTCTTCTTTTAAATTCTGGTTGGAGGGTTGACAGAGTTTTGCGTATTTGCGTTCAGTCCATAAACGGTATTCCAAATGCTCCTACTGCTTCAGGACCTACTCCAAAGTCACCTCCAAAGTACAAAAGATTTCTTGATCTTGCTTATAAGCTGGAAGAGTTAAGAAAAGAAGGACTTATAAAGTTTTTTTACTTAAAGCAAGGGCACAAAACCATACCTGTTTTAAAGTTTACCAATGCTACTTCTCTTGTTAAAGAAGTTAAAAAGATTCTTGGATTAAAAGATGCTCCTTATTATCCTATAGTTGGACCTGAGTATCAAAAAAATCCGTGGGTAATAAGAATTGAAACGCGCTCTCTTATAGGTGTTCTTTTTTATCTCTCTCAAGCAGTGGAAGTTCCACAGGAAGACATAAAAGCCAAAAGAGTCGTACAAACCGTAGATTCTGAAGGTAAACCCTTTTCTTGGGATCTTGTATTAGGCGATCTGTTTAAGGTTAGAGTTTCTTCTTCTTTTCCAAAGGACGCTTTAATAGCGGTTAAATATCGTGGGCATTGGTTTTACATCTCTGACACTGACATTTCTACCAAGTCAACATTTATCTTGTTACAACAACTTTTTGCAATGGAAGCATCCAAAGGTAAAGGTAGTGCTCCAATTTTAACGCTTCCCTTAGGAGATTAATTCGTGGAGGATACTTTATGACTCTTAAAGAACTTGCTGAACAAGGCAAAATCACAGAAGAAATGGAAATTTGTGCTAAAAACGAAGGGGTTCCTGTAGAAAATATCGTAGAGGGATTAAAAAATGGTAGTCTTGTAATTTGTAAAAATAAAAAGGGTTTTGTTAAAAAACCTTGTGCAATAGGTAAAGGAGTTACTACTAAAATCAATGTAAACATTGGAACTTCAAAAGATAGACCAAACATAGAAGAAGAACTTGAAAAACTTAGAGTAGCTCTTAAGTACGGAGCTGACACTGTTATGGATCTTTCAACTGGTGGAGACCTGGACGAGATTAGAAAAATCATAAGAGAAAATTGTCCTGTTCCTCTTGGCACTGTACCTATTTATCAAGCTGCTATAGAAGCAGTAGAAAAGCACCACAAGTCCATAGTAGAAATGAGCGTTAAAGAAATTTTTGATGTAATTAGAAAACAAGCAGAAGACGGCATAGACTTTATGACGGTTCATTGTGGAGTGACAAAAGCCTCTTTGGAAAGGTTAAAGAACAAAGAAAGAATCCTTGGAGTCGTATCAAGAGGAGGTTCTTTCATAGCTGAGTGGATTATTTACAACAATAAGGAAAATCCTTTGTACGAGTACTTTGACGAACTTCTTGAAATTGCAAGGGAATACGACATTACGCTATCTCTTGGAGACGGACTTAGACCTGGTTGTATTGTTGATGCAACAGACGGAGCACAAATTCAGGAGCTTATAATTCTTGGAGAACTTACTTTAAGAGCCTGGGATAAAGGCGTGCAGGTAATGATTGAAGGACCAGGACATGTTCCCTTAACAGAAATTGAAGCAAATGTCAGACTACAGAAAAAACTCTGTCATGGAGCTCCTTTTTATGTATTAGGACCTCTTCCAGCAGACATAGCTCCTGGATACGATCACTTAGTTGGAGCTATAGGAGGAGCAATAGCAGGATCTGCTGGTGCTGACTTTTTGTGTTACTTAACTCCAGCAGAACACCTTAGACTTCCGACAGTAGAAGATGTAAAAGAAGGAGTAATTGCCACTAAAATCGCTGCTCACATTGCTGATCTTGTAAAAGGCATAAAGTCTGCTTGGGAATGGAACAAAAAAATGGCAATAGCAAGGGCAAAACTTGATTGGGAAGAACAAATAAAACTTTCTATAGATCCAGAAAAAGCAAGAAGATATAGAGAAGAAGGTGGAATTTCTAAAAGTAAAGCCTGTACAATGTGTGGACCTTATTGCGCTATAAAGATCTTTGAAGAGGCTTTTTCTTTCCTTAAAGGTAAAGGTTATAAGTCGTAAGATGCGAATAGCTCTGGGATTTGATGTTCACAAGTTAGTAAAAGGGAGAGATTTATATCTCTGTGGAATTAAAATTCCCTATGACAAAGGGTTATTAGGGCATTCAGACGCAGATGTAGCTTTACACGCTATAATAGATGCTATACTTTCTGCAGCTGGGCTTCCAGACATAGGAAGCCTTTTTCCTGATTCAGATCCTAAGTATAAAGACATTAGAAGTACTGAACTTTTAAAAGAGGTTTTAAAAAAAACTTCTGATCTAAACTTAATAATAGATCAAGTGGATGTTACTATCGTGTGTGATAAACCTAAGCTATCTCCTTTTTATTCTAAAATGAAACAAAGTCTTTGTGAATTAACTAATCTTTCTATGAATAAAATAAGTATAAAAGCTCGTTCTACTGAAGGTTTGATGAATCAAGAAGCTATTATGTGTTTTTGCGTAGTGGTATTAAAAGAAAAAAATAAGTAAAAAACCTTGTAAATTAATTTTTGTGTGTTAGAGTTTATTTAAGGTAGAAGTTTGAGACTTCGTTTAGAGTCCCATCCTCTAAGGTCTCAGCTTCTATCATTTAAAAAATCAAAAAGGAGTTAGGTATGCGTAAGGTCCAAGTAGGTGATGTCGTAAGTATTCATTGTATTGGTAAGCTTGAAAATGGGGAGGTATTTGAAAATACCTACGACAGAGAGCCTTTTGTGTTTCAAGTAGGTTCTCCTGAAATTATCCCTGGACTTTCTGAGGCTGTGATTGGTATGGTAGAAGGTGAAGAAAAGGAAGTTACTATTCCTCCTGAAAAGGCTTTTGGTCCAAGAGACGAAAACCTCGTTAAAACAGTACCAAGAGAGGCTATTAATCTTGAAGTAGAACCTGAACCAGGTTTAATGTTAAGCTTGATCGTGGATACTCCTCAAGGAGAAATGACATTTCCTGCAACAGTAGTGGAGGTAAGTGAAGAATCTATAGTACTTGATCTTAATCCACCTCTTGCAGGAAAAAATCTAATTTTCCAAATCAAGCTTGAGAAAATTTTAAATACTGGAGAAGAAGACATTATTCTTTAAACTTTTGTAAAAATTTTTTTTGAAAAATAAAAAAGGGGAGGTTTAAAAACCTCCCCTTTTTTTATTTATTATATTTTTTTCTCATTAATGTTCTGACTTATACTTTGGATGCTCAAAAAGAACTGGCATACGATTGACGATAAAACGATAAGTAACGATTAACATTGCTACAACACCAGCACTCAAACCAACCTCTGTCCAAGCTGGATAGTACTTTTGAGAGAATGGTACATACCACTTAAATGCAATAATGCAAACATTTAAACGGTTAAGTATTACTCCGAGAATTGCAAGGACTGCTCCAATTTTTACCCATATAGCTCTTCTCATTCTTACTCCTGAAGTAATCATAAGAGCTGGAATAAGAACGAATCCTATGAGTTCAAACAAATACCAAAATCCGTAAAATCCTTTAAGATAAATCCACTTGTGATAATGTGCAAAGTCAAGAAGCTTTAAAATTAAGTAAATGTACATTGCAGATGCTGCAGCCTTTCCAAGCCCTATAATTTTTCTGTCAAAGTCTTCAGGATCGTGGTGAGGAATTAAGTGCCTAAGTGCTCTATGAGTAATCGTGCTTTCAAAAATAACCATACAAATACCACCAAATATTGCAGAAAGTAAGAAGAAAGGTGGTAAAAAGGCTGAATACCAAAGTGGATGCAGTTTTTCTGGCATTACCAAGAATAAACCACCAAGTGCTGACTGGTGTCCTCCAGCAATTATAACTCCAAAAATTGTAGCCCAAATGGTTAGTTTGTTAAAAAACTTGCGTGCTCTTGGCCAGTCCAACCACTCACATACAACAGGAGCAAATTCTATAATTGAAATGTTGATGTACAAGAAGAAGTGCCAACCAATTAAGAATAGAATTGAAGTAAATCCCCAAGAGTATCCTAAAAGGTAAAAAATTCTGTAGTATCTTCCAAGGTCAAATAACAATGCAAACACTGCAAAAATGTATCCTACTAAACTTGACAAAACAGCTGGTCTTGCAAAGTCGTGATATTCTTCAAGTCCAAACAGGTGAACAGCTGTTCCTACAGTAAGTCCTGGAGCTGCAAGAGCAATTCCTACTAAAATGTCAAAACCAATCCAGAGTCCCCATGGATAATCGTCCGAAAGGTTCGTCGTAGGACCCATTCCTGCAATAATTCTATATACCATGCAATAAATGCCCCATAAAATAAACAACAGGGCTATAAAGTTTCCTATAGTAATGTTATCGCGTATAAACTCTCCCCAAGTTCTTCCCATTAAAATTTTCTCTTTGAACCAGGAATTATTATTTCCCGCCATGGCTGTCTTCTCCTTTCTTCTCATTTGTAGCCTTTTTCTTTTTAGACTTGGAAATATGATAATATGCACCAAATACTAATGGCCATGCTCCAACTACTTCAAAAAGTTTAACCATAAATAAGAAGTTTTCTCCGTATTCTCCAGGTGGTGTAGTCCCCAAGTCGGTTCTGAAACCTATTTCTTCAAATGGAACAGGAGAAATGTAAAGCCAGCTCGTACCTCCTACTTCTTCAAGTCCATATATGTGATTTACATACTTACCAGGATTATTTTCTATCCTTTCACGAGCTATCTTAATGAGCTCGCTTCTCTTTCCAAAAATAAGTGCTCCTGCAGTACAAATTTCTACGCAAGCAGGTGGCAACCCTTGCACTATTCTATCGTAGCACATAGTACACTTAGTTACCTGAGGAGTAAATGCATTATAATACTCGTATGCTAATCTATCAAAAGGACAAGCTTCTATACAATAACGACATCCAATACACACATACGGATTGTAAATAACTGGACCCTCTGGAGTTTTTCTAAATGCTTCAACAAAACATACAGAATAACAGGTAGGTTCTATACAATGCATACACTGGATTTTAACATATATAGGCTTACCGTCTTTAGTGTAGTATCTATTAACTACGGTAAACTGTCCTGCGTGTGGTCTTCTTATCTGATCAAACACAGACGGTTCTTGAGAAGCAGACTTTTCGTACTCCTCTATAGGTTTGTTAGGATTACCATTCCACTCGTTACACGCCCACTCACAGCGTCTGCACCCTATACACTTAGAAACATCAACTAAAACTCCATAAGGCTCTTTTGGAGGGGGGATATGCATCTTCTTTCTTTCTTCGTAAATCTTCCAGTTTCTCTCGTTAGCAACATTGTGAGTAGAATAAATAGTTTCGTCACCTTTACTATAAGCGTGAGAAATCCCCGGACTACCCAGAACCGTAGCAGTTCCAGCTATTAATCCTATTGACTTCTTTAAAAAGTCTCGTCTGCTAATTTTCATAAATCTATCCCCCTTTTAGTATTTTCGCTCTGTACTTAGGAGATAATAGATAAATATAAATACAAACATTGCACTCACTGCTACTACATATTCAAATCCGTGTGCTGTAAATAACTGTTCCGTAATGTACATATCCCCACCCCTTTATTTGTTTTCTTCTGCTTTTTCAACCTTACTTGCCTCGCCGTGCTCACCGGTCTCAGAAGTAATTACCATCTCCGGAGGAAAAATCCTTACTTTTTCTTCTAATATCTGCTTTGGAGAAGGTCTATTTTTCTTTTCTGCATGACAATCCGTACACTTACTAATCGCCTTACCAAGCCTCATTGCCTTGTGACAACCTATACACTGCTGATGGAAAGCAGCAAGAAGTCTTGGCTTATTAAGATTGCTGGGATCAAAGTGTATAGGATGACAACTCTTACATGCAGGAGGATTAAATACCTTTGCCTCTGCTCTTGGTTTACTGTGATGGTGACAACCCTCACAAATCGGCATAGCTCTCATGTGAATAGTATCTATCCTGTGAAAGTAAGTTGCAAGTTTACTCTTATTAGAAATCTCTACAAGCTTTTCTATAATCTTTTTGTGTGGGAATTTAGCAGGTTGAAATTCTCTCTCAAGTACATTTATTTTAATGTCTTCTTTTACTTTACCAGAAGCAAAAATAGGTTTAATAAAGATTGGTTTAGGCATTTCTACTTTCTTCTTTCCAGTGTGGCACTTGTCACAGGTATCTTTTCTTGGTCCATTAGTAGCTACATCTATGTTCTGTATAAACTCATGACATCCAGCACAATCTTTCTTTGTTAATTGACGATTATGACATCCAACACAGCTCTGTTTAGCAAAAACTGCATGATAAGCCTCAGCCAAGGTGACATATCCACCTTTTGCACTTCCTTTTATTGTGTGACACTTATTACATGCTTCAAGTCTATCGTGATGACATTCTCTACAACTCGTACAATAATACTCGTGCTCCTGATGAGTAAACGGAACACCTTTCATTTTGGCATTTTTTACTTTAATAAAGTAAATCTTTTTCTGCCCTCTATCTGGACGAGGAACATTCTTTAAATCTGCAAGAGTTCTATACTTACCAGTATGACACTTTACGCACTCAAGAGGAGGTAACTTTTCAACTTTTTCGTTTTTCTTTGCTATTTCTTTCCTTATTTCAAGGTGACAATTTATACACTTACGATGAAGAGTCGTTTTTACATCAAGCCCGTGAGCACGGGTTATTTTTAAAATTTTAGCAAGTTCAGGATCTACCCTCTTCTGATTTAAGTTGTGGCAGTAATAACAGGACTCTTCTGTACCGTTTTTGTAATACAACTTTCCGGTTTTAAGATCGTAGGTATAATGACAAAGGTAACAAGCACGCTTTTTACCAGTTCTCTTTTCAAGCTCTTTTTCGTGTTCCTGATGAATTTTAAAGTCAAAAACGACCTTAGGATATTTTAATACATAATTCTTAGTCTTTTCTACATGACACTTTCCACAAGTAATAGGTCCTGACTTTTTATTCTCACTAATTCTTTCCTTGTGACAATCTATACACTCTCTATGATAAGCATTCATTAAAGCCTTCCTTCCGTGTCCGTAAACCTTCTTCGGAAACTTAAAAATAACTACTTCTTCGGTTCCTTCTTTTTTAATTGCGTGACACTTTTGACAAGTATCCCAATAAGTTAAGTGATCTTCTTTCATTAAAGTTCTAATGTGTTTTTCGTGGTCAAAAATTACCTGAGGTCTCTCTAACTTACCAAATACTTCTGTATGAGCAATCGGCACTTTGTCTTTTGGATGCGTTACCACCACTTTACTTGATACCTTAAGAGGCTCTGTATAAACCTTGTCTATTCCATAGACGAGCAAAATTAAGTAACATAAAGCTCCTAAGAGTAATACAATTAAAGTTCTTCTCTCCATACTTTTTACCCCTTTATCTCCTTATTCACTCCTTTAGTATTATTCTACTTTTAGGTGGTCTGGAATTTCTACTACTTGCAACAACAAATCTACAAAAAATACATTTTTAACATCTAAGTTATATGTTTGTATAATATCTGCTATACCACTGTGACAGTTATGACATGGAGTTATAACTATCTTAGCACCAGTAGCTTTAATCTGCTCTGCTTTTACTTTGTTACCCGCAACTCTTTTTCCTCTCCAAATAGGACCACAATTAATAACTCCTCCACCTGCTGCACAACAGAAGTTGTGTTCCCCGTTAGGAGTCATCTCTCTAAAGTCTTCACAAATCTGCTCTATTATGTACCTTGCATACTTTCCTAAACCTCTTCCTCTCACTACATTACACGGATCGTGAAGAGTAACAGGTTCTTTTATTTTTCTTACAACTTTTAACTTACCTGTTTTTAAAAGTTCGTAATACAATTGTATAGCGTGAATGACTGGAATTGGATGTGCTTTCCACCCAAGCCACCTATTTCCTACATCATAAACAGAACGAAATGCATGACCACATTCGCACATCACTATTCTCTTAACTTTTAACCTTAATGCTGCTTCAAAGTGATACTTCTTGTTTCTACCACAAATTTCAAAGTCACCTATGTACATTGCCATGTCAGAATTGTCCCAACCATCAAAAGAAGGAAAAGTAAAATCTACACCTGCTATAGTCATCAAAGTGGCAACTTCTTTAATTAACTGAGGCTTAAACTTAGGCTCCGGTCCTATAACCGAAAACATTATGTCAGCACCTTCTTTATCAAAAGGAATCTTAAAGTTTTTAATTTCCGCTAACCCTTCATCCTCTTGCCAGAATATAGTATCTATCCATTCATCCTGCTTAACCCACATCTGATTGAGCGTAGCAGAATGACTGTTAACAGTGTCCTGAATGTATAAAGGAACTACTCCTAAAAGATGACAAAGCCTTCTTACTAAGTTCATCATGTATCCTATGTCTATTCCAAAAGGACAATACATACTACACTTCTTACACAAATTACACTCAGTAAAAGCTACTTCCGCAGCTCTTCTAATAAAAGCTCTATCTACTTTTCCGTCTCTACGAAGAATTTCCCATATAGTTTGTTTTACCTTCCCCGCTGGAGAATAAATAGGATCCTTAAAAGACTGATACCAATGACACGCATCAGAACACAAACCACAGTGAATACAAGTATTTACATATACATCAAATCTACCCTTCTTTAAAAACGCAACAAATTCAGACAAAATTTTGTCTTTCTTCTCGTCTGTAAGCTTTTGCAATCCTTCTTCTATACCTGGATCTTCTACTTTAAATTGAGTCTGCGCTACTTCTGCCATAGGCTATCTCCTCTTAATTTTTACCAGTCTTTTACTCTTCTTACATATCCAAATTCACTTGCTGTGTAACCTCTCGTAAAGAAGAAACTCCACATATGAGCTAACCTCGTAAAAGGAATGCTTACAAGCATCAACTCACCAAAAAAGATGTGAAGATTCAAAAACGCCTTGTAATAACCTATCTGATGATAAGCTAAAAATGCAGTAAGTAAGGTAAAAAATACTACTCCCAAGATATAATAATCTGAAGCTGAAGTTACATACCTCACTTCTTTTAAAATTAACCTTCTTCCTAAGAAAAATACACACGCTATAAGGGCAATCAAAGTAATTGCGTCTGCTATTGCGTCAGGTACAGTCCACCAACTTATACCCCAAGACTCGTATATCAATAAATTATGAGCTGAGAGAAAAATAGGAATTATCACTATCCCTACATGAAAGAAAAAAGTAAACAAACTCATGTAAGGATGCAACCTCCAATTACGACTTCCATAAGGAGTAAGCCAGTGCAAATAAGACTTTAAAGCGTACCAAGGTTTAAAATAAGCAAAAACTACTTTTTCGTCTGATAATTCCTTGTACCACTTTACTATTCTGTAAATACTCCCTATTATAAAAATACCAAAAGCTACCCAACACATCGGACCTCTTAAAATTTTATATAAAGTATCACTCCCTAAAAATTCTAACATAGGCAAACCCCTTTGATTTTTAAAATTCGTCTATGGAAATTACTTTTCTAATGTACTTTCCGTTTTTAATACCTCTTATTAAAATTTTACGCCCATCCGGGCTAAATTGAGGAAGCCACAACTCTTCGTATTCTTCCTTTCTTACTTTATCATCCATAACTAAGTAATACTTTCCATCTATCTCTGCTTTAGTAATCACATGTTCTCCATCTGGACTAAAAATAGGATCCCATACCATGTCAAAAGTGTGCTCCCAAACCTTACCATCTACAGCTATAGACCACCTGTCGTTTTCAGCGTTTAAAAACAAACTTATGTTTTCAAAAGGATCCTTAGATTCTTTTACTGCTGCAGCTATTCTTCTTCCATCTGGACTAAACACTGGATCAAGTACGGCATCAGAAAACTTTCTTTCCCAGGGAGTCCCATCCACCGCTATAGTCCACTCACCTATGTTGGTAGCAACTACTGCTGCTATCCTCGTTCCGTCTGGAGAAACCTTTTGATGCCATACCTGCGTAAAATACCCCCAAATTGGATCTCCATCTAACGCTAAAGTCCATCCTTTAGAAGTTTTTACGGGTGCTAAAACCTGCTCTCTCCCTGGCACAAATATAGGATCCCAAACACAACTATACAACTTGTCCCAAGGTTTTCCATCCACTGCTATAGTATATTCCGTTCTGCTAACCCTTACCTCTGCTGCAACATGCTTAGAATCCGAACTAAACGCAAGCTTCCACACATTTACGAATGTAGTGTCCCAAACCTTTCCGTTTACTGCTACACTCCAAACACCTTTAAAAAACTTACTTACCTCTCCTTCTGCTACGGGTTCTATCTGGACAGGAAGAGCTATTTTAGTGTTATCTGGACTTAAGTATATCTCTCTTGCCTGAGGAAAACCCTCTTCCCAAGCCTCACCATTTAATGCTGCTGAATATTGTTCCATACTTTTTACATTAACTGCAATCGTCTTACCGTCACTTCCTAAGGTAAGATTCCAAACAAACTCAAAAGTATTTTCCCATTCTTGCCCGTCTATCGCCACCGTCCACTGAAAGTCCTTAGTTACTAAAGCCAATGGCTGTCCTAAAGAATTATACCTCAAACTCCACACCCTATCATACACCCCTTCCCACAACTTGCCATTTTCACAAACCGTCATCCCCTCTTCAGTCCGCACCACCGCAGCAATCTTCTCCCCGTCTAAGGAAGGAACTATTTCTCTAACCTCTACAAACTTACTCTTCCACTCGTTAATATTTGCTATTACCTTTTCCTTAGTCTCCCAGTCCCAATCCTTCATATAAAAATCCTCCCAACATTTTACCCCTATTTTCACACAATCCTATTACAACACTTTATCAATCAAGCTTACAAGTTTTAGATTTTTTCAAAACTTTCAAAAAAGTCAAGAGCTTTTTAAACCTAAATTTTTGAAAATTTGCTTATGACAGATTAAAATTTTAAATATGTTTATTTTTTCAAATTTTTTCACTCTTTTTTCAGTATTTATTAGTCCTTTCCTAAAATAAAAAATTTACTCTTAAATTTTTAAATTCCTCGTTTTTGCTTAAAAAATTCTTCAAAATACTCTACAAAACGAAAAAAATGGTTTAAAATGTTTTTTATAACAAACCACTTAGGAGGTGTCAAATGTGTAGCTACAAAAAGATCTTAATAGCTATTGACGGTTCTGAAGCAAGCTATCAAGCCTTACTTGAAGGAATTAAATTCGCTAAAGATACCAAGGCTGAAGTATTCGCTGTAAGCGTGGTTCCCCCTCATAGAGAATTAATGAGTGCCTTTTCCATCTTTGGACACATAAAAGATTTGATTACCAAACCCTATGTAAAAGCCCTTGAAGAAGCTAAGGATGTCGCAGAAGAAGAAGGAATTGAAATAAAAACCTTCCTTGAAGACGGAGTCCCTTATGAAAAGATAATAGAAGTTGCAACTCAACAAAATTGTGACCTCATAATTACTGGAAGAAGAGGTCTCACGAGTTTTGACAAAATACTTATAGGTAGTACTACTGCAAAACTCGTGTCTCACAGTCCTATAGATCTGCTCATTGTTCCGAGAAATACGAGAATTAACTTTAAAAAAATCCTCGCAGCTACGGACTTATCAAAACACGGTAACGGTGCGGTTAAAAAAGCTGCAAGACTTGCTAAAAACTACGACGGAGAGCTTTCCATAATTTCAGTAATTCAGCTTCCTCCAGAACTCATCGTTGGCGAAGTTGAAGTAATGAATCTTCTTAAAAACGAAGTAGAAAAAGGGCTTAAAGATCTTGTTGAAGAAATTGAAAAACTGGGAATTTCTCCAAGAGTATATATAGAAAAAGGAGATCCTCACAATGTAATCGTTAATGTTATAAAGGAACAAGGATACAAACTTCTCGCCATAGGTGCTGATAAAGAAACTGCTCACAAATTAATCGGAAGCGTTGCCCAAAAAATTATTGCGGATTCTCCAATACCTGTACTCGTAGTTAAAAAGTTTCCTGAATAAGTCGTTTGAATTACTGGGGGAATTTTCCCCCTTTACTTTTTTCGTATGTTTGAAGAACTGGATGTTTTCTTTATGGAAGAAGCTTTAAAAGAAGCTCTTCTTGCTTATCAAGAAGACGAGGTACCCGTTGGAGCAGTGATAGTAAGTCCTAAAGGGGAACTCCTTGCAAAAGCAAGAAATCAAATGATAAAACTTAAAGATCCTACAGCTCACGCAGAAATTCTCGCAATAAGAAAAGCGTGTCAAAAAATGGGAAATTACAGATTAACGAATTGCAAAATGTATGTAACCCTTGAACCCTGTCCAATGTGTGCTTACGCTATAGTCCTTGCAAGAATAAAAGAAGTAATCTTTGCAACTTCTGATGAAAAAACCGGTGCCTGTGGAAGTATTTACAACATACTACAAGACAAAAGATTAAATCACCAAGTAATACTAAAACAGGGATTATTAAGGGAACAAGCTTCTAAGTTATTAAAAGAATTTTTTAAACAAAAGCGTACTAAATAGGATATACTTCTACGCGATTTCTTCCTTTGTTTTTTGCCATGTACATTGCGTCGTCAGCTTCTCTTATTACTTCCCACAAGTCTTTTTTGCCGGTGTAAAGGGAAATACCTATACTTACGGTTACTTTTATGTTTGGATAATCTTTAAATTCCAAACTCTCTACGGCTTTTCTTAACCTTTCTCCTAAGTTTATTGCGTCTTCAAGACCACACCTATAGGCAAGTATTAAAAATTCTTCTCCACCAAATCTTATTACATCATCTCCTATTTTAACATTTTTCCTCAGCACTCTGGCTACTTTTCTTAACACCTGATCCCCTACGAGATGTCCGTAAGTGTCGTTTAAATTTTTAAATCTGTCAAGGTCTATCATTAATACGCTTATGATGGTGTGTAGTTTTTTTATTTTAAAACTTATAAGATTTAGATAAGAACGATTGTGAACCTCTGTAAGAGGGTCTATAAATATAAACTCTGGAACATTTCTTATAAGGTCTTTTAAACTTATAATTCCTACGAGAGTATCCGTTTCGTCAATTACAGGTAAGTGGCTTATGTTATATTGCTCCATTAAGTGCAAAGCTTCTAAAAAAGACTCTCCTGAGTAAATAGTTATTAAGTTACCTACTTCCTTTTTTAATTTCTGTAAAACTTCACTTACTGGAATTTTAGTAAGGTTGTGTAACAAAATCTTAGGTAAGTCTCTTAAAGTAAAAATTTGAACTGGTCTGTGTTTTTCATCTACTATTACTATACTTCCTACTGAAGACTTTGCAAAAAGGCAGAACAATTCCTCAACGCTTGCGTGAAGAGGTAACACAACAGGATTACCATTCATTATTTCTTTTACCAACATTATCCCTCCTGTAAGTCCCCAGACGGAGACCTTTTGCAGGGAAAGAAGAGCTTGTATGCAATTATAATTATAAAATAAAAAATTGCAAGAAAGTAAAAATTAAAACATGATAGATTCTATCTTGACAATTTTGTAAGAAAATTTAAGATTTGGGAATGGATGGAGGAGTGCCCGAGTGGACGAAGGGGGCCGACTCGAAATCGGCTAAGGGAGGTTTTGCCTCCCTTCGGGGGTTCGAATCCCTCCTCCTCCGCATGTCTTTTGAGTTAAAGTTATGAAAAGAGGACTTGCAAAAGAAAAAATTTTAGACCTGTTGAATTCTTCTAAAAATCCTCTCTCTGGAGAGTTTATAGCTAAAAAACTCGGTATCTCCAGAACAGCAGTGTGGAAAAATATCCAAAATCTTAAAAAGGCTGGATTTAACATCATAACTACTTCAAAAGGTTACTTTTTAAAAGATAACGATGAACTTTCTTCTGAAGACTTTAAAGAACTTGGTATCCTAACTATCTGTTTGAAAGAAGTCCCTTCCACTATGGATGTAGCTAAGCAAAAAATGGAAAACGAAGCTGACGAAGTTCTCGTTATTGCTGAAAAACAAACTCAAGGAAGAGGAAGGCTTGGAAGACAATGGATTTCTCAGGAAGGAGGAGCGTGGTTTAGTCTTGGTATCCGTCCTAAGGTTACCCTTAAAGAGTGTTTTATTTTTACTTATATCGCCGGTCTTGCAGTAATAAAAGCAATTTTAGATGTCACAGGAATTCAAACCTTTTTAAAGTGGCCTAATGATGTAATTTACAAAAAAGGAAAAGAGGAAAAAAAGCTTGCAGGAATTTTACTTGAAGTAAAAGGTGAAGTAGATGTGGTCAATTATATAATAGTAGGTATTGGAATAAATGTAAACAACGCAATATCTTTCTTAGAACCCCAGGCAATCTCTATAAAAGACATTTTAAAGTATCCCATTAGTAGAAAAAAAATAATAAAGTCCGTAGTTAAAAACTTTTTCCAACTAAACGAGTTGTCTTTTTCTGAAGTTTTAAAACTTTGGAAAAAAAATAGTATCACTCTTGGAAGGAGCGTAAAAATTATACAACCTAATCAAGAGGTAATAGGGCTTGCCTTGGACATTTCTGAGGACGGAGCCCTTATCGTACAGTCCCCAGAAATGTCCATTCACAAAGTATTTTCTGGAGATTGTATCCACGCAAAAATATTTTAACCAACTTCTAAAATCATTGTTAGTTTTTCAATTAAATCTTCTAATTCTTCTGTATTTAACTTTTGAGCCTCTTCAAGAATTTTTTTACTTATGCTTTCCATCTCCTGAGTTTCTTCAGTAAGCTCCTTAGACTTTTCCGTAATTACCGTAAGATTTTGAGTAAGTTCATTTACCACTACGCTCTGTTCTTCAACTGCAGCTGCAACATTTTGAATCATTTCGGTAATTGCTTGTGCTGCAGACTTGTTGTGTTCGCTTGCTTCTGCTACTTCGTTTACTTTAGTAATGAGTTCTTCAACTGCGTGATTTATTTTGTCAACGAGTTCAGAAGACTGTTTGGCAAGTTCTTTTACCTCTCCTGCAACCACGGCAAATCCCCTTCCAGCGTCTCCTGCTCTTGCTGCCTCAATAGTTGCATTTAAAGCAAGAAGCTTCGTCTGTTCTGCTATCCTTCCTATTAACTCGTTCATGTCAGAAATTTTACGAGCTGCTTCAACAAGAGCTTTAACCACTGCGTCTGTTCTTTCTGCAGCTTCGTAAGACTCTTTTGCCCTTTCACTACACATCTGAGCATTTTGAGAAATGTCCTTTATAGTTGCACTCATTTCCTCCATTGCAGATGCCATAAAAGATATTTTTTCTTCTAACTCAATTGCAAAGTTTTTAGCCTTTTCAGCTTGATATAACCCTTTTTCTCCTCCTTCTACTCCTATTTTAAAAGCTTTGGTAAGCTCTTTCAACTCTTTCGTAAGCTCTTTAATTATGTCTTTTGCTTGTGAAACACACTGCTTAAACCTGTTAATAACGACTTCTTTAGACTTAATTTGTTCCAAAAGCTGAATTCTTTCGTCTTCTTTTTTAAACATCCCCCACATAATCACACCCCCTTTGTAATTTTTACTATTTAAATAAAAAAATCCATACACAAAATGTTTCTTTCTCCGGTCTTTAAACTAAAAACTTTTGATATGGTAAAAACTCTTCGTTTAGAGACTGGATGAATGTAAGGTTCGGAAACGAATACTTCAAATTCTTGACTTAAAAGATAACAGATGTAGTCGTAAAAACAGAGGTTGTCTCCTTTTTTATAAAATATCGGTAATCTGTGTGTGTGTGTGTGTTGTATGTTGTGTGTGTGTGTTGTGTATATTGTGTGTATTGGGTGTATTGTGCGTGTTGTGTATGTCGTGTAT
>JAADEG010000005.1 GCA_013153525.1 Thermodesulfobacteriota bacterium
AGGTGGGGGAGGTTGACGAGGAGGAGCTTGAGGGTATATTATTAGAGGAGGGAGGTGAGAAGGTGAGGAGTCTTGTTGACAAGTGGATAGAACAGGGATATCAAAAGGGGATTGAACAGGGGATACAGCAAGGACTTATTCTTGAGGCTCAGGATATGGTGCTATCAGCGATAGAGGTAAAGCTTGGCTACATTCCAGAGGATGTGGAAGAGAAGATTAAGAACATTTTTGATAGGGAAAAGCTTAGAAATCTTCTTAGAGAAATTATTAAGTCTGAAAATGTGTTAGAGATTTTAAAAGATTTATAATTGCAAGGATACTAAGGCACAAATATTTCTGGGATTGAAGGAAAAAATTTGGTGGGATGAGAGTAGAAAAGGTTGAAAATTCGCTTAATTAGGTGAACACTCTAAAAACAAAACTTGACATTATGTCTCTTTTTAAAAAGGATTCTATGGAAAATTATTAAAAAGTCAAGAATAATATATCTATACTTTTTAATTTACAACATTTTATGCTTTTTATTTTGAAATAAAAAAAGAAAAAATTATGATAGGTTGGGGGATATTTCTTTTGTTACTTGGGAGAAGGTTTGATAAGCGTCGTCTGTCCAGAGAACGAATCTTACGAGTTTGGGAGAGTTGTGCTTTTTAATAAACTCTATTACAGTGCTAATTGCAATTTTGGCTGCTTCTTCAAGAGGAAATCTATATGCTCCTGTGCTAATTGCAGGAAAAGAAATAGAACTTATACCGTGCTCTAATGCCAGCTTTAAAGCAGATTCGTAAGTCTTTTTTAAAAGCTCTGCTTCTCCTCTGTTTCCTCCTTTATAAACAGGTCCTACTGCGTGAATTACGAACTTAGCCTTTAGCTTACCTCCTCCTGTGATTACAGCATTTCCTGTAGGACACCCTTTGTACTTACTTCTCAACTCCTCCAGTATCTCAGGTCCACCCTTTCTGTGGATAGCTCCATCTACTCCACCACCAGGTATAAGAGCCTCGTTTGCAGCGTTAACTATAGCTTCTGTATCCTGCTCTGTAATGTCACCTTTTACGATCTCAAGAATACAATCTCCGACCTTTACTTGCATCATATAATAATTATAATATAAAAAATGGAACCCTGCAAAATTTTCTGGTTTCCTTTTTGGTTTGAGTTTTACTTAAAAGAAAATAAAGTCTATAAATTAAAATTTGGTTTTAATTGTGAAATGGGGCTAAAGGTTAGCAAAAAAAATAAATTGGTAGAAAAGTTTATTTCAGCTTTAAGAGACTTTTTCTCAGGTAAAACCTGGTTTTTAGATGTCCCTCACGAGCTTAAAGCCTCTAAATTTGAAACTAAAGTCTTAGAAGAATTAAGAAACATCCCTCCAGGAGAGGTAATTACTTATTCAGAACTTGCTAAACGAATAGGGAATCCTTTAGCAGTGAGAGCTGTAGGCAGAGCTCTTGCAAAAAATCCCTTGCCTCTTGTTTATCCATGTCATAGAGTGGTTTCCAAAAAGGACTTAAGAGGTTTTTCTCAAGGATTGCTCCTAAAACAAGTTCTTCTTTACTTAGAATTCGGTCTGAATTCTGACTCAAAGCGTCATATTTTTGACAAATTTTTACGCTTTGCGTAATTATAAATAGGTACATAATTTGCTAAATTTTTAAATAAGGAGGCTGGAGATGGCAGAGGAAGAAAAGGAGACTAAGGAATCTGGTAAAAAGGGTGGGGGAAAGAAAAAACTTATTCTGTTTGCGCTTATAGGTGTGTTGATTATTGCTGTGGCAGGAGTTGCGGTTATGTTTTTAACTTCTGGTAAAAAGAAAGGAGCCAAAGGTGAAGGAGAACCTGCTGCAGAAACTCAGGTTAGTGAAGAGCCTAAGAACTTTTATCTCTATCAGATGGAGCCCATAGTCGTAAATTTGTTTGATCCAACAGGTAAGAGATATATGCAAATAGGGCTTGCTCTTGCCTTACCTGATAAAAAGTACGAAGAAGAGATAAAAAAAGATGAGCCAATTTTAAGAGACGCAATTATAACGGTGCTTAGTGCTATGACTCCAGAGGAGGCTCTTCAACCCCAGGCAAAAGAGCAGATTAAAAAAGAGCTTCTGGATAAACTAAACGAAGTTCTGGGTAAACACATAATACTTGCTATATACATAACGCAATACATAGTGGAATAGGGGGAGGCATGGACAAGGTTCTTACCCAAGACGAAATAGACGCACTTTTATCAGGACTTGAAGGTGGACAAATTGACACTACCCCTGAAGAACCCAAGGAAGAACACCAGGAGGCAAAACCTTTTGACTTTAGAAATTACACTATTTCTGCAAGGCTTAAAATTCCTGGGCTTGAGGTTATAAACGAACAGCTTGCAAGAAGCTTAAGAATGCAGTTTTCCACACTTTTAAAAGAAATGGTTGACATAAACAACCTTCCTCTTCAGATGGAAAGGTTTAAAGACTTTTTAAACAAAATCCCGGTTCCTACTTCTATTCACATCTTTAAGCTTGAGCCATTAAAAGGACAAGCGCTTCTCATTATAGACGCAACTTTAGCGTTTTTGTTTATTGAAAGATTTCTTGGAGCAGAGAGAAAACACATAAAAGTTGAAGGGCGTGAGTTTACTCCTATTGAACAAAGATTGCTTAAAAAAGTCGTTGATCTAATATTTTCCGAGCTTGAAAAGGCTTGGAGAAACATATATCCAGTAAAACCCAAGTACATAAGAGGAGAGGTGAATCCTCAGTTTGCAAGAGTTCTCATGCCAGAGGAAACCGTTATAGTTACCGGATACAACTTGGATCTTGAAAGCGTAAGTGGAAAGATTCTCTTTTGCTATTCGCTCAGCACACTTCAGCCGATTAAGGAAAAGCTTTATTCTCCTTATCAGCTTGAAGAATATGTGGATCTTACATGGAAAAAGACGCTTGAAAAGTACATACTTACGAGTGAGGTGGAACTTAGGGCTATCCTTGGAAGGGGCACGATAACTCTTGAAGACCTCATAAATCTTGAAGAAGGAGATGTAATCGTTCTTGACAAAAAGGCAGAGGAACCAATAGAGGTCTATATAGAAGGAATTCCCAAAATTCTTGGAAAACTCGGAGTGTTTAAGAATCGCCTTGCTGTTCAGGTTGAAAAGTTTCTCAGCATAGAAGAAGAAACAGAGGTAAAGGAGGCAAGTTAATGAGTGAAGAAACAAAAGAGCCTCTTCAAGAGGAACAAAAAGAAGAAAAAGTTGAAGAAGCTAATGTAGAAAATCAGGCACAGGATACTTCTTCAGACGCTCAGGAATCCTCTGGTGAGGAAATGAGCACCGAAGATCTCATGGCTATGTGGGAAGAGGCTTTAAAAGAGGCTCAGGCTGCAGGGCAATCCCAAGAACAAACACAAGAAACTACAACTCAGCAGACTACTACCGCAGAACCTGCTCAAAAGGAAACCCTTCCTACTCAACCTGCTAATCTTGAAGAACTTACTCCTGCTCAAGGCACCGGTATTCACCCAGAGCTTGACTTCATTCTTGACATCCCTCTTGAAGTTACCGTTGAAATTGGAAGAACCAAGATGATGATAAGAGAACTTCTTAAACTAAATCAGGGATCTATTATAGAGCTTGAGAAATTTGTTGGTGAACCCGTGGAGGTGCTCGTTAACGGAAAACTTATGGCTAAGGGTGAAGTAGTAGTTGTAAACGATCGCTTTGGTGTGAGAATTACTGAAATTATTAGTGCAAAAGAAAGGATTAAAAAGCTCGGTTCCTAAGGGCTTTTTCAAAATGCAGTGGCTTTCCTATCTTCAAGCACTTGGCGTAGTTTTACTCATACTTAGCCTGTTTCCCATTGGTCTTTACATTTATAGAAGGACCTATCTTAAAAAAACTGCAGGAAGCAAAATAAAAATTATTGAAGTGCGTCCTATAAACTATAAGGCACAGATCTTGCTTATAGAAGTAGAGGGAAGGAAGTACCTTTTAGGATGCACTGATAAAACAGTAAACTTTTTGACAGAGGTAAAAGATGCTTCCTGCAATAGTGCTTCCAACGATAAAGATAGGTCTCACACCAGCTAAGACTCCTGAACAACTCTCCACTATAATGCAGGTTCTTCTTCTCCTAACAATTCTCTCTGTTGCTCCTGCACTGCTTTTAATGCTTACATCCTTTACAAGGCTTGTGGTCGTCTTCTCCATTTTAAGACACGCTCTTGGAACACAGCAAACACCTCCTAATCAGGTCCTCATATCCCTTGCCCTATTTTTAACCTTTTTCATCATGATGCCCACCTTTAAAAAAGTTTATCAAAACGCTCTAAATCCCTATTTTAACGGAGAAATAAGCGAAAAAGAAATGTTTAAAAGGGTGGAAGAGCCTTTTAAGGAGTTTATGCTTAAAAACACCAGAGAAAAAGACCTCGCTTTGTTTATAAAACTAAGAGGAGAACCAAGACCTAAAACACCTGAGGATGTGTCCTTTTTTACACTAATTCCAGCCTTTATGATAAGTGAGTTAAAGACTGCATTTCAGATTGGATTTTTACTTTATGTTCCTTTTTTAATTATAGATGTGGTGGTTTCAAGTGTTTTAATCTCCCTTGGAGTGCTGATGCTTCCACCTATGATGATTTCTCTTCCTATAAAACTCCTTTTGTTCGTTCTCGTTGATGGATGGAATCTTTTGGTTATGTCTCTTGTAAAAAGTTTTCACTAAGGAGGTGTTTTTATGACAGATGCCACAATTTTGACAGTTGCCAGAGATTCTATAATTTTAACCCTTATTATTTCAGCTCCTTACTTGTTAGCAGCTTTGATAGTGGGTTTGATAATAAGTATTCTTCAAGCTGTTACTCAAATTCAGGAAATGACACTTACTTTCGTACCTAAGATTCTCGCAATAATTTTAGTATTTATGCTAACTTTACCCTGGATGTTAAAAAAAATGACAACCTTTACTCAGCACTTAATTTTAAACATACCTTTTTACATAAAGTAAAATTATGGATTTTACAAAGTTTATTGAAACCCATGTAATAACTTTTTTCTTTGTTTTTTACAGAACAATTTTACTATTTTTTTTGTTTCCTGTTTTTAGTGGACCATTTTGTCCTTGGCAAATAAAAGCAATTTTGTCTCTAATTTTTGCACTTGCCATAACACCAGCTATTCACTTTAATGTGCCTCACATCACCTCTTTATATCAACTTTTGTTAGTTATGTTTTCAGACTTTTTGTTAATCTTCTTAGTATCTTTGCTTTTTAGATTTATACTTGCCGGGCTACAGGTAGGAGGTGAGCTCGTTGGTTATCAGATGGGATTTGGTATTTCTCAAACGATAGATCCTATATCCGGATTCAGTCTTCCGATAATTTCTCAGTTTGTTTACTTAGTTTTTTTGCTTTTCTTTTTTAGCTTAAACTTTCACCACTATCTCTTGTACTTTATTTGGCTTAGTTTTAAAAAACTTCCTCCTGGAAGTTTTCTAATTTCTGGCAAACTTGGTTTGTTCGTAATTAAAAAAAGTGAGATGATTTTTGAGCTTGGTATAAAGTTTTTGGCACCTCTTATGGTTTTTATGATGCTTTTGTATGTTGCTCTTGGAGTTATTGGAAGACTTATTCCTCAGATGAATGTTCTTTTCGTTAGTTTTCCTCTTACTATAGGGCTTGGACTGATGTTTTTTGGTTTAATGCTCGTGTTGTTGCCCAAAATAATCTATCCGTACTTTCTTGATTACTTTAGAAGCTTAGCTTTGATACTACACTTGAAGTAATCGGAGGGCTACATGCCAGAGGAGCCTCTTGAGGAACGAACTGAAGAGCCAACGCCGCGGCGGCGAGAAGAGGCTCGGAAAAGAGGACAGGTTGCTAAAAGCAGAGAGCTTTCCTCTGTTGCTATCCTTGGTGCAGGATTTTTGACATTTACTGCTTTCAGCTATCTATTTTTTGAACAATTTTACAAGGTGTTTTATCAGTGTCTTAACAGCTATTATGTACCTCTTAACATAAGCTCTCTCGTAGGATTGGCTCAGGTCCTTTTAAAGGAAACTTTAATAATTTTGGCACCGTTTTTCGTAATCGTTTGTCTTGTTGCAATAATCGTCTATTTAGTTCAAACAGGTGGTGGTGTCTGGGCTTCAGAAGCAATAAACTTTGACCTTGACAAGATAAATCCAATTGAAGGAATAAAAAGAATGTTTTCTCTTACTGCTCTCGTTGAGTTGATAAAAAGTCTTGCAAAACTTGCAATATTAATAGGGGTTAGTTATTGGATAATAAAAAAGAATCTTGCTGACATGTTAAAACTTCTCGGAATGGATGTAGCTTACATAAGTTTTTCTTTTAAAGAATTTTTAAAAGACTTCATAGAAAAACTTCTTGTAATTCTGGCAGGGCTTGCTTTTCTTGATTGGTTGTACGCAAGGTGGGATGTTGAAAGAAAATTGAAGTTAACGAGGCAGGAGTTAAAAGAAGAACTTAAACAAACAGAAGGAGATCCTTGGGTAAAAAGCAAAATTAGACAAAAGCAGAGAGAAATAAGCAGACGAAGAATGCTTCAGGAAGTGCCAAAAGCGGATGTGGTTATTACTAACCCAACTCATTATGCAGTAGCCTTAAAGTACGAGATGAAAAAAATGCCAGCACCACAGGTTATTGCAAAAGGTAGAGACTTTCTTGCTCAAAAGATAAAAGAAATTGCTAAGCAGCATGGAGTTCCAGTGTATCAGGATCCACCTTTGGCACGACTTTTGTATGAAAAAGTAGAGGTAGGAGAGTACATTCCCGAAGAGCTTTACCAGGTAGTTGCAAAAGTGCTTGCTCATGTATATAAATTAAAAAATAAAAAAGTAATTTAGTTTAGCTTATGGAAAGGGAATTAACCCTTAAAAAATTTTTTGACCTGTATAACATTTCAGCGATAATCGGAATAATCGTTCTTCTTTCCATAATGCTCTTTCCACTTCCTCCTTACCTTATAGACCTTGCAGTTGGTCTTAACTTTTCTGTGGCACTTTTAATACTCATAATGACGATGCAGGTAAATAGACCGCTTGACTTTACTGGATTTCCTGCACTGCTTCTTCTGACCACGCTTTTCAGACTCTCTATGAACATTGCTACTACCAGAGTTATTTTGCTTAGAGGTAACGAGGGAACATATGCAGCAGGACACATTATAAGAAGTTTTGGAGAATTCGTAGTAGGAGGAAACTACATAGTTGGATTTATCGTGTTTTTAATTTTGGTTATTATAAACTTCGTGGTTATTACTAAGGGAGCAGGTAGAATTGCGGAGGTTGCAGCAAGATTTACCTTAGACGCAATGCCTGGAAAACAGATGGCAATAGACGCAGACTTAAACGCAGGACTTATAGACGAAGAAGAGGCAAGAAGAAGAAGAGAAGAAATAGCAAAAGAGGCTGACTTTTACGGAGCAATGGACGGTGCTTCAAAGTTTATAAGAGGAGAGGCTATAGCAGGGCTCGTTATTACATGCATTAACATAATTGGTGGTATTTTAATAGGTACTTTGCAAAAAGGAATGAGTCTTTCTGCCTCTGCTAAGACTTACACGATTCTTACAATAGGAGATGGATTGGTGTCTCAGATTCCAGCTCTTATAGTTTCAACTTCAGCAGGTATTTTAATAAGCCGTGCAGCTGCTGAATCAGGGCTTGGAAAGGACATTGCTTTACAGTTTATTTCAAGACCTGAGGTTTTAATGCTTGCAGGGGGTGTAATTTTTATTCTTGCTTTAATTCCAGGACTTCCCTTTTTGCCGTTTTTCTTATTTAGCGTGCTTTTGTTCTCCTTAGGATACTTTGCTTATACGAAACAAAAGAAACAGCTTGAAATAGAAGAAGTTGAAGAAAGAGAGGCTGAGGCAGAGACACCAGAGGTTGAAGAAATAAGACCCGTTGAGCTTCTTGCCATAGAGCTTGGATACGGACTAATTTACTTAGCTGACGAAAACAGAGGAGGAGACCTACTTGAAAGGATAAAAAACTTAAGAAAACACCTTGCTCAGGAACTTGGAATAATGATTCCGTCGGTGCATGTTAGAGACAACTTGAGTCTTAAACCTGGTGAGTACTCAATTCTTATAAAGGGTGTTGAGGTGGCAAAGGGTGAGCTTATGCCTAATTACCTTATGGCACTTCCTCCAAGTCCAGACTTAACTCCTCCAGAAGGAGCAATTCCTACTAAAGAACCCACATTTGGAATGACTGCATATTTTATTCCTGAAGAGTTAAGAGAGGAGGCAGAAGCAGCAGGATTTACGGTTATAACCTTATCTACTGTTATAACTACTCACTTGTCAGAGGTTATTAAGAAACACGCTGACGAACTTCTTACAAAACAAGAGGTGCAGAGAATAATAGACGGATTAAACAGATATTATCCAAAAATAGTTGAGGAGTGCCTTAATAATGCAAATCTCACCACCATTCAAAAAGTGCTTCAGAACTTAATAAGAGAGGGTATTCCTTTAAAAGACTTGATAACGATTTTTGAAACTATAGCAGATTACGCTCCAACTGTTAAAGATCCAGAGGTGCTTACAGAGTATGTAAGACAAAAACTATCCCGTTACATAGTTAAACCTTATCTGGTAGATGGTACGCTTCCTGCTATAATAGTAGGAGAAGACATAGAAGAAACTTTAAGAAAGAGCTTACAGAGAACTGAACAAGGGACTTATCTAATGATAGATCCAAAGATTGGTAGTAAAATCGTTGCAGTGCTTACTCAGGCTGTTGAAAGAGCAGGGCAAAAGGATGTAATACCAGCTATAGTGTGTAGTCCAACTGTAAGGCGTCATTTAAGAAAACTTATAGAAAGAAGTCTTTCCTATGTACCGGTGATTTCCCAGGTAGAGATTCCACCTGAAGTAAAAATAGAAATTTTAGAAGTAGTAAGACTCGTAAAGGAATAAGCTATGAAGATAAAAAAGTTTAGAGGAAAGAGCATTCTTGAAGCATTAGCCCAAGTAAAAAAGGAGTTTGGAGAAGAAGCAGTAATTTTAAGTTCAGAAAAAGTAAAAACTGAGGAAGGGGACTTTTTTGAAATAACTGCAGCAATAGAAGAGGACGAGGTTGAGATTAAGACTTCAGATAGTGTCTTCACTGGTAATACTGCAAAAGAAAGAGAAGAGAGGTCTATTGAAAAAGACTTACGGGAAATAAAAGACATGTTAAGAAAGGTTCTTTCTCCGCAATTGAAAAACGAAAGATATGTAGAATTTTTGGAAAAAGGGGTGCCAGCTTTTATAGCAAAACAGCTCGCAGAAAACGACTTTAATCTTCAAGAATATGTAAAAAACAAGTTAAAAGAAAAGGGGAGCGTCCCAAATTCTAAGTATCAAGTGTTTATTGGAGATTCTGGCTCTGGTAAAACCACGAACATTTTTAAGCTTGCAGTATGGTATCAAGCAAGATATAATGCATCAGTATTGGTGTTAAGTCTTGATACTTATAAAGTGGGAGGAATGCTTCAGGCAAAGAGGTTTGCAGAACTTCTTGAGCTTGACTTTGAAATTTTAAGTTTAGAGGACTTTAAGGAGGTAGGAGGAAGTTTTACCAAGTACGATTACATCTTGATTGACACACCAGGTCTTGACACGAAGTTTGGGGAAAACGAGCTTGAGGAGTTAAGCTTGGAGATGCCTTTTTTAAGATTTGTATGGGTATTTAAAGCTACGGAACACTATGAATACGGACTTAGGTTGTGGAGGTTTTTGGAGAGGTTACCTATAGACGGTATTTTTTTGACTTTTACGGATAAGGTAAAAAGTGGTTTGCCAATGTTGTGGCTACTTGATCACAATTTACCTCCAATTACTTTTATTTCTACTGGAAACAGAATTCCAGAAGACATACAAAGAGGAGAAACAGAGATCTTAGAAAGTTTGTTTTTAAGAGGTATAGAATAAGAGAAGGAGGTTTTTATGAGAAGCCTTGCAATTGCAAGTGGAAAAGGAGGGGTTGGAAAGACGAGTTTCGTTATAAATCTTGCACTTGCACTCGTACAAGCAAATAAAAGAGTTCTTATTTTTGACGCAGATCTTGGATTAGCAAATGTAGATGTTATGCTTGGTATATCTCCAAAGTTTGACATAAGGTATGTGTTGAACGGAGAACTAAGTTTAAAAGACATCATATACAATACGGAATACAAGTTTGACATAATTCCTGCTGGTTCAGGAGTTTCAGAATTAACCCAGCTTAGTCCTGAACAAAAGCTTTTATTGAAAGCCCAGATGGAGGAGGCGTTTAAGAATTACGACTTTCTTTTATTTGACAGTTCAGCAGGTATTTCTGACAATGTTTTGTTTTTCATGGTTCTTGCAGGAGAGAGAATTGTTATTTGTACACCAGAGCCTACTTCTATTGCTGATGCTTATGCTCTTATAAAAGTAGCACATAAAAAGCACAACTTAAAAGACTTTTACTTGGTTGTAAACATGATAAATAACGAAGCAGAAGGAAAAAGAATATATCAACAGCTTATGTATGTTCTTGAAAGATTTTTACCTGATATTAAATTATCTTATTTAGGAGGACTTGTGTATGACGAGTGCGTTAAAAAAGCTGTGAAGTCGCAGATACCTTATCTTTCATTGTGTTCGGAACATCCTATAAGTGCACGGGTAAGAGAAATCAGTTATAAACTTTTGAGATATAAGTCTAAGGATTCTGAAGGGCTTGAAGAATTTTTAGAAAGATTGATAAACTTTTAAGTATGAAGAGAATGATGAGCAAAATAGCAGCAAAAGTTTTGTACGAAAAACCACCTCTTGAAAAGGTGGTAGAAGAGTTTTTGCCAATTATTAACTATTGGGCAAATAGATACGCTTATCAGGGAAATCCGGTTTTGAGTAAAGAGGATCTTATTTCTGCGGGAATAATAGGGCTTATAGAGGCGTACAATCGTTACGATCCTTCAAAAAAGGTTAAGTTTCGTACTTTTGCAGAGTTTAGAATAAAAGGAGCAATGCTTGATGAAATACGAAAAATAGATATAATACCAAGAAGTGTTAAAGAAAAAATAAGCGAATTTGAAGAAAAAGTTAGGGAATTAAGGGAAAAACTCGGAAGAATGCCAAGAGAAGAAGAAATTGCCAAGGCTCTTAACATGAGCCTTGAGGAGTATTATAAGTTTTTAGAAAGTATAAAAGGGGTTACTTTTATTGATATTCAAAACTTTAAGCAAAAACTTCCTGATCTTGAAGAAGAGGACATATTTGAATTTATAGCAGGTGATCCAAAAGAGGATCCTTTTGAAAAATACGCTCTTAGAGAACTTCAAGAAAAGCTTGAAGAGGCACTAAATTATCTTACGGAGAGAGAAAGGTTGGTTCTTGCACTTTATTATTACGAAGGACTTACGATGAAAGAAATAGCAAAAGTGCTTGAGTGTACTGAAAGCAGAGTTTCACAAATTCATAACCAGGCAATTTTAAAACTTAGAAGCATACTTCACGAAAAAACTACAAAAAACAAGAAAAGGAGGGAGGCTAATGGCGCTTAATACTGACTTAAAAGTACTTGTTGTAGATGACTTTGCAACGATGAGGAAAATTATAAAAAACATCCTTACTCAACTTGGTTTTAAAAACATTTACGAGGCTGACGACGGAACCACGGCTCTTGAAGTGTTAAAAAAAGAAAAAATTGACTTAATTATTTCTGACTGGAACATGCCTAAGATGAGTGGTCTTGATTTGTTAAAGGCTGTAAGAAGTGATCCCAATCTTAAGGATACTCTTTTTATTATGGTAACAGCAGAGGCTCAAAAAGACAATGTTATTGAGGCAATAAAGCATGGAGTTAATCAATACATCGTAAAGCCTTTTACCCCTGAGACCCTTAAAGAAAAGCTTGAAAAGGTTCTTAAGTAAAGTGTTTAAACATCTCGGGGGAATAATTTGGAAGAAGACTTAAAAAAAGACTTAGAAGACATAAAAAAGGATGTAAAAGAGACTTCCTCCAAGGACGAAAAAGCTGAAACTGCGGAAAATGAAACTACGGAAAAGGAACAAGATTCTGAAAAGGGCGAGTTAAAAGAAGATGAAAAAATTCCAGATATAAAAACAGAAGAAAAGTCTGAAGAAAATAAAGAAGAAAAAGAAGCAAAAAGTGAGGAAAGTAAGGAAACCGAAGAAAAAACCAAAAAGGAGGAACGAGGAGAAAAAGTAACTGAAGAAGAGGATTTAGAGAAGTCACAAGAAGATAAAAAAGAAAAAACTAAAGAAGAAAAGTCTGAAGAAAGTTTAAAAGAGGCTTCTAAGGAAGAAACCAAGTCAGATTCAGAAGAAGTCACCAAAGAAGAAGCTGAAAAAGCCCAAGAACTCGTTCAAAAACTTGAAGAAGAAGATTTAAAAGAAGAGGTAGAGAGCCCACCTTCTAAAATTCAAAAGAAAAAAAAATACTTGGTTTTAATCGGAATAATTTTTACTATAATTCTCTTAATCGCGGGAATAATTTTTGCTATAAAAATTATTACTGAAGGGATAGGTGCAAAAAAAAGAGTGTCTAAACAGCCTAAGGTTACGCTTAAAAAAGAGGTAGTTTTCAAGGCAAAAAATAAAGAAACGCTAAAAAAGTTAGAAAAAAAGAAAAAAGAAGAAAGTTTAACTGAGAGGAATTCGTTGAAAAAAGAAGAAAAGTTTTTAAGAGAGTATGTATTTCCTTATCAATTAAAGGCATTTATAATACCAGTAGGTAAAAATGCGTTTCTTGACATGAGAGTAACTCTTTATTTTAACGGAAGCGTAAAATTTCAGGATGTACTTAATCAGGATGTAGTGTATAGAAAAGTAATATACTTTTATGTTCAGAAACTTCCTGCAGAAATTTGGTTTAAAAAAGAACTTAGGCACAAGTTAGAAAAAGCCCTTTTAAAAGTGCTTAAAACATATAAAGTTAAACCTTTACCTGTTAAAATAGAGCTCCAAGGAGTGGTTTATAGAGGATGAGAGGTTTTGAGGATTTTATTACTTTGTTTTTAATTCTTCTTATTGCTATAGATATATTGATGATAATTCTTTTTGGATCGCTTTATATCAAATTTAAAAAAATCATAGAATTACCTTGGGAAGAAATAAAAGACAGCGTAAGTAAAGCTGAGGAGCTGGTAAAAAGGCTTGAGCTTCTTGAAAAAGGTAAATCTGTTGCTACTTCGGGAAAAGAAATAAACTTAAAGCAGGAGGTTAAAGAGCTTTACAATAGAGGACTTAAACCCTCGCAAATAGCTAAAAGACTTGGTTTAAGTGAGGCAGAGGTTGAGCTTATTTTAAAAAAGAGGTAAAAATTAATGCAGATCACAGCTCCAGCACCTATAATTTATCTTCCAGAGAACTTATGGTCTTTATTTACCCGTCCGGGAAGGGAACTTTTAATTAGAGTATTAAATGTTGAAGGTAAAACTCTTTATCTTGAGCTTGGTGGAGACAGGTTTCAGGCAAGAATAGGGGGTACGATTAATCCTGAAGATTTTAGACCAGGAATGACGATAAGGGTTAGGGTCGTAAGGGTAGGGCATCCTATAGTGCTGCAACTCGTTCCTGAAGAAGGACGAGAAGTAGAATCAAAAGACTTAACTTTGTTTTATCTGGTAAGAGATACCGGACAATCTCAATCTCAGGAGGTCTTTTTTAAAAAAGACTTAGATCTTTTAGCAACATTTGTAAAAGAATTTATTCCAACTATTGAAAAAGAAAATAAAGTTGAAAAGAAAGAAGAGGTATTTAAAAAACTTTTTGGAGATAAAATAAAAGCACTTAGAATAATGTATCAACACAATAAACTTATAATTCCTTTTTTGTTTTACGACGACAGATCCTGGGGATTTCTTGAGCTTGAACCCCCCAAAAAAGAAGGGGATAGAATAAGGGTTTTTTACTTGAAGCTTTACTTTGAGTACCTTGGACTCGTTGAGTGTTACATTGGATATAGTGAAAAAGAGGTTTACTTAGATTTATATTTTGCTAATAAAGAAGCGTACGAAATGGCACGCAAAGAATATGTTTCTTTGGAAAAATTGCTTGCAGTTGATAAAAGGCGTGCAAGAATAAGTATTAACACTCAGGAAGTTTTACCTGGATACATTTTGGAAAAACAGGGATGATGTGGTAATATATTCGTAATACATTTGAAATTTTAATTTAAAAGCTTAATATTTTTTTAAAAGGAATAAAATTTAAAAACTTTTAAACACTTAAAAAACGAACATTGGAGAAAGACCATGAAGAAAGTTTTAGTGGTTGACGATTCAAAAGCAATAAGACAAATAGAAAGAAAGTACCTTGAAGAAATGGGATTTGAAGTACTTGAGGCACAAAATGGAGAGGAGGCTTTGAAAGTAGTGGCAGAAAATCCTGACATAAGTCTTATTCTTCTTGACTGGCACATGCCTGTTATGAACGGATACGAATTTCTTGTAAAGCTTAGAGCTAACCCAGAGTGGAAACACATAAAAGTTATGATGGTAACCACTGAAAATCAGCAGAAAAGCGTGATAGACGCCATTATGGCAGGTGCTAATGAGTATCTTATGAAACCCTTTGACAAAGAAATGCTTGAGACCAAAATAAAATACCTTCTGGAAGAGGAGCTGTAAAATGGGGAAGATCGTAAGGGTGCTGGTGGTTGACGACTCAGCTATAATGAGAAAACTCATAGTGGACATTCTAAAAGAAGAGCCTGGAATTGAGGTAGTAGGAACTGCAAAAGACGGGAGGGAAGCCATTCAAAAGGCAAAAGAATTAAGACCAGATGTAATTACTCTTGACATTGAAATGCCTGTAATGGATGGTTTGACTGCACTTAGAATTTTAAGAAGGGAACTTCCTCACATAAAGGTTATAATGTTTTCTTCACTTACTCAAGAGGGAGCAAAGGCAACCATAGAGGCTCTTTCTCTTGGAGCCTACGACTTTGTGCCTAAGCCTTCTACTAAGTCCTTTCTTGAAAGCGTAAAGAAGATTAAACAAGAGTTAGTACCTAAGATAAAGAGCGTAGTACCTCTTGAAAGGATAAAACCTATTTTTAAACCAACTGCTGAACCTGCAAAAAAGGTAAGACCAGGAAATTACAAAGTACTTGGAATAGGAGTTTCCACAGGAGGACCTCAGACCCTTATGCAGATAATTCCAAAACTTCCTGGAAACTTTCCAGCACCAATATTAATCGTTCAGCACATGCCTCCACTTTTTACGAAACAACTTGCAGATAGATTAAATGCACTTTCTGCACTTACTGTAAAAGAGGCGGTAGAAGGTGAACCCGTTAAAGAAAGGATGGTATATATTGCACCGGGTGATTATCACATGGTAGTAAAAAAATACGGAGCAAGCGTGAGAATTCACTTGCATCAAGGACCACCAAGGAACTTCTGTCGTCCTTCTGTAGATGAGCTCTTTGATTCTCTTGCAGAGGTTTACGATGGCTCAACTCTTGCTCTCGTATTAACAGGTATGGGAAGTGACGGAAGAGACGGAGCAAAAAAAATAAAAGAGGCAGGAGGAACTGTTCTTGCTCAAGATGCAGAAAGCTGTGTAGTATTTGGAATGCCAAGAGCTGTTATTGAGGCTGGTCTTGCTGATGAAGTAGTCAACCTCTCTCAGATTCCCCAAAGGCTTAGGGAGTTATTCAGGTGTTAGGAGTTACTGAAAAAAAAGAAATTTTTAACTTTTTTACTACTCTTGTAGAAAAACTTAGTGGTATTTCGTATGGTAAAGGAAAAGAGTATCTTATAGAAAGCAGACTTAACGAACTTGCAATAAGTCTTGGATATAAAGACATAAAAGAGCTTTACAATGTTTGTAGAAGAAGAGCAGACTTAAAACTACTTAACGAGATCGTTGATGCCCTTACCACAAACGAGACATACTTTTTTAGAGATAGACATCCTTTTGAAGCGCTAAAAAGTCACATTTTTCCAGAACTTTTTAAAAAAAGGGAAAAGGAAAAGAGGATAGACATCTGGTCTGCAGCCTGTTCAACAGGACAGGAACCTTACAGCATTGCCATGCTTCTTCTTGAGCACTTTTCTACTTATTTACGGAGTTACAATGTGTTTATTTACGCAACTGACATTTCAAAAAAAAGTATAGAAAGAGCAAAACAAGGGCTTTATCACCAGATAGAAATAAACAGAGGGCTTCCTGCAAATTATCTCGTAAAGTACTTCAAGCAAGAGGGATCTTATTGGAGGATAGACGAGAAAGTTAGGAGAATGGTTAAGTTTGAGGTGTTAAATCTGTTGGAAGCTGACTTAAAAGTAAGACAAAAGTTTGACATAATTATGTGTAGGTATGTTCTAATTTACTTTAATCTTGATACGAAGAAAAAGGTGTTTACAAAGGTGTGGAATCGTTTAAAACCCGGGGGATATCTGTTTTTAGGGGCAACAGAAGTCCCACCAGTAACACTTCCTGACATGGAGAAAAAAACAATCGGTAGAACTATCTGTTATTACAAGAAAGACCAAGCTTCCTAAAAGTTTGAAAAAATCCAAACATGCTTTAAACTTTTGGGAAATTACTTAAAGGGTAGGTTTTTGACTTAAAGAGGAGGGAAAATGGCAGAGGTTTTGGTTAGAAACATTAGACTTTTTATTGCCTATGATGGAACTCATTACTTAGGATGGCAAGTTCAACCAAAAGGACCTACTGTTCAAGGTGTTATTCAAGAAGTGTTAACTAAGTTAATGGGACACAAAGTAAAACTTAAAGCTGCAGGAAGAACAGATACAGGGGTTCATGCTCTTTGTCAAGTTGCTCACTTTTTAACTACTTCTTCAAGACCCGTAGATGTAATATACAGAGCTCTCCAGGCTTTATTACCTAAGGACATAGTAGTGTGGAGGGTGGAAGAGGTAGAATTTAAGTTTCACTCCCAAAAGTGGGCACTTAAGAAGACATACACTTATTACTTTTTGAACACACCTGTTAAAAATCCTCTTTTAAGGCTATACACCTGGTGGATACCCGAAAAACTTGACATTCAAGCTATGAGAGAATGCTTACCTTTTATAATAGGAGAAAAAGACTTTGCAAGTTTCAAAAAATCTGGAACAGAAGTAAAAACCACTATAAGAACCATTTACGATGCTAAGATAGAAGCAATTCCTAATCACGAAGGACTTTATTGTTTTAAAATCACAGGTAGAGGTTTTATGAGGTACATGGTAAGGAACATAATGGGAGCTCTCGTAGAAGTTGGAAGAGGAAAAATGACTCCTCAAGGTTTTTACGAATTAATGGAAGCAAGAGATAGAAGCATTGCTCCTCCAGCAGCTCCTCCACAAGGATTAGTATTGAAGAAGATAGAATATCCACCTGTTAAAGTTTTTGCAAGTTACCCTGAAGAGGAAGTTAATTTAAGCTTTTTTTAAAACTACTTACTGTAACCTGGTAATTCTATGTGAGTGCAGGTACCTGTAGGACAGTTGTGACTTTCTACGACCCTTGGTTTTTCAGAAGCACTTGGCTTGCTTCCAATTATAGAATTAACTACACTCATTAGCCTTTTTACATCACTACTTCCACACTCAGGACACTTAACTTGAGAAATTTCGTCTCTGCTTTTTAGAAGAACTTCAAACTCTTTTCCACAATTTTGACAACTGAACTCGTAAATAGGCATGTAATAATTTTATCATTTATTTGATATTTTTCAATGGTATAGAAAAATGAAAAACTTTCTGTTAAAATAGATAAAGATCTCTTAAATTTTACAATTTTTTTACCAAATAAAATCACGATTTTATAAAGGATAGAAAGAAATCTCTTGCCTAAACTTGGAATTTTTAAAATTTCTTTTAAAATAAAACGAATACAGCAAAAAGACTATGAATAAGTGGGCTTTAAGCATTCAAAATCTGTATAAAGTTTATCCTGGTGTTACTGCACTTAAAAATGTATCTTTTGATGTGAAAGAAGGCGAATTGTTTGCACTGCTTGGACCAAACGGTGCAGGTAAAACTACTACCATAAGAATTATTTCAGGACTTACTAATCCAACCAAAGGAGAAGTCTTGATTTACGGAAAAAGTGCATTTAAAAATCCGATATGGGCAAAGAGTCAAATAGGACTCGTACCACAGTCAGTAAATCTTGACACAGAACTTACGGTTGAGGAAAACCTATTTATTCACGGACTACTTTACAAAATGTCTTTAAAAGAAATAAAAGAAAGAATAGAAGAACTGCTTGAATTCGCAGGTCTTTCTGAAAAGAAAAAGGCAAAGGTTAAAGAACTTTCAGGAGGAATGAAGAGAAGACTCGTCATTATAAGAGCACTTATGCATCGTCCAAAACTCCTATTACTTGATGAACCCACCGTGGGGCTTGATCCACACATAAGAAGAAAAATTTGGAACTTCATTAAAACCATTCAATCTGAGGGAAGAACGATTCTTCTTACTACTCACTACATGGAAGAAGCTGAATTTCTTGCCGACAGGGTTGCGTTTATCTTTTCCGGAGAAATAATAGCTATTGATAAACCTCAAAACTTCATAGAATCCTTGGGAAAGTATGCACTTGATGTTTACTTTCCACAAAAAACTCAAACATTTTTCTTTAAACATCAAGAAGACGCAGAAGAAATGCTCCTCAAGTACAGCAAACAGTATCTGGTTAGTCTTCGCAGGGTAAACCTTGAAGATGTATTTTTAAATTACATGGAGAAGCGTCAATGAGGGGATTTTTGGCTACATTTTTGAGAGAGTTGTTTATTCTTAAGAATAGGTTTTTTAGAATGATGCTTTCTTTTTCCGTAAATCCTACCCTTTACATAATTGCTTTTGGCATAGGACTTGGAAAACATGTTAAAATTAACGGTAAAAGTTATTTAGAGTTTTTAATTCCTGGTTTAATTGCTGCAACGAGTATGATGCAGGCTTTTGCAATAAATGTGGAGGTTAACATAGCAAGATTTTACTTAAAAGTCTTTGAAGAATTCCAGGCTGCACCTGTTTCACCTATAGGATACGCTCTTGGAGAGATTTTTGGAGGAATTACCAGGGCTTTTATGGCGACTTTCGTAATTTTAATAATTGCTTTTATTGCAGGAGTAAAAATATACTTAACTCCGCTTTTTTTTCTTGCTGTATTTTTTAATGCCTTTATATTTGCCTCTCTTGGACTCACATCTGCAATGCTCATAAAGTCACATGCAGATCAGGCACTCGTAACCAACTTTATTATTACTCCAATGATGTTTCTCGGAGGCACTTTTTTCCCGACCAAAAACCTTCCAGCTCTCATTAAACCTATAATAGAAAGCTTGCCACTTACCGTAGTTTCTCACACCTTGCGAAACATAGCTCTTTACAACAAGTACAAGCCCCAAAGTTTCCTAATTCTTGCAGTAATAAGCGTAATAACTTTGCTCATTGCAGTGGCAAGCGTAAGAAAAGGAAAAGACTGATGCCAGAAAGGGTCTATAAAAAAGACTCCAAGGCTATAAGACTCACCATTTTAAGTATAATAGTAAGCCTTATTAACTTTGCTTTAAAGTTTGGAGCCTATTTTATTACTCATTCCGTAGCGATTTTATCTGATGCTACTGAATCAATTGTAAACATAATTTCTGCTACTATGGCATTTATAGGAACTAAAATAGCTCTTAAACCTCCTGATGAAGAACATCCTTATGGACACACGAAAATAGAGTACATCTTTTCTATAATAGAAGCACTATTTATAATAGCAGCAGGAGCATCTATACTTTGGGAAGCACTTAAAAGTCTTTCTGAACGCAAGCCTTTTCACAGTTTTGAAGAAGGAGCAGTGGTAATAGGTATTACGATCGTACTTAATGCTTGCATTGCAGGAGTGCTTTATTACCAAGGAAAGAAGGAGAGGTCTCCTATTCTAATTTCTCATGGATCACACATATTTGCAGATGTGCTTACGAGCTTAGGAGTAATTTTAGGGCTTGCTCTTGCTAAGTGGACTGGCATATTCGTGCTTGATCCGGTAATAGCAATTTTAATAGGACTTCACATATTAAAAATGGGATTTTCTATAGTTCTTGAATCAGGAAGTTCTCTTTTGGATCAGAGTTTGCCAAACGAAACCGTCCAAGAAATAAGACGCACGGTAGAGGATCTCGTTAAGAATTCTTGTTACCAAGACATAGTTTACGAAATAGCTAACTTTAAAACTCGTAAAGCTGGAAGAACGGGTTTCGTTGAATTTGATGTGGTTTTACCACCTAAGCTGCCACTTGAAATCGCATGCAGGATAAGAGCTTGCATGGAGAAAGAAGTAAAGAAGCGTTTTCCAGAACTCGTGGTAAGCGTTCACATAAGAGCTAAGGAAACTTAAGAAAAGGCTTTTTCTATTTTTTCAGCTATTTCTTCAACCTTAAGTCTTAATAGATCTCTCTCTCTTTTTGCTGCTGCACCAACTATAACCTTCGTTCCGTTTGCTTCTGGCTCAAGGTATATCCAGAAAGTCTTTGGCTCAAAGAAATAAACTAAGAGCAGACCAAAAATCATCATCCCAAATCCTACGAATACGAAAATTAATCCAGGATCTTTTTTTACTTGGAGAATACTTATGTAAGTAACCTTCATTCCAGTAAGAGAAAACTTAAAGTCCTTTCCAGAAAGAGTTACATCTTTTGGTTCGTTGCTTATGAGAAAGAATTCTTTTGAGTTTCCAGTATCTTGATCAACCAGGTTCAGTTTTATCACTAAAAATTGAGGATGATGGGCTGAATAAGCCTCAAGGATAACCAGGTATCTATTATCAAGTACCACGGGATTCATAGGAGCTACTGAAATCTCTTCGGTTTTTTTACCTGTTTTCACTCTTATTTCAAACGAGGGAAGCTCTTGGTAACTTGCCTGATAGAAGCTTATACCTTTGTACTTAAGTGGGTGATTAACCCGTATGAGTTTAACAAATTTGTGTTTTCCGTCTATTACGGTTACATTGGAAATGTATTCTTTTACCATACCATTGGGATAAAACTCCATTTTAAATTTGTTAAGTTTTAAGTAAAAATTGAGATTTATGTTTCCTTTGTGTCTGTAAAGTGTTACTTGATTTGACTTAGTTCCTTCTATAAGCCACATGTCACCCCTAAAACCTTTTAGAGCACCGATTAATGCTCCGAGAATTATTAAAACGAGTGAAACATGTACTACATAAACCGAAAGATAACCCCACCTGTTTTTGTCTTTTACGAGTAGTACTCCGTTTTTTCTTCTTTTACTTACGAATCCAAGGTTGTCTTTTACGAACTTTTCAACTTGTTCTAAGGAAGCTTTTATTTTAAAAGAAAACCTGGTTGGTAACTTTTCTGGGTCTGCTTCAAAAGGATCTTTTTTAAACAATTTCCAGCTAAGAGGAAATCTTTCTATAGAACAGATAATTAAGTTTAATAAAAACAAAAACAAAGCACCTACATACCACCAGGAGTGATAAACATCGTCAAGTTTTAGAGTTATTATTAAATTTCCAAGACTTTTTCCGAAGTGTTCTACATAGTAAGAAAGCTCCATTCCTTGGGGAATTATCGTTCCAAAAATAGAAAAAACTGCTAAAATAAAAAACAAAAGAATAGCAAGCCTTGGAGAACCTAAAATACTTATTATTTTTTTCATTAAACCTCCCTGTCTGAAAAATTCCTTTAGAAAAGTTAATGATAGCATAATAATAGGTTAAAGCAAGGGGTGAAAAATGAGGCTTAACAAGTTTTTGTCTTTTTGTGGAGTGTGTTCAAGAAGAAAGGCAGACGAGCTTATAAAAGCAGGTAAGGTGAAAGTTAATGGAAAAGTGATTACTGAACTTGGGATTCAGGTAGATCCAGAAAAGGACAAAGTTGAGGTAAATGGCAAGCTCGTTAAACCACCAAAAAAGTTATACTATCTTTTTTACAAACCAAGGGGTTACATTACGAGTCTTTACGATCCTTACAACAAAAAGACGATAGCAGAATTTATAAAAAAACTACCTTTAAGAGTGTTTCCAGTAGGCAGACTTGATAGAGATAGTGAAGGGCTTTTATTGTTAACGAACGACGGAGACCTTGCAAATAAACTTCTTCATCCAAGATACGAGGTTAAAAGAACATACCTCGTGTGGGTAACTCCTAAGCTTTCTGAAGAAAAAATAAGTAATCTTTTAAAAAATGGCGTAATTATAGCAAATAAAAGGGTAAAACCTCTTAAGTTTGAACTTTTTAAAAAAGACGGAGAAGAGTGGGTTTATCGGGTAGTGGTAAAAGAGGGGGTAAAAAGAGAGGTTAGGAAGATGGTAGGATTTCTTGGAGGAAGGGTTCACAGGTTAAAAAGGATAGAGTTTGGTCCGTTAAAGATTGGAAACTTAAAACCAGGAGAAATAAGACCTTTAAGTGAAAAAGAAGTCAAAAAACTTTACGACTTTCTTAATCTTGAAAAATCTCTTTAAGTTTTCCTATAGCTTCACTTGGAGTGTTTACATAGGTTACTTCTGGAATGTTTTCCCATGTTTTAAGCCCTATAACGGGTTTCCACATTTTAAGTGCAAGAGCAATTTCCGAAAGCGTTCCGTATCCTCCTGAAATAGCAACCACTGCCTCAACCGATCTTACGAGGATGACATTTCTTGCGTGTCCCATGTCAGTAAGAACGGGAATTTTAACATAAGGATTTGCGTCTGAATACTTGTGTCCTGGAAGAATGCCTACTGTAAGTGCTCCAGCTTCAACCGCGCCTTTAGAAGCTGCTTCCATTATTCCACCAAGTCCTCCAGTATAAACGATAGCTCCTTCACTTCCAAGGAGATAGCCTACTTGATAAGCGAGTTCGTAAATCTCTCCTTCTGCAATCCCAGCTCCGATTACTCCAATTTTTCTATTCTTTAAATCCATAAGCCCCCACCAGTTTAACGAATCTTACTTCTTCAATAGGCGTAGTATAAAGTTTACCTCCTTTTTTGATTCCTTTTATTAGCGTTTGAGAATACTCAGATCCTACAGGAGCTACTATTCTTCCACCTTCTGCAAGCTGATCTATAAGAGGTTTTGGTATCTCTGGAGTAGCAGCAGTAATTATTATTGCGTCAAAGGGTGCTGCTTCTTTCCAACCTAAGGAACCGTCTCCAACTTTAAAAGAGATGTTTTTGTATCCTAATACTTCTAATAAAATTTTTTGTGCTCTTTTGGAAAGCTTGTAAAATCTTTCTATGGTATAAACCCACAAAGCAAGTTCTGCAAGAATTGCGGTTTGATATCCTGAGCCGGTTCCTATTTCAAGAACTCGCTCAGTTCCTTTTAATTCAAGAGCTTCAGTCATAAGAGCTACTATGTACGGTTGGGAAATAGTCTGACCTTCTCCAATTGGAAGAGGGTAATCTCCATAAGCCTGTTCTTGTAAAGCTTCATCTACAAAAAGGTGTCTTGGAACTTTTAACATAGCATTTATAACGCGAGAGTCTTTTATCCCTCTTGCTTTGATCTGAGTTTCTACCATTCGTTCTCTGGCTATTCTATATATGTCTGAATTATTCCATTTCGTCATATTCTCTATCCTCTACTACTCCGTTTTTAAAAGTAATTCTAAGAATTTTGTCATCCTGCTGATAAATCCAAATTTCCTCTTTTGACTTAAGAATTACGACCTTTTGTGGTTTTCCAAGAAGTTTTACTACTTTTTCTTTTTTAGTTCCAGGTTTAATATAAACGGCTTCTAATGCAAGGTTAGGTTTCATCTTTCCACAACTAACCAAGAATATCAAAACACTTATTAAAACAACCTTTTTCATAACTTTTAAGTGTGAAGTTTTATTTTTAACACAATCTTAACATAACTTCCTCTTTTCACAACGAAGTTTTTCTATTAAAATATAAAAAATTGAAAAAATAAAAAAGAGAAGCTCTCTTGCAATTGGACGAAGTGAAAAGCAATTTTATTACAAAAGTTGAGTTTAACGAATTAAAAGAAATTGTTGCTCAAATTGCAGAAGCACAGAGGAATCTTGCGGAGGCACAGAGGAAGACCGAGGAAAGGCTTAACGAGCTTACGAAAACACAGCAAGAGACTGAAGAAAGATTAAACGAGCTTGCAGAGGCACAAAAAAGGATAGAGGAAAAGCTTTGTAAGCTCGTAAAAGAGCACAGAAAACAAGGGAGATGCTGGGAACTCTTCAACACACTGTTGGATATTTGCTTGAAGAAGACTTAGGCATTAAAGTTGTTCCAAACACCTTCGTTGAGGTTGACATTTGTAAAAAATTCGTTGCAGGAGGGAAGTTTTCTTACGAAAAGGCATGCTTTATAAAAAAAGCGAATTAGAAGTTTTTGAACTTCCAGAGCTTCCCAAAAATCTCAAGTGCAAACTTTGTAGAACAAATCAAGCTGTAATTGAGGCTCCTTCTCTTGGAGCAAAACTGTGTAAAGAGTGTTTTAATAAAATTTTTGAAAATAGAGTTAAAAAAACCGTTGAAAAGTACAAAATGTTTAAATCAGAAAACAAGGTAGGAGTCTTTATTTCTGGAGGAAAGGACAGTTCAGTCCTTGCAGTGGTTTTAAAAAAGCTTTATCCAGACTTAAGTTTAAAAGTCGTACACATAAATTTAGGACTTAGGTACTATTCTGAAAGAGTTGAAAAAAAAGTGAAAGAATTTTGTGAAAAGTTTGAGTTTGATTTGTATTTGTACAAGCTTGAAGAAAAAGAAAATTTTTCAATAGACGACTTTATTTTAACCAAGTTTAAACACAAAGTGTGTGCAGTGTGTGGAATAATAAAAAGGTATCTGTTTTCTAAAATTGCAAAAGAGCTTGGATTAGAGGTTATTGCTACTGGACATCACTTAGACGACATAGTTTCTACGATGCTTAATTTGTTTTTTCAGGGTGACTTCGTAAGTATAACGAGGTTAACGCCGGTGAATCCACCAATAAGGAAAGGACAGGCAAAAAAGGTTAAGCCTCTTGTAAGTGCTCCAGAAAAAGAAATTTTTTACTATGCTGTTTTAAACGAAATTCCTTTTGTGGAAGAAAACTGCCCTCACGGAGGAATTACTCCTGCAAAAAGGTTAAAACACTGGTTAAGTCAACTTGAAAAAGAAAATCGTCACATAAAGTATCAAATACTCTCTGTGTTTTACAAAAAACTCATACCTCTAATTAAGACAAGTTCAGAATACAAAAAGGAGATAAATCTTCCTGTTTACGAATGTATTAATTGTGGAGAGATAACGAGTTCAGAAGAAAAAATTTGTAGTAGGTGTAGAAGAGTTGCACTACTTAAAGACTTAGAAGATAGGTTGGAAATTAGTTTTGAGGAGTTTAAAGCTTTGCCTAAGGAAGATGTAGAAGTCATTGAAATAGACGAAGAAAACATTCCTGGCAAAAGAGCCCTTTTGAAAAAGTTAAGAGGAAAAAAGGATAAAAAGGTTTACCTTTTGTGTTCTAATCCAGAATTAAGTTATTCTATAGTTCTTTGGCTTAGAAAAAAAGGAATAAAAGCAATAAATGTAAAAACTACGAATTAGGAGGAAGTTATGACGAGACTTATGCTTGAAAAAGAACTTCAGATTTTAAAAAATCTTATAATTGACATGGCAAAAAATGTGGATGATTTGGTTCACGAGGCTATTTTTGCAATGGAAAAACTTGACAAAGAGCTTGCTAAGAGGATAATAGAGGCTGATGATCAGATAGACTATTACGAACACATGGTTTCTCAGAGTGCACTTGAAATAATAGCTCTTCAACAACCTGTAGCAAAAGACTTGAGATTTGTTATCACTGCTATAGACATTGCAAGAAATCTTGAAAGAACTGCTGATCAAGCAGTGAACATAGCGTTTAGAGTGAAAAATCTTGCAGAGTATTCCTATGTAGGAAAACCAAAGTGTAAAGTAGATGTAGATAAAATGGCAAACGAAGCTCTTTACATGCTTCATTCAGCTATTAACGCTTTCGTTACAGAAAGCACCCAAAAAGCTCGTTCTGTAATAGAATACGATAGTGTGGTAGATAAGTTACAAAATCAACTCGTACAAGAAGTAAAGTCACAGATGGAAAAAACTCCAGAGTTAATAGATAGTGGAATTGACTACATAATCGTAATTCAAAATCTTGAAAGAATTGCTGACCTTGCAACTAACATTGCAGAAGGAGTTATTTTTGCTGCTGAAGGAAAAATAGTCAAACTTGAAGAAGAGGAAGAAAAAGAATTCGTTTCACTTAAAGATTCAATTTTTAAGGACATACCCATTTTTGATTACTTAAAAAAACACGCGCACCTCGTTTTAGAGTGCGTAGAAAGACTTTCTCTTTCTCTTGAAGCTTATTACAATAAAAATCAAGAAAGGCTTGAAGAAATAGCAAAGCACATCTTTGAAATAGAAAAAGAAGCAGACAAATTAAAACAGAACATAAGAGGACACCTTCCTAAGGGAATAATTTTACCTGTTGAGAGGTTTGAATTATTTTTGTATTTAAAAGAACAGGATGCAATTGCAGATGTAGCAGAGGAAATTCTGAACTGGTTATCTTTCAAAACCATAGAAATTCCTGAAGACATATTTACTAAAATAGACGACTTACTTTTAAGAAGTATAGAGCCGCTTAAGTATCTTGAAGATATGATAGTATTTTCTGCAGACTTTCTTTCTACTAAGAGAGAAGAAAGTAGAAATCACGCTAAGGAACTTATAAGAAAAATTCGTTATGCTCAGTATCTTGCTGAGGAATACGGAAACGAGGTTAAAAAATCGGTATTTCAAAAACTTGAAGATCCAATGCGTTTGTTTTACACATTAAAACTCGTGGACTTGGTACTTGGTATAGCACATCACGCAGAAAATACTGCAGACCTAATGAGAGCAATGATTGCAAGGTAATTTAGTGTATAAGTTTACCTATACGATTAAATCTTATTCTAAATCTCTTTGGATCCCAGGAGAAGTATATTATTAAAGCTTTGCCTTTTATGTATTTTATAGGGACGAATCCCCAAAACCTACTGTCGTAGCTTTCGTCCCTGTTGTCCCCCATTACGAATACATCTCCCGGGGGCACTTTTACGGGTCCAAAGTTGTCTCTTGGACTCACTCCTGCTGGATAAACATTTTTGTCAGTGTGTTGTACATAAGGTTCGTTTAAAGGTTTTCCGTTTACATATACTTTTTTGTTTATTATTTGAATGGTATCTCCTGGAAGCCCAATAACCCTTTTTATAAAGTCAAGTTTTTTGTTTAAAGGATAGGTAAAAACTACTACATCTTTTCTGTGAGGTTTACTCCACATAACTATGTAATCATTTTTAAAAGGGTTTCTTATTCCATAAGCGAGTTTGTTAACCAAGATGTAGTCTCCTACGAGCAGAGTTGGTATCATAGAACCAGAGGGTATTTTATAAGCTTGAACGATAAAAGTTCTTATAAAAATCGCGAGAATTAGAGCTATAGCTATACTTTTTATCCAGTCAAGAACTTTAGAAGAAGCTGTTTCTTTTTCAGACATTCTTTCCTCCGTTTAAATCTTTAATACTGCAAGAAATGCCTCCTGTGGAATTTCCACATGTCCTATAGCTTTAAGTCTTTTTTTACCTTCTTTTTGTTTTTCAAGGAGTTTTTTCTTTCGCGTAACATCTCCTCCATAGCACTTTGCAAGAACATCTTTTCTCAAAGGAGGAATTCTTTCTCTTGCTATAATTTTGCTTCCTATAGCAGCTTGAATTACCACTTCAAAGAGCTGTCTCGGAATTACTTCTTTTAACTTTGCAGCGAGTTCTCTTCCTCTATAATAAGCTTTATCCTTGTGAACGATTAAAGAAAGAGCGTCAACGGGTTGTTTATTTATTAAAATGTCCATTTTCACGAGATCACCAGGTTTATAACCTATAAATTGATAATCCAAAGAGGCATAACCTCTTGAATAACTCTTAAGTTTATCGTAAAAGTCAAGAACTACCTCGCTAAAAGGAAGTTCATACACTAATATACACCTTTCAGGAGTTATAAACTTGAGTTCCTTTTGAATTCCTCTTTTTTCTTCGCATAGTTTTATAAGTGCACCTAAGTACTCCTTAGGAGTATAAATTTCAGCTCTTATGTAAGGTTCAAGTACTTCTTCAATAGTACCAGGATCAGGCCAATCTGCAGGATTTTCAACCTCTATTTCTTCTCCATTTCTAAGTTTTATTTTGTACTTAACTGAAGGAGCAGTTGAAATGAGTTCAAGCTTAAATTCTCTTTCAAGTCTTTCCTGAACTATTTCCATGTGAAGAAGTCCCTGAAATCCGCACCTGAAACCAAAGCCAAGTGCTGCTGAGGTTTCCATTTCGTAAGAAAACGCAGGATCGTTGAGCCAGAGTTTTTCTATAGCCTCTTTTAAGTCTTCAAAGTCGTCACTATTTACCGGGAAAATACCTGCAAAAACAACGGGCTTTCTTTCTTTAAATCCAGGAAGTGGTTTTACGCTTGCCTTTGCCTCAGTTATAGTGTCTCCTATTTTTGCTTCTCTTACTTCTTTTATTCCTGCAGCTATAAATCCAACCTCACCTGCTGAAAGGACATCTATTGAGGTTGCTTCTGGAGCAAAAACTCCTACTTTTGTAACTTCATAGACCTTTCCAGTAGATAAAAACTTGATTTTTTGTCCAGGATAAATTTTTCCGTCAACCACTCTTAAAAGAACTACGACACCCAAGTAAGGATCGTACCACGAGTCAAATACAAGAGCTCTGAGAGGGGCTTTCCTATCTCCTTTTGGTGGAGGGATCCTGGTTACTATAGCTTCTAAGACATCTTTTATACCTATACCTAATTTTGCACTAACCAAGATTGCGTCGTCTGCAGGAAGTCCAACGACTTCCTCTATTTCTCTTTTAGTGCGTTCTACATCTGCCTGAGGTAAGTCAATTTTATTTATTACTGGAACTATCTCTAAATTGTTTTCTATAGCGAGATATACATTTGCAAGTGTTTGAGCCTCAACACCCTGGGAAGCATCAACTACTAAAAGAGCTCCTTCACAAGCAGCAAGTGCTCGTGAAACTTCGTAACTGAAGTCAACATGTCCAGGAGTGTCAATTAAATTTAATTGATATACTTCACCATTTTCTCGTTGATAATACAGTCTCACAGCTTGGGCTTTTATAGTGATACCTCTTTCTCTTTCAAGATCAAGTTTGTCAAGATATTGTTCTCGCATTTCTCTTTTTGATACAGCTCCAGTGAATTCTAGAAGCCTGTCAGCAAGCGTAGATTTTCCGTGATCAATGTGAGCAATAATACTAAAGTTACGAATTTTTTCTTGAGGGAAGTCTTTCATTTTATGCAGTTTTCAAAAAAATTAATAACCAGCCCAAATTTCTGGGCTGGTTATTAATTTTAATTCAATAAACGATAAATGTAAGTCTTTCTTAAGAAATTTTTGCTTTTTCAAGTCTTGCAAGAGCTTCTTCAAGGGTCATAATTCCTTTTGCAACTGCATAAGCAACATAAGAATAAACGCGAGGATCGTACCCTTCAGGTCTTGGAAAGAGCCCTTTAGCTCTAAGCTTTGCAAGTTTTGCCCTTCTTCTTCTCCTTCTTTCAATTTCCCTTTCCCTTTCTCTTTTCTTATGCCTTGCCATTTACCCCTCCAAGAAAATAAAATTCCCCTAAGAAATTTTTCATACAAAATATATAAGTTTTTATTAGTTTGTCAAGAAGGTGTTTGGATGCAATAAAGAGAAAAGTTTTTAATCAACGCTTTTATTTTAAAATTAAGATTTTTGAAAGCAAGCTTTAATTTTCCTTGTTTAACCCGTTTCCCGAAATTATTACTACCCTCTCTTTTACTCAATGTTTATTTTATAAACTTTTGAAATTGTGTTTTGCGTGATTTATCCAAAAATGGAGTATAATGAAAAGTAAAATTATAATATTCAAGAATAAAGACTTGGGGCTGACTAACTTACCTGGGTGTGGCAAAGAATTTAAACATTACAGAAATTAAGGTTAAAAGTATTCTTAATAAACATAAAAAAAGAGATCCCTGGTTTCTTGACGACTATTCTATAAATCCTTACAAAGGCTGTGAGTTTAATTGTATTTATTGTTATACAAAAGGGACTCACTATGGAGGAACTTTAAATCAACCTTTAAGTGTTAAAATAAATGCTCCTCAACTATTAAAAAAGGAACTTAGTAATCGTGCGAAAAAAGGAGAATACGGTTTTATTGCTGTTTCCTCTGCAACAGAACCTTGGATGCCTTTGGAAAAGAGCTATCAAATTACGAGAAAGTGCCTTGAAGTTATAAGAGACTTAAAGTTTCCAATTCATTGTCTTACGAAGTCTCCGCTTATTTTAAGGGATCTTGACATTCTTTTGGAAATTGATAGGAAGGCGATTTTACCTGAAGATTTAAAAGAGAAAGACCTGTCTGGAGTTAGGATAACTGTTTCTTTCTGTAGCTTAAATCAAAAAATTGCAAAGATTTTTGACCCCTCAGTTCCTTCTGTAGAAGAAAGATTAAAACTCGTAGAAACTCTTGTAGAAAAGGGCTTAGATGTAGGGATTGCTTTTATGCCAATCCTTCCTTTTATTTCAGACAAAGAGGAAGAACTTGAGGAAATGGTAAAGGTTGCAAAAGAATTAAAGGTAAAAAGGGTTTATTTTAGTCCTCCGACCCTTTTTGGTAAGGGAAAGGTTATATTTTTTAGTGTTTTGAAAAAACACTTTCCAGAGCTCGTTGAAAAGTACGAAAAACTTTATGTCAGAGGAATTCCTGCTAAATCTTATACACAGGATTTTTATCAAAAAGTAAAGAGGATTTGTAACGGCTATAAAGTAAACTTAATTGTTTAAAAAATTGTAATCGTGGAAGTAGAAGAAAAAGTAAAAACAATTCTTGAAGAGCTTAAAAATTTAAAAAAAATAAGAGAATATCAAAAGAATGCTAAGATACGGAATAATTTCTTCAGCAGAAATTTTAGGAATTCCTAAGTCAATTTTAAGAAAAATTGCTAAAAAGATTGGCAAGAATCAAGCACTTGCAGAAAAACTTTGGGAAACAGAAATTCACGAGGCAAGAATTCTTGCTACCTTAATAGCTGAACCAGAAAAAGTAAGTGAAAATCTCATGGAAAGATGGATAAGAGATGTGGATAATTGGGATCTTTGTGATCAATGCATATTAAACCTTTTTTGGAAAACTTTTTTAGCGGTTAAAAAAGCAAAGGA
>JAADEG010000075.1 GCA_013153525.1 Thermodesulfobacteriota bacterium
ATCTGGAGATGGGGGGAGTCGAACCCCCGACCTCCGGAGTGCGATTCCGGCGCTCTCCCACCTGAGCTACATCCCCGTACTCAGGGATAGCTTACTGAGTTTTTGCTTGAAGCTTCGCCTTATTGTACTTTTGAAAAAGTTTAGAAATCTTGTTTGCAGCTTTTTTCCAGTGGAAAATACCCTTGCTTACACCTTTGTGAAGCAAACTTTGAACTACTCTAAGCTGCATCTCTGCCTTTTCAAAGTCCCCTGCCTCTAAATAAGCAAGAAACTTTTTAGTCTCTGTCTTTACTCTGCTCTTAAAAGCCTTGTTCCTAAGCCTTCTCTTCTCACTCTGCCTTAAAGCCTTTTTTGCTGACTTGTGATGTGGCACAGTATCTCCCCTCCTTAAAAATTTTTCTTCACTAATTTAATAAAAAAATCTTCCTTGTCAAGCTTCTAACCAGCCTCTTTTTTTAATGTAATCGTACAGAAGATCCACTGCCTCTGGAACTGAAAGTTTGGTAGTGTCTATGACTAAGTCTGGATTCTCAGGCTCTTCGTAAGGTGCATCAACCCCTGTGTAACCTTTGATCAACCCCTGCCTTGCTTTTTTGTACAACCCTTTTGGATCCCTTAATTCACACACCTCTGGTGGACACTTTACATAAACTTCAATAAATTCGTCTTTGCTAAATCTTGACTTTACGAGTTCTCTATCCTTTTTAAAAGGTGAAACAAATGCTGCAAGCACTATTATACCTGCATCCACAAACAATTTCGCAACCTCTGCAATTCTTCTAAGATTCTCTCTTCTATCTTCTGGAGAAAATCCAAGGTCAGAATTAAGACCGTGTCTTATGTTATCTCCGTCAAAAGCATAGACTTTTACTCCTTCTTCAAAAAGTTTTTTTTCCAAGTGATGAGCTATGGTTGACTTACCAGAAGCAGAAAGACCCGTTAACCACACTACCCCGCTTTTGTGCCCGTACTTTTTGTTTCTCTCCTCCCTTTTTACATAACCGTCAAACCAAATTACATTTCTGTCGTTTCTGTCACTCGTCATACCCCTATCCCCTTTTTTAAATTGAAAAATGTTTTATACTAAAGAGTTAAAATTTTAACCAAAGTTTCAATTAAAAAATAAACCCTATAAATTATAAAATGTTTTTACCAAAACTCAATAACGAAATTATATTTAATATTCTTGAAAATATAGGCTATGGTGTCTATATCTTAACACCTGAAAGGAAAATCGTATATTGGAACAAAGCTGCAGAAAAAATTACAGGCTTTTCAAGTGACGAAGTAATTGGTAAGTCCTGCAAAGACAACATTCTCCAGCACATAGATCACTTTGGTAACAATCTTTGTCTAAACGATTGTCCTGTAGTAGAAGTAGTAAAAACAGGAGAACCCGTTAAAACAAGAGTGTATTTACATCACAAAGTAGGTTATAGACTGCTCGTTGAGTGCTACTTTGCTCCGATAAAAGACGGAAACAAAGTAATTGCAGTTATAGAGGTTTTTAAAGAAGTAGATGAGGCGTGTGAGAGCTTAAAACAAAGAATAGAGCTTCTTGAAAAGTTGGCACTGATTGACGAATTAACTCAACTTTTTAATAGAAGGTACATAAATTGGATAATAACCACCAAAATTAACGAGGTAAAGCGTTTTAAAAGGGTTATAGGAGTAATATTTTTTGACATAAATGATTTTAAAAAGATAAATGACACTTTTGGACATCCTGTAGGAGATAGGGTTTTAAAACTTGTGGCAGAAAACATTAAAAACAACTTTAGGATGGACGATGTTGCAGGAAGGTGGGGTGGTGATGAGTTTATAATAGTAGTAAATTTAGAAAGAAAAAAAGACCTAATCAATGTTGCCTCAAAGATTAAACTTCTCGTGGAAAACTCTTTTCTTGAGGTATCTTCTTGTATAATTAATCCTACTATTTCTATAGGTGCAACGATTATTAAAGAAGACGACACACTTGAGTCTCTTATGGCACGAGTTGACAGACTCATGTACGAGAGTAAAAATCAAAATGGTTTTATAGTAACAGATGTTGAAAAACCTTGTTAAGGGGGTATATTTCAGGTTATGAGTGTTAACAGGATAGAAGTAATAACTAAACCAACCTTAAAAGATGTTCAAGGAGCTAAAATAGCAAAAAAAATCCAACAGGACCTTGGAATTTCCGTTGAAGAAGTCCACTTCGTAAAGGTTTATTTGGTAGAAGGTGACTTCTCTTTTGAAATAATTCAGGAATTTGCCTATTCTGCACTATGTGATCCCGTAATTCAATTGTTTTCTATAAACGAAAGCGTAGCATTAAACATAGGAATTAGGTTTGATTGGGTAATAGAAGTAGGGTTTTTACCAGGTGTTACGGATAACGAAGGAAAAACAGCTGAAGAAGCACTTCAGTACATAATACAAAGACCTCTTGATCCTTCTAAGGAAGCAGTTTACTTTGCAAGACAATATTTAATAAAAGGAAAACTCTCACGAAATAAAGTTGAAAAAATAGCAAAAGACCTTCTTGCAAACGAGCTTATAGAAAGGTGGTTTATTTTACCTGCTGAAAAATTTAAAGAAAAAGGTATTTCTTATGCTCCTCCAAGAGTAAAAGAATACTTTCCTCCTGAGGTGGAGACTTTTGACCTTTCAAAAATGTCTGACGACGAATTGTTAAACCTTTCTAAAAATCGCCTTCTTGCTCTTAATCTTGAAGAAATGAAAGAAATTCAAAAGTTCTGGCAAAAAAAAGACTTTTTAGAATTAAGAAAAAAGTTTGGTCTTTCTGAAGCAATCACAGATGTTGAACTTGAAAGCCTTGCCCAAACCTGGTCAGAACACTGTAAACACAAAATATTTAACGCTAAAATTAATTACAAAGACTTAGAAAAAGGGGAAGAGCTTGTTATTGATAGTTTGTTTAAGACCTACATAAAAGGTGCAACTGAAAAAATTAGAGAAGAAAAAGGAGAAAAGGACTTTTGTCTTTCCATTTTCGTTGACAATGCCGGAGTAATAAAACTTGACGAAAAGTGGGCATTATCTTTTAAAGTTGAAACTCACAACAGTCCTTCTGCTCTTGATCCTTACGGAGGAGCACTTACTGGAATCGTTGGAGTCAATAGAGATCCTCTTGGTACTGGAAAAGGATCCAAGCTCATATTCAATACCGATGTATTTTGTTTTGCTCCTCCAGACTGGGACAAACCCCTTCCTCCGAGAATTCTTCATCCTAAGAGAATATTTGAAGGAGTAAGAGAAGGGGTTGAACACGGAGGCAATCAAAGTGGAATACCTACTGTAAACGGTTCTATAGTATTTGATCCAAGGTACTTAGGAAAACCTCTTGTTTATTGTGGGACAGGAGGATTGTTACCCCTTTACATAAACGGAAAACCTTCGTGGGAAAAAGGAGCTAAACCTGGTGATTTCGTAGTAATGATAGGTGGTAAAATAGGTAAAGATGGTATTCACGGAGCTACTTTTTCTTCAGAGGCTTTACACGAGGGATCTCCAGCAACAGCAGTACAAATAGGTGATCCCATTACTCAGAAAAAACTCGTTGACTTTTTGATGATTGCAAGGGACGAAGGACTTTACAATTCTATTACGGACAACGGAGCAGGAGGGCTTTCTTCTTCTGTAGGTGAAATGGCTAAGGAATCAGGAGGAGCAGAAATAGACCTCGCTAAAGCACCTTTAAAGTATCCAGGACTTAAACCCTGGGAAATACTTCTTTCTGAAAGTCAGGAGAGAATGACCCTTGCAGTACCTCCTGAAAAGCTTTCAAGATTTCTTGAGCTTGCAGAAAAAATGGATGTTCTTGCAACGGTTTTAGGTAACTTCACTGATTCTGGTTATTTTCACATACTTTATGACGGAAAAACCGTTGGATTGTTACCTCTTGAGTTTTTACACGAAGGTGTTCCACAGCTAAAACTTGAAGCAGAGTGGAAACCACCAGAAATTCCAGAAGATCCTGATATTCCAGAAGTTGAAGATTACGAAGCAGTTTTAAAAGACCTTCTTTCTTCCTACAATGTATGTTCAAAAGAGTATGTAGTAAGGCAATACGATCATGAGGTTCAAGGAGGAAGTGTAGTTAAACCTTTAGTAGGTGTTGAAAACGACGGTCCAAGTGACGCAGCAGTAATAAGGTACGATCTTGAAAGTGAAAACGGAATAGTCGTTGCTCACGGAATATGTCCGAAGTTTTCAGACTTTGATACATACTGGATGGCAGCAAATGCTATAGACGAAGCTGTTAGAAATGCAGTGTGTGTTGGTGGAGATATAGAGTACATGGCAGGACTTGACAACTTTTGCTGGTGCGATCCTATAGAAAGCGAAAAAAACCCTGATGGAAAGTTTAAACTTGCTCAGCTCGTTAGAGCAAACATGGCTCTTTACGAATTTACCACCACCTACGGAGTACCTTGCATTTCTGGTAAAGATTCCATGAAAAACGACTACCTGATGCAGGTTGGGCTAAATCCAGAAGAGCCCAATCCTTACGGAGTAGGAACCGTACTTCCTGACGGAAGTCTTAAGATTTCTGTACCCCCTACCCTGCTTTTTTCAGTAGTTGCCCGAATTCCAAGCGTAAAACTTGCTAAAACAATGGATGTAAAGTCCGCAGGTGACTTCCTGTACATCCTCGGAATTACAAAAGACGAACTCGGTGGCTCTGAGTACTTTAGACTTCTCGGAGTCAAAGGTGGAAAGGTTCCAAAACCAAAGGCTTACCTTAACAAAAAAATATACTTAAGACTTAGAGACGCTATCTACGAAAACCTTGTTGAGTCTGCTCACGACCTTTCTGATGGAGGACTTGGAGTTGCTCTTGCAGAAAAGGCTTTTGCAGGAGGACTTGGAATAGTAGCAGACCTTAGTGCAGTACCTTACGAAGGTAAAAAACGCGAGGACTTTATTTTGTTTTCTGAAAGTGCTGGAAGAATATTAGTTACTGTTAAAAAAGACAAAGTAAGAGACTTTGAAGAACTTATGTCAGGGCTTCCGTGCGCACTTATAGGAGAAGTCATAGCTGAACCAGTTTTGATCGTAAAGGACTTAAAAGGTGAAACTATTCTTATGTCTGACATCAGAGAATTAAAGTCTGCTTGGCAAAAGCCTTTTGCAAACTGGTAGTCAGGAGAAAGAAATGAGCATAAAAATTTACAAACAGGGATCAAGGGGTTTTGAAAAGTGTTTAACTCGTTTAAAAAACAGGTTTTCGGGAATTTCTAAAAAAGTTGAAACCCAGATAAAAAAAATCGGAGATAAGGTTAAAAAAGAAGGAGACAAAGCATTAATTGAGTTTACGGAAAAGTTTGATAAGGTTAAACTTACTCAAGAAGAACTAAAAGTTACAGAAAAAGAAATAGAAACTGCTTATAAATCCATAGATGAAGAATTACTTTCTGCTATAAAACTCGCAATTAAAAAAGTTGAAGGATTTCACAAAAATACTCTTCCGTCTTCTTGGTTTGATTCAAAAGACGGAATATTTTGCGGACAAAAGGTAACTCCTGTTGATTCTGCTGGTCTTTACATACCAGGTGGTAAAGGAGGAGAAACTCCTCTTATTTCTACGGTAATAATGAGTGCAATCCCAGCGAAAATAGCTGGGGTAGAAAGATTAGTCATGGTTTCTCCTCCAAGAAAAGACAAAACTCTTCATCCAGCTTTACTCGTAGCTGCAAGTGAGTGTGGAATAAGTGAAATCTATAAGGTCGGAGGACCTTGGTCTATTTTTGCACTTGCTTATGGAACTAAAAGTATTAAAAAAGTTGACTTAATTTGTGGTCCAGGAAATGTTTATGTCACATCCGCTAAAAAGTTAGTATCTGCTTTTGTTGGAATAGACATAATTGCAGGACCAAGTGAAGTATTGGTTATTGCTGATGAGTCTGCAAATCCAGAGTTTATTTGTTGGGATCTTCTTGCCCAGGCAGAACACGATCCCATGAGCTTGCCAATTCTTATAACCACCAGTTATAAAATTGCTAAAAAAGTAAAAAACTTTATTGAAGACGCCTTGAAAAAGGATTGGGTAAGAGACGCTGCTAAGGAATCTATTACGAAACAAGGTGCAATTTTAGTAGTAAACAGCCTTGAAACCGCAATAGAGCTTGCAAACGAAATAGCTCCAGAGCACTTAGAGCTTGCAATTAAAGATCCTGTATTGTGGCTATCCAAAGTGCGTCACGCAGGTGCAGTTTTCCTTGGTGAATGGACACCTGAAACCGTGGGAGATTATACTGGTGGACCTAATCATGTGCTTCCTACTATGGGATTTGCACGATTCTGTTCTTCTCTTTCAGTAGAAAAGTTTTGTAAAAAAGTTAACTTCCTTTGTTATTCAAAAGACGCACTTTTAAGAGAAAGTGACAAAGTTATCAAACTTGCAGAAGCAGAAAATCTCTTTTGTCATGCTCAGGCAGTAAAAATTAGGATTAAGCACTTACACTCGTAAAATTTTTCACTCAAACTCTTGAAGTTTTAATTTTGCGAGGTAAAAGAGATAGAGAACTAAATACAGGAGGTTTGATAATGGAACTTTCTATTGCTCAGGAAATCATAAAAGGCGGACTTGAAAATCTTTATAATTACAGTGATGTAGATGTTCTTATAGTAGGCGCCGGACCTTCTGGACTAACTGCTGCAAAGTACGCAGCTGAAAAAGGTTTAAAAGTTTTGGTATATGAAAGAAGGCTTTCCTTTGGTGGAGGTATAGGTGGTGGAGCAGCTATGCTTCCCAAGATAGTGGTTCAAAAAGAAGCTCTTTCCATACTTGACGACTTTAAAATAAAATATACTCCTGCAAAAAATGAGCTTTACACTCTTGATCCTTCAGAACTCATTGCTAAACTTGCAGTAGGAGCGATTGACGCTGGAGCTAAAATTTTTCTGGGAGTAGATGTTGAGGATGTAATAGTAAGGGATGATCCACCAAGGGTTTGTGGAGTTTTGTGGAAGTGGTCTGCAATAGACATGGCTGGACTTCATGTGGATCCTCTTTTTACTCAAACCAAAGCCCTTGTTGATGCAACAGGACACGACGCAGAAATTATTTATACTGCTGCAGGAAAAAATCCAGAGCTCGGTATTCAAATAAAAGGAGGTAAGTCTAACTGGAGTGAGGTTTCAGAAAAACTCGTAGTAGATTACACTGGTAAAGTTGCTGAAGGTCTTTATGTTACAGGAATTGCAGTGTGTGAAGTCTTTGGACTTCCGAGAATGGGTCCAATATTTGGTGGAATGTTAATGAGCGGAAAAAAAATTGCTCAAGTTATATGTGCTGATCTTGGGGTTTAGTCTCTAAGGTAGCAAGAGCCTGTTTAAGGCTACTTGCTACCTTTAAGTTAAAACCCGGAAGTTTAGCGATTTTTTCTATTGGGGTCTCTAAAATCTCCTCTATACTCTTAAAGTTTTTCAAAATAACTTCTCTTCTTTTTGGACCTATTCCTTTTACTTCCTCAAGAATACTTGCTAAGTCTGTTTTTATTTTGGTTTTTAGTGCAAATGTTTTAGCAAACCTGTGAGCCTCTTCCATTATTTTTCCTACGAATTGAAAAACCTCTCTGTGCCTCGTTAAAAAAATCGGATTTTTTCTGTAGGGGATGTAAAGTTTTTCAGGCTGTCTTTTTTCGTTTTTTGCAACTGCCCTGAATTCAACCCCTTTTAAACCAAGGTCTTCAGCAACTCTTAAAGCGGTTTCAAGATGAGCTTTTCCACCGTCTATAAGCATTAAGTCTGGTAGGTTGTCTTCTTCCATTCCTCTTTTCATTCTTCTGTAAAGTACCTCGTAAAGCATTCCGTAATCGTCTTTTGCTTCTGTTTTAATGTGATACTTTCTGTAGCGATCCTTTTCTGGCATTCCCTCAAAAAAACACACGATAGCTCCTACTCTTGCATCTCCGTAAAATTGAGAAAGATCTATTGCCTCAATCCATCTTGGTTCGTGCTCAAGTCTAAGTACCCTCATAACCTCGTTTTTTATTACTTCGTAATCAATTCCCTCTTTTTTCTCCTCAAACAAGATAAAGTTTTCAAGATTTTTTCTTGCAATCTCTTCAAGAACCAAAAATTCTTCTTCGTCCCCTACTCTAACCTCTTTTCCTGCAAGCTCTTTAAGTACTTCTTCAATAAGTCTTTTGTCTTCTTCCTCAAGTCTTGCAATGACCTTTTCAGGAATAATTTTTCCGTCTGTGTAAAATTGTAATAACAAACTTTTTTCAGGAGATTCTTCTATAGTAGCTCTAACTTTAAAACTCTGAAATCCGTATAAGTATCCATATCTTACGAATAAAACTACTGCGTAAAGGTGGTCTTTTATTTTTTTAAACTTCCAAAAGTCAAGTTCAACTTGTTTGTCAAGAACAACAGCCTGGTCTTGAAGGATTTTCTCAAGTTCTTTTATTCTGTCTCTTAAAAACGCAGCCCTTTCAAACTCCAGATTCTCTGCAAGTTTTTCCATTTCTGCTTTTAATTCCTCAATAAGCCTTTTTCCACCTCCTTGAAAAAATTCAATTACTCCATTCACGAGTTTTTTGTACTCTTCTTCAGGAACATCGTTTACGCAAGGAGCAAGACACTTTTTAATTTGATAGTAAATACACGGTCTTTTTCTTCTTTGCATTTCTGCATTAGAACACCTTCTCAGAGGATAAAGTTTTGATATGAGTTTTAGGATTTCTCTTAAGCCTTTAGCAGATGTAAACGGACCAAAGTATATGGCATTATCCCCTTTTCTCCTTCTTCTAACTATTTGAAGTCTTGGATACTTTTCTTTCAGAGATAACCTTAAAAGTGGATAATTTTTGTCGTCTTTAAATACTACATTGTACTTTGGACGATACTTTTTTATAAGTGTTGCTTCTAATAACAGGGCTTCTTTTTCGTTTGTAGTAAGGATGTAGTCAACTTTTTGAGTTGAATTTACGAGGTACCAGAGTTTTGGAGAAACAAGAGGACCTTTTACATAGGAACTAAGACGATTTCTTAAGTTTTTTGCTTTTCCTACATATAAAACATGTCCCCGGGCGTCTTTAAAAAGATAAACACCCGGGGATTCAGGCACTTCTTTAAGGTTGATTTCAAGCATGTTTTAAAGTTTTTATAACTCAACCCCCTCCTCTGTGTACTTGGCTACGAGATCTCCTACTTCAGAGGTAGAATATCCCATTTTACCTGCTGCCATACTCTTAAGGTGATCTCTACACACTTTAATAACTGCTTTTTCTATTGCTCTTGCAGCTTCTTCTTCACCAAGCCACTCAAGCATCATCATTCCTGCACATATTGCTGCAAGAGGATTAATAACATTTTTTCCAGTGTACTTAGGAGCTGAACCACCAATTGGTTCAAACATTGAAACACCTTCTGGATTAATATTACCACCAGCTGCTATTCCCATACCTCCCTGAATAATTGCACCAAGATCAGTAATAATGTCTCCAAACATGTTGTCTGTAACTATCACATCAAACCACTCTGGATTCTTAACAAACCACATACATGTAGCATCTACATGTGCGTAATCTTTTTCTATGTCTGGATACTCTTCTCCTACTTCCTGAAAAACTCTATACCACAAGTCCCAAGCATAGGTAAGAACATTCGTTTTTCCAACGAGGGTAAGTTTTTTCTTCTTGTTCCTTTTTCTGCAGTACTCAAATGCAAAACGAATACACCTTTCAACTCCGTAACGGGTGTTAATAGACTCCTGAATTGCTACTTCTTGAGGAGTTCCTTTTCTCAAAAATCCACCTCCACCTGCGTAAAGCCCTTCTGTGTTTTCTCTAACAACTACGAAATCTATGTCTTCAGGACCTTTATCCTTTAAAGGAGTCCAAACACCTGGATAAAGTTTAACAGGGCGAAGATTTATGTATTGATCAAGCTCAAATCTTATTCTTAAAAGTATTTCTTTTTCAAGAATTCCTGGTTTAACATCCGGATGTCCTATTGCTCCGAGGTATATTGCATCATGCTTTTTAAGCTCTTCTATACCTCCTTCTGGAATCGTCTCACCGGTCTTTAAGTACCTCTCTCCACCCCAATCAAAGTAATTCCAATTAAACTTAATTCCAAACCTGCGTCCTGCTGCTTCAAGAACTTTTACCCCTTCTCTTATTACTTCTGGACCAGTACCATCCCCAGGAATAACTGCTATACGATAACTCTTTTCTCCCATACTCATGCCTCCTTAAACTGATTTGTATTGGAAATTTTAAACTTTTTCAGAAAAATTGCAATCAATAAGACGAAAATCTATTTTGAGAAGGCTGCAGGTTCCCCTGCAGCCTTTATTGAAGAAAATTAGTGATAATCGTGGGTTCCGAGTTCTACTTCTACTCCGAACTTTTCCTTTAGCATCTCAGCTATTTCTTTTGGATCGTTGTAGGGACACTTTGGTTTTGCTCCAGCCATACAACTCGTGATGTAAATCTTATCTGGTTTAATCCCTGAAAGTTTTATAGCCATTCCTACATTTGAAACGATGGTACGCCCAGGGCACTCACACCTTACGAATGCTATCACCTGTACAGGCTCTCCAAACTTACCATCTCCAAGAGCTGCTGCCTTAAGACACCTCCACTCTCCAGGACATCCATAACCTGAATCCATATAAGCTCCACATCCAACGAGTATCACCTTTTTCATAGCTCCCACCTCCTTTAATTAATTTTAATTTTAAATTACAACTTATATCACAAATTTGAAAAAATCAAGAGAAAGTAACATTTGTTGATTTTAGTTGAAATCCTTTAAATTAATTTAAACTTAGGGGTTGAAAATCAAAGATATTAGTTTTACATTATCTTTACCAAAAAATTAAAAATTTAAAAAGAAGGAGTGGATATGACAGAGGACTTTGAACTCAACATTCCAGAAGTTTCAGAAGGTGAAACAATAGATGTACCTGAAGTCCTTCCATTGATGGCAATACGAGATCTCGTAGTATTTCCTTCTATGGTAGTGCCTCTTTTTATTGGAAGAAAGAAGTCTCTTACTGCAATTGAAAAAGCCCTTTCCATGGATAAGTTAATAGTGCTTTCAACCCAAAAAAATTCTCGCATAGAAAATCCTAAACCAAAAGACATTTACAAAATAGGTACTATAGCTTTAATCCTCAAAACTTTTAACATATCTGAAAACCGTTTAAAAGCAGTTGTACAGGTATTATCAAGAGTAGAGATTAAAGAATTTCTACAAACTTCACCTTACTTTAAAGTAAAAATTGAGCCTTGTAAAGAAAAAGAACCTGAGGTTATAACTCCTGAAATTGAAGCCTTGATGAGGAGCGTTAAAGAAAATACAGAAAAGCTTCTTGCGTTAAAAGGTGGTCTTAATCCAGAAATATCTTCTGTTATAAGTTCTGTAGAAGAGCCTGGAAGATTGGCAGATTTGGTTACTATTTACCTTAAACTCAAGGTTAAAGAAGCTCAGGAACTTCTTGAAACCCTGGATGCAGTGGAAAGACTTAAAAAAATTTCTAATATTCTTATAAGAGAGATAGAAATTACATCCTTACAGAACAAAATTCAGGCAGAGGCTCAAGAAGAGATAGGAAGGTCTCAAAGAGAGTACTTTTTGAGAGAACAGCTGAGAGCCATAAAGAGAGAGCTCGGAGAATTTGACGACATAGAGAGTGAAATTGAAGAGCTTCACTCAAAAATAAAAAAGGCAAAAATGCCAAAAGAAGTAGAAAAAGAAGCATTGAAACAACTTAATCGTTTAGAATACATGCATCCAGACTCTTCTGAAGCTGCAGTGATAAGGAATTATCTTGAATGGCTTATAGAACTTCCTTGGAAAAAGTCAACCAAGGATAATCTTGATCTTAAGCATGTTAAAAAAGTGCTTGACAAAGAGCATTATGATTTGGAAAAGGTTAAAGAGCGAATTTTAGAGTTTCTTGCAGTAAAGAAGATTAATCCAAAAGCAAAAGGAGCTATTTTGTGTTTCGTTGGACCTCCTGGGGTTGGAAAGACCAGTCTCGGCAGGTCTATTGCTAAAGCCCTTGGAAGAAAGTTCGTAAGGGTTGCACTTGGTGGAGTAAAGGACGAAGCAGAGATAAGAGGACACAGAAGAACCTATGTTGGTGCACTTCCAGGAAGGATTATCCAAGGTATTAAGCAAGCTGGAGTAAACAACCCAGTATTTCTCCTGGATGAAATTGACAAACTTTGTAGTGACTTCCACGGAGATCCTGCTGCAGCATTACTTGAAGTTCTGGATCCAGAGCAAAATAAAGAGTTCGTTGATCACTACTTGGATGTACCTTTTGATCTTTCAAAAGTTTTGTTTATTACTACTGCTAACATGACAGAACCAATTCCTAAGGTACTTCTTGACAGAATGGAAGTTATCTATCTTTCTGGATACACTTATAAGGAAAAACTTGAGATTGCCAAAAAGCACTTAATTCCAAGGCTTTTAAAGGAACACGGGCTTAAGAAAAAGGACATAAAAATTAGTGATGAGGTTATTTTAAAAATTATAGAAGAATACACATACGAATCTGGAGTAAGGGAGCTTGAAAGAAAACTTGCAGCAATTTGCAGAAAGTTTGCAAGGAAAATTGCAGAAGGAGAAAAAGGACCTTTTGAGGTTAAACCAGAAGACTTGGTAGAGTTACTTGGTCCACCTGAGTACATAGAAGAGCTTGAGCAAAAAGAAGACGAGATAGGGGTAGCAACAGGGCTTGCCTGGACTCCAAACGGTGGAGAGGTTCTTTATGTAGAAGCCGTAGTAATGCCTGGAAAAGGAGAACTTATTCTTACGGGTCAGCTTGGAGATGTGATGAAAGAAAGTGCAAAAGCTGCTTTGTCTTTTATTCGTTCAAGACACAAGGAATTTGGTCTTGAGCCTGACTTTTACAAAAAGTACGACTTGCACATACATGTGCCTTCAGGAGCAATTCCAAAGGACGGACCAAGTGCAGGAGTAACTATTGCAGTAGCAATGATTTCTGCACTTACTAAAAAACCCGTTTCTAAGGATTATGCAATGACAGGAGAAATCACTTTAAGAGGAAAAATATTACCCGTAGGTGGTATTAAAGAAAAGTCTCTTGCAGCACTTAGAAAAGGCATTAAGAATGTTTTTATTCCTCAAAAAAATGTAAAAGACCTTGAAGAGATTCCTAAGGACTTAAGAGAAAAAATAAACTTTATTCTCGTTAGTCACTTAGACGAAATTCTTCAAAAAGTAATAAAAAACTAAACAAAATCTTTTCAAATTTTATTTTTGTAATAATATATGCGGAAATAAAAATTTATAGGAGGCTTAGAAAAAAGTAATGAAAAAAGACGGCGGAGAGAATAATAAAAACTCACGAAAGGGGCGCAAACCAAGGAGTACACCAGAGGGTAGAAGAAAAGAACTTCTTGAGGCTGTTGATGAGAATTGTAATCCCATAACAATTCTCACAAGAGAAAAAATTCACAAACACGGTTTTTATCACAAAACAGTGCACATATTTTTGTTTAACAAAAAAGGGGAGGTTTATTTACAAAAAAAGGCTAAAAGCGTGGAAGAAAATCCTGGTTTGTGGACTTCTTCTGCCTCAGGGCATGTTTTAGCTGGAGAGAGCTTTTTAATTACTGCTCAAAGAGAACTAAAAGAAGAGCTTTCAATAAAAGTAAAACTTGAAGAGGTTTTAAGAGTAACGCCTCTTGAAACCCCTACCCTTCAGTGTATAGCTTTATTTGTTGGTCACACGAATAAAATACCAAAGCCTAATCCACTTGAAGTTGAAGACGGAAGATTTTTTTCTATAGAAGAAGTAGATAGATTAATAAAAACGCATCCTGAGATGTTTACCCCTGCATTTAAGTTTCTTTGGCAGAAGTATTGGGGGATGGTAACTCAAAAAGAGTTAAAACTTCGCTAAGACCTTCACTTTTTAGCATCTCTTTTAAAAGTTTTGTGTCTCCGTACTTTATACAATCAAGGATTGGAGCAAGAGCTAAGCGATTCAGTTTAAGGTGTTTTTCTTCTTGAGGTATGTCCATTTTTAATACAAATTCTCTTATTCTACCCATAAGCTCAAGGTAAACTGCGTATTCCTCTCCAAATAGATCTTCAAGTATTTGTCTAAGTCTCTTAGCCACTGCTGGTGCTTTGCCAGAGGTAGAAATAGCTATACAAAGCGGACCCCTTCTTACAATAGACGGCACGATAAAACTGCAAAGTTCAGGTACATCTACTACATTACAAAAAATTCCTCTTTCTTCAGCCTCTTCGTAAACCTCTTTTTGTACTTCTTCGTTATTAGTAGCTGCTATAACCAATCTTGCTCCTTCAAGATCTCCTTTTTTGTATTCCCTTTTTTCTAAAATAACTTTTCCTTTTTTAGCCAGTTCTTCTATTGATTCTAAAACCTGAGGAGCTATTACCTTTACCTTAGCACCTGCTTCAATAAGAGAGAAAACTTTTCTTTCTGCAACCTTTCCACCACCTATTACTACGCAAAGCTTGTTTTTTATGTCTAAAAACACAGGAAAGTAACTCTTTTCCATAACTATCCTCCGTTAAAGGGTTTGGTTAATTATTATACCATTTTTAAAACATTATTTAATATTTAAATTCTTTATAAAGTATAAAGAAGTGATATATTTTTAAAAAATGAAAGAAAAAGAACTTGCCTTATACATTCACATCCCTTTTTGTAAAAAAAAGTGCCCTTATTGTGACTTTTTTTCAGTTCCTTTAAAAAACGCAGAAATCGTTGAAGATTACTTAAAAGCTATTCAACAAGAAGTAATCTTTGCTAAAACACTATTAAACGAATTTATAGAAGAAAAAGACTTTTATTTTATAACCATTTACATAGGAGGTGGAACTCCTTCTATTTTACCTTTGTCTTTCTTTGAAAAATTGTTTGAGTGTTTGTTTAAGACTTTACCTATTAAACCTAAAGAAGTAACCATAGAGGTAAATCCTGATACCTTTGATGCAGAAAAGTTAAAGGCTTATTTAAATTTAGGTATTAATAGAATAAGCGTAGGAGTCCAAAGCTTGTGTGAAAAAGGACTTAAAGAATTAGGAAGAATTCACTCTGTTTCTCAAGCAGTACTTTCTCTTGAAGCCCTTAAAGAAAACTGCTGTAACTTTTCCGTAGATATGATTTTTGGATGGAAAGGTCAAACTTTAAAGGACTTAGAAGACGAAATAAATACTCTATTAAAGTACAATCCTCCTCACATATCCTTTTACGAATTAATGATAGAAGAAGGAACTGAATTCGCCCAAAGATATCCTAAAAAAAACTGGATTTCAGAAGAGGAAGTAGAAAAGTTTTACACACTTATTAATGATTCTCTAACTTCCTTTGGTTACGAACATTACGAAATTTCTAATTATGCTTTTCTTAAAAATAAGTGCATTCACAACTTATTTTATTGGGAATTAAAACCTTATCTTGGTCTTGGAGTATCTGCAGTTTCCAGAGTAGGGAATGTCAGGTGGAGAAATACGAGAAATTTAGAAAAGTACATAAACACACTTACAGAGTTCAGTCGCCCACCCTTGAGGATTGAAGAATTTCTTGACAACCTTCAATTTGCCAAGGAATACATAATGATGGGATTAAGATTAAAAGACGGAATATCTCTTGAGAGACTCAGAAATTACTACAATTACGAAATTCATAGAGACATCGTTTACTTACTCGCTAAGCAAAATTACATAATTTTTGAAGGTAACAAAATACTTCCCACTCTAAAAGGCTGGTTACTTCACAATCAAGTCGTCAAGTTTTTGTGGGATGGATTATATCCCTGTTAAAGAAACCCCTTTTTTAAAGGGCAAACTTAGTCTTTTTCAGCCTGAAAAAGGCTATAGGTTTGCTATAGATTCTGTATTACTCGCAAACTTCGTAAAGTTAAAACCTTCAGAAATAGCAGTTGAATTTGGAGCAGGCTGTGGTGTAATATCCTCTATACTCCTTTTTAAAAATAAAAGTGCAAAAGTATTTGCAGTTGAAAAAGAAGAAGTATTTTTAAAGTGTCTTAAACTCTCTTTACAAAAAAACGGATTTGAAAATAGACTTTTAATAATTAAAGCGGACTTTATGGCTCCTCCTTTTAAAGACAATTCCGTAGATGTAGTATTTTTAAATCCTCCTTACTTTAAAACCGGAGCAGGAAGAAAGAGTCAAAATAAAATTGAAGAAGTAGCCAGAAGAGGGAAAAAATCAGATCTCGTATCTTGGATAAAAGCCTGTAGCAGGGTGTTGAAAACAGGAGGAAAACTGTTTTTAATATTTACTGCTTTAAGATTAGCTGAGCTATTTTTTTGTTTAAAGTCTCACAAGCTTGAACCTAAGGAATTAAGGTTAGTTTACTCTTATCCTGGAAGTGAAGCCAAGCTTGCACTTATTAAGTGCGTTAAAGGTGCTGGAGAAGAATTAAGAATCCTTCCACCCTTGTTTATTTACGAGTACAAAAAAGGTCCTTATACCTTGGAGGTGGAAAAAATGCTTAATGGGTGATAAAATAAAATGTAGGAGTTTTAACGGAGGTATTTAAATGAAAACTGCACTTTTTTACGAAAAACTGGAAGAAGGTAAAGTAAGGTGTTTTTTGTGCTCTCACAGGTGCGTAATTCCAAAAGGTAAAACAGGAATTTGTGGGGTAAGGTTAAACGAAGAAGGAGTACTTTATTCACTCGTTTATGGCAAGGTTATTGCTCAACACCTTGATCCTATAGAAAAAAAACCACTTTTTCACTTTTTACCTGGATCTTGGAGTTATTCTATTTCCACGGTTGGGTGCAACTTTAAGTGTAGTTTCTGCCAAAATTACGAAATTTCTCAATATCCCTTTATTTTTGGAGCTATTGCTGGAAAGCCAATGAGTCCCAAACAAGTAGTTGAAACTGCAAAAATTGAAGGAGCAAAAAGTATATCTTACACCTACACTGAACCGACTATTTACTTTGAATTTGCTTATGATTGCTCTAAGCTTGCAGTAAGTGCTGGATTAAAAAATGTATTCGTGTCAAATGGCTACATGTCAAAAGATGCAATAGATTACATAGCACCTTACTTACACGGAATTAATGTTGACCTTAAGTCTTTTAGAGACGAGTTTTACAAAAAACACTGTAAAGCAAGACTACAACCCGTGTTAGATAACCTTAAGTATCTTAAACAAAAAGGAATATGGCTTGAAGTAACCACTTTGATTATACCAGGGGAAAACGACTCTCCTGAAGAACTTAGAGACATAGCAGAATTTATAAAGTCTGAACTTGGAGAAGAAACTCCCTGGCATATTTCAAGGTTCTATCCAAATTACAAAATGCTTGACAAGCCTTTTACTCCAGAGGAAACCCTTGTAAAGGCTTTTTACATTGGGAAAGAAGCTGGGCTTTACTACATATATGTAGGCAATGTTCCAGGAAATCAATACGAACACACCTATTGTCCTAAGTGTAATTATCCAGTAATTGAAAGATACGGATTTAGAATTTTAAAGTACGATGTTACTCCAGGTGGAAGGTGTCCTAAGTGTGGTTTTGAAATTGCTGGAGTTTATGAATAGTACCTAAAATAGGGTTTGTAACAATTACTACAAAGGTAGTGAGAAAGAAAGCTTTTTCTAAAGTTTTTGTAATGTTTTTTACTCCACAAAGTGTAGATGTCCTCTTTAATGATGTTTCCAAAGTCAAAAGGAAAATAGGTTAATTCTTTACCAGTGAAATAATAAGTCACTGGTTCTGTAACAGGAATTTGGTGAAACACGCAAGGAGCTACTTTACCGTCAGCACTAATAAAACAGGCATGTTCTATGTTTTCAGGACACTTAGAAAGTGGTACCCCTACTTTTGGAAGATAAATGTATATCCAAGGTTCTTCTGAAGAATATGTAAAACTTAGTTCTTTTACGAAGTCCAATATCTCTGGTTCTGGATAAATTACTTCTTTTTCAAGCTCTTTTTTCGTTACGAAACTCAGGGTATGAATTACTACTTGAGAAATGTCAAGGAGTTTTAAGTCTGAAAGTACTTGTTTTAAGTCTTTATAATTAGACTTAAGCCACATGTAAGCAATGTGTATTTTGGGAGTTGGAGAGCCTACTTTTTCTTTAATTTTAATTAGAGTTTCTATAATTTTTAGTACTTTTTTATACTCAGTACCAACTCTTATTGAATCGTTCCTCTTTTGAAATCCTGCCAAAGAAAACGCTAAGATGTCTATTTTAGAATCTATTAGCTTTTCTAAAAATTCAGTTTTTAAAGATATTCCACTCGTAGTAGTACCTACTACAAAACCGCACTTTTTGGCAATGCTTATCATCTCAAGAAGATTTGGATGTAAAAAAGGTTCTCCCCAACCTTGGATGTGGATTAGTCTCACAGAAGAAAACTTCTTTAATTGATAAATCAGCTTTTTAAACAAACTTAAACCAAGGAATCTCAATTTCCATGAAGAGGAATAAACTTCTCTTGGACAGTAAATACAACGATGAGGACACGCACTCGTAGGTTCAATCTGTATCCAATCCCAAGAATAAAAAAGAAAGTAAAACCACTTACGAATTTTTTTAATCAAAGTTAAACATCCAATTACACTTTTATTCTATTTTTGTTACTTAATATTTTTACTTTCTAAAATATTATAATATAGGTTCGTAATCTTTACAAACATTATATCCTGATAAAAAAATTTTTTTTAGAAGACACAAACCGTCGTCTTTTCTCGTGGAACCATAAGCTGAACTTAAAACTTTATAACCTTTGAAGACTTCTTCTAAGAACTGAGGATCGTTGCAGAAGTGTTTGCATGTATAACAGCACTTTTTAAAAGTTTTACTCTTTTTCATTTTAATTTTAATTAATTAAAAAAAGGGAACGAACTTAACGGTTCGTTCCCCTTTAAGCTTTATAACTGCTATTTACCCATGTGTAAGTGCGTCCAGTAGTGTCCAAATACTTTGGTAGATAAAATAAATCCTAAAACAACATTTACTACTACACCTATGGTAAATGCCCAGAAAGGTTTGGATCCGGTTTTAGAAAGTTCTCTAAATCTGGTAGTAAGACCTATACTAAAAAAGCAGAAAATAAATGCCCAAGTTCTCATAGTTTTTATTGGTGCAACGAGCATGGGTTTTATTACATTTTTATAAGTCATAAGGTCAGCACCAGCAGTTACAGCAGTCATGAAAAGTGACGCAACGAAGAAACCAAGAACGAACTTAGGGAACCTCCACCAAATTTCTGCAGGACTTGGACGAACACCAGATTCTTCTACTTCCCACTTCATCGTAGAAACGAGAGCCATTACGAATGCCCACACACCAATCCATATGTCACGACCTACTACCTTCATTAAAGTAAATGCCCATACAGCGTCTTCTTCTGTTCCAGGAATGTGTGGAAGGTGTTGAGCTAATGCACCATAAGCCTGAGCTGCTGCAAAACCTGCTGCATCTGCAAATTCAGAAGTTCCTATCCACGCACCAGCAATTCCAGCGTGAAGGTGAAGAAGTCTTGCTACTAAAGGTAAGAAAAAGATCATTACTATAGCCCATATAATAACCAAAGTAATTGCTATAGGTAAGTGTTCTTTTTTAGCTTTAACTGCACCAGCTATTGCAATAGACGCAGAAACTCCACATACCGCACCACCAGCTCCTAAGGTTGCTCCTAAACGACGATCCAAACCAAAAAGTTTAGTAGATGCAAAGTAAATAGTAAGAAATGTCGTAACTGCAACTATAGTTGCTTGAATAAACGCTATAGGTCCTGCCCAGATAATTAAAGTAAAAGGCAAAGTCGCTCCTAATAAAACGATACCTGTTTTAATGTAATACTCTACGCGGAATCCAGTGTCCATCCACTTAGGTAGTCTAAAAATGTTAGAAATTAACATTCCCAAAGCTAAAGCAACTAACGGTGGTTCAAGGTTATAATTGTGAGCCTTTTCCCAAGCACCTATAATAAATATAATTACGGAAAACACATAAACGAAAATAAACGACGGTACGAATTCCGAGACTTTAAATCCCATTATAGCAGTACTTATAGTAAAAATAACTAACCAAACGACGAAGTTAATCAAGTAATTAGACCAATGAGCAGTAAGATCTTGAATAAGCTGTCCAAATGTAGCCCACTTTGCAGGTTTGATGGCAATAAACTTTAAACTCGTACCACTTTTAAACGCAAAAAATGCAGAAAAAATGATTAAAAAGGAAAGCCAAACAGCCCACCAGTCTTCTTTTAAGTAAAACTCCTTCCACCCCATAGAAGAACCTTTTACCTTACCCTCGCTCATAGCTCCCCCCTTTTTATTTTTGTTTTTTTAAATTTATACTACATTTCAATTTTAATTACTTTATAATAAAGACTTTTTCCTCATGATAAACCCAGGAACACTTTTACCTTTAAAAGTTCCCAGGATAAAGATCCCCTGCCCTTAGACCTCCCAAGATTCACAGAACCTGGGGGATTAAGTAGTATAACTCCAGAAAATAACGAGCAGCAGGCTATCCTCCCTCCAGGATCTGGATCGTTATTCACCTCTTGCCTGCTGCTCATCTCTCCCCCCTTTTCTACTCTTTATACCTTATTCTCACAAAAAATCAAGGACAGAAAAGTTTAGAATTTTTAAAATAATTGTAATGAAAGGAAAATAGTAAAGTTTAAACTAATAAATTGCACGGTTTTTTTGATTTTTCAATTAAAAGCTGATTGGATCTCTGCTCTTAACTGCCCACACGCAGCTCTTATGTTTAAACCCTTGCTCTTTCTAATCGTCGTTAATATTCCTCTATCCAAAAGATACCTCTGAAAAGCTTCAATCTCTTCCTCTGTTGGTCTCTCAAAAGGTAATTCTGGATGCGGATTAAAAGGTATAAGGTTTACTTTAAAAACCTTTCCTTTTAATAACTCTGCTAATCTCTTTGCACACTTTAAGTCCGTATTAATACCTCTAAGTAAAACATATTCTACGGTTATCCTGCTATTTTTTATTCTTGGAAACTCCCTACACACTTCAATAAGATCTTTAACAGAATACCTTACCGCAATAGGAATTAACTCTCTTCTTAAGTCATCAAAAGGTGCGTGAAGTGATATGGCAAGGGCAGTTGGAAAGTCTTTTGCAAGTTTTTTTATCTTTTCTATTATTCCAACAGTTGAAACCGTAAGTCTCTTCTTAGAATAGTTAAAACCTTTGGGATGAGCAAGTATTTTTAGTGCCTTTAACAGGTTTTCGTAGTTTAAAAGAGGTTCACCCATTCCCATAAAAACAATGTTTCTCAACGGCAATTCAAGCTCTTTTTCTTTAACATACCTTCTTCCTATTACTACTTGAGAAATTATTTCACCTGTAGTGAGATTTCTTTTAAATCCCATAGTTCCCGTAAGACAGAACTTGCATCCTATAGGACATCCAACCTGCGTAGAAACGCAAAGGGTATAGTGATCCCTTTCTGGAATTAAAACGCTTTCAATTACCTCTCCGTCTTTAAGTTTAATAGCGAACTTCGTGGTACCGTCAACATCTGTTTTGGTTTCTATTACTTCAGGAAGTTCCAGACTAAAAAGTTCTGAAAGCCGGCTTCTTAAACTCTTAGGTAAGTCAGTCATTTCGTGAAAAGAAATAGCCTCCCTACAGGTTATCCAGTGAAATACCTGTTCTCCCCTGTAGGAAGGCTCACCTAATTCTTTAAAAAGTTCTCTTAACTCGTGTAACTCAAGAGCTCTAAGATCCATTATAATTCCAAGGGCTTCACTAAATACACAGTATTTAGACTTCTTAGCTCGTTAAGTGCCTCTTCTGAAGGACGCTGATCAAGACTTAAAAGAATGACATTGGTGTGTTTTTCAGGATCCTGCCCAACATACATCCTTGCAATGTTAAGTCCGTGCTTTCCAAGAATTGTTCCAACCTGTCCTATGACTCCTGGTTTGTCTTCGTTAAAAATGTAAAGCATGTGCCCTTCTGGAAGTGCATCTAACCTAAATCCGTTTATTTTTACTATTCTCGGTTCTTTCTTTCCAAAAAGCGTTCCCTCTACGAGAGTTTCTCCTTTTGTGTGAATAACCTTAGCTCTTATAAGAGATGTAAAGTCTTCTGCCATCTCGGCTTTTGATTCAACTACTTTTATTCCTCTTTCTTTAGCACGAATAAGGGCGTTTACATAGTTTACATCTTCTTTTAAGTGTGGATACAATAAACCCTTTACGAACGCAAGGGTAAGAGGTTTTACATCCAACTGAGAGAGCTCTCCTTCGTAACTTATGTCTGCCTCTTGAATAGCTCCTTCTGAAAGTTGAGCAGCAAGAAGTCCCATTTTTTCAGCAAGTCCAATTACTGGTCCTATTACTTTCATTGCTTCAGGACTTATAGAAGGAACATTAACTGCGTTTTTAACAATGCCATTCTTTAAGTAATCTACTACCTGTTTTGCAATTTCTACTGCAACTGTTTTTTGTGCTTCAACAGTTGAAGCTCCGAGGTGAGGAGTTCCTATAAAGTTATCAAGCTCAAGAAGTGGATGATTTGGATCAATAGGTTCTTTTTCGTAAACATCAAGAGCTGCTCCTGCTACTTTACCAGACTTAAGAGCTTTGTACAATGCCTCTTCATCTACGATACCCCCTCTTGCACAATTAATGAGATAAACCCCGTCTTTCATCATGGAAAAAGCCTTTTCGTCTATTAAGTGATAAGTCTCTTTGGTCAAAGGAGTATGAATGGTTATAAAGTCTGACCTTCTAAAAAGCTCCTCAAGATCTACGAGTTCTATACCTTTTTTTTCGGCAGCTTCTGGTGTAACAAAGGGATCATAAGCAATAACCTTCATCTTCATAGCAATTGCTCTATCAGCAACTATACTTCCTATTCTACCAAGCCCTATTATTCCAAGGGTTTTGTTGTTTATTTCTACTCCCATAAACTTCTTCTTTTCCCATTTACCTGCCTTGATAGATGCTACAGCCTGAGGAATTTTTCTGGCAAGTGCAAAAAGAAGTCCAAGAGTGTGTTCTGCTGCAGAAAGGGTATTACCACCAGGAACATTCATTACCACTATCCCTTTTTCGTTTGCTGCCTGAATGTCCACATTGTCAAGTCCTGTTCCTGCTCTACCAATAACTCTCAACTTTTTTGCACGCTCTATAACTTCTCTGGTAACCTTGGTTCCACTTCTTATAATAAGCCCGTCAAATTCTTCTATAATTTCAAGTAATTCCTCAGGTGGAAGACCTGGTTTGTAAACAACTTCAAAACCTGCATCTTCCAGTATTTTCAAACCTTCTTCTGAAAGAGTGTCAGATACTAATATCTTCATCTTTACGCCTCCTCCTGTAAGTTTTTGCTATATTCGTAAAGATACTTTTCCACTACTTTCACACCTTTTCCAAATTCTACGGAAAAACCAAATAGATTTAAACCAACCTCCAAAGCAGAAATTGCAAGAACAAGCTCAAAAGGAGTCTGATCTCCCATGTGAGTAATTCTTATAATTTTTCCTTTAAGGTGCTCCTGCCCTCCTGCAAATATAATACCAAGCTTATTCTTTAAAAAGTTTAGCAACTTACCCGTATCCAATCCCTCAGGAGACTTAATTACAGTAAGAGACTCTGAAGGCACCTCTGAAAAGATTTCCAACCCCATTTCAGAAACCGCAGATCTACAGGCCTCAGAAAGAAGTCTGTAATGTTCAAAAAGTTTTTCAAGTCCAATGTTTTTAATCCTGTTTAACATTTCTTTAAGCCCAAGAAGAAGAGTTACTGCAGGCGTAAACGCAGTGGTTGCCTTTTTATATGCCTTTGCTTCTTTTTCAAGACTAAAGTAATACTTTGGAAGCTTAGACTTCTTTGCAAACTCTTGAGCTTTTTTAGAAAAAGCAATAAAAGAAAGACCAGGAGGAAGACTCAGTGCCTTTTGAGACCCAGTAATAACAACATCAAGCCCCCAATCGTCCATAGGTAAAGGATAAACCCCAAGTGCAGTTATAGCATCTACGACGAGAATACAATCTTTGTCTTTTAAAAGCTCTGCTATTTCTTTTACTGGATGCTTAACTCCTGTAGAAGTTTCACACGCTTGAATTAATACCCCTTTTACATCTGGATTAGCCTTTAAAAGCTCTTCTACTTGTTCTACTTTTACTGCTTTTCCCCATTCTACCTCAAGAGGAATTGGATTAAGTCCATAGGTCTCTGCAAGTTCGTACCACCTTTTACCGAACTTGCCTCCAACAACCGCTATTACCTTGTCTTCAGGAGAAAAGCAGTTTACGATTGCAGCCTCCATTGCCCCTGTGCCAGAAGAGGCAAAAAAATATACAGGCTCCTGAGTCTGAAATAGGTACTTTAGTCCTTCACGAATTTCCGTAATAACCTGGGAAAACTCAGGAAGTCTGTGATGGGTCATTGGTCCTGCCATAGAAAGCATTACTTTTGGAGCAACCTGAACAGGACCAGGAGTAAACAAAAATTTTTTTGAAAGAAACTCCATTTTTCTACCTCCACGAATTTTTATACTTCTATGTCAAGTATCTCAAAAGTTTTTTCTCCAGAAGGGGTTCTTACTTTTACTTCTTCTCCTATTTCTTTACCTATAAGTGCTCTTGCAATAGGAGAGTTTATGGAAATACTTCCACTTGCAGGATCTGCTTCATAAGGACCAACCAACTTATAAACTACCTCTTCGTCAGTATCAAGATTTAAAAGCCTTACTTTTACACCAAACTGCACCCTTTCTGGAGGTGTTTTAAGGGGTGGTATTACCTCTGCCTTAGCAAGAACACCGGATAGCTCTTGAATTCTTCCTTCTATGTGAGCCTGTTTTTCTTTAGCTGCTTCGTATTCTGCGTTTTCAGAAAGATCTCCGTGTGCCCTTGCCTCTTCAATAGCCTTTATAACTTTCCGTCTTTCCACCTTTATAAGGTGCTCAAGCTCTTTTTTTATCTTTTCAAGACCTTCAGGAGTAAAAGGAATTTTGTCCATTCTCTCAAACCCCCTTTCAAGACCTTTAATGCTTAAATGCTCTCTGTCCTGTAAACTTCATTGCAATAGGTGGATCGTACTCGTTGCAAGCCTGAATTACCTCCCAATCTCTTAAAGATCCACCAGGTTGAAGTATCGCAGTAATTCCATGTTTTGCAACTACATCTACAGAGTCTCTAAAAGGTAAAAATCCGTCAGAAACCATTACTGCACCTTTAAGCCCTCCTTTATCTTCTTGAGTCTGAGCGTCTATTTCCTCTTTTTGAGATGCTGGACGCTGTCCTTTTTGAACCTCAAGTTCAAGTTGCTTGTAAGGAATACCGTATTTGTCGTAACAAAGAAGATCAGCATACTTAGTATATGCCTTAAAAATTGCTATTTCCGTACACCCAACTCTATCCTGTTCTCCTGTTCCAATACTAACCGTGCACTCGTCTTTTACAAAAAGTACAGAATTTGAAGTTACTCCAAGTTCTACAGCCCATCCAAATATCATGTCTCTTATTTCTCTGTCATCAGGTTCTCTTACGCACTTGTACTCTACTCCGTCTTTTTCTGCAATTGCTGGTTTTAGGTCTTCTTTACTTTTAATCTTGTTCTGCTGAGATACCTGAACGATTATTCCACCATCTATAAGGCTTTTAAATTCAACTACTCTGTAATTTTGATATTCCTCAAGCTTATCCAAACGATTTATCTTAATGATTCTTAAGTTTTTCCTTTTCTTTAAAATTTCTACTGCTCCGTCTTCGTATTCAGGAGCTACTATAACCTCAAAGTATTGAGAAGAAATAGCCTCTGCACAGCTTTTGTCAACGGGTCTATTAAGAGCAATTGCTCCTCCAAATGCAGCAATTCTATCTGCTCTAAATGCCCTTATAAACGCATCCTCAATACTCGTTCCATAAGCAACACCACACGGATTGTTGTGCTTTACTATAACGCAAGCTGGCTTTTCAGTTAAGTACCTTAAAATGTTAAGAGCACTGTCTATGTCAGTAAGGTTTATTTTACTTGGATGTTTTCCAAACTGTAAAAAGTCCTCTTCTTTTAAGCTGGAAACAAGCCCAAGTCCCGGGGATATAAATTCACACTCTCCAAGCACAAGATTTCCTGCAACGAGTTCGTAAAGTGCTGCCTCTTGATCAGGATTTTCACCGTATCTTAATCCTCTTTTTTCATATACTCCAGGTTCAACCTCTACCTCCCATGTACGCTTCTTGTATATCAAAGTTTGATCCCCAAAAGTAATTCTTATTTCAGAAGGAAAGTGATCTCCCACAATGGTTCTATACATCTTCTTTAAGTCCTCAGCCATGACTAACCTCCTTTTTGATATTTTGTTTATCTTTTATCCAAAAAGCTTTATTGTCAAGTTTAATATTATGTAAAACTTAAAGTTTTCATTAAATACTTTATCATATCTTCAGCTATTCTCCAACTGGCTCCAGGAGTTCCAAGCATTCGTTTTAGTCTTTTTAGCTCTTGTTTAACTTCTTCTCTTTTTTTGTCAAAAAAAAGTAATTCCTTTACTTCCTTTACTATTAAACCTTCTGTGGAACCTTCTCCTACGATTTCAGGATAAACAGGTTTGTTTAATATAAGGTTTGTCAAACTTACAAATGGCACTTTAACGAGCCTCTTTGCAATAAAAAACATCCACTTTGGAAGCGAATAAGTTACTACAGCAGGTGTTTCAAGAATACCTGCTTCAAGAGTTATAGTTCCAGAAGCAAGGACAGCTACATCTGATGCCTTAAGTACTTCGTATTGAGTGTTTTCAACTACTTTTAGTTGTTTTCCAGCCTCTTCCCAAAGTATTGAACCAGAAAGTCCTGGTGCCTTTACCATAATTGCTTCAAACTTAACACCTTGAGATTTTAAAGCTGAAACGACTTTTAAAAACAATGGAATGTGCCTTGCCACTTCTTTTTCTCTACTCCCAGGAAAGAAACTAATTAAAGGTAAGTTTTCACTTATGTTATACACCTGATACAACAAACTTTTAGAAAGCACTGGTTTTACCAGGTCAAGGAGAGGATGTCCTAAAAACACCGTGTCTATTCCATGAGAGGCAAAAAATTCTTTTTCAAAAGGAAGGATTACATAAAGCCTGTCTATGTACTTTTTAATAATGTTTATTCTTCTCCTATGCCAAGCCCATACTTGAGGAGCTACGAAATAAATAACAGGATAACCAAGTTTCTTGGCAAGTTTCGCAATTTTTAAATTAAAACCCGGAAAATCTACGAGAATAACTGCGTCAACTTTTTTCTTTTTTAAAAGCTCTTTAATTTTTTTATAAACAAAATAATACCTTTTTAATTCAGAAAAACTGGGGATTCCTACGAGAGCTAAATTTTCAGCAGGAAAAAGAACTTCAACCCCAAGAGATCTTATCTTAGGTCCTCCGATAGTAATAAAGTGAAACCCGGTGTTTAATTCTCTAAAGGTTTTTATTAAAAGAGCACCATAGGTATCTCCTGAAATCTCACCGGTTATAAGAAGAATCCTGCAGGAAAATCCTTTCATACGAACCTTCTAAGATTTTTTTCCACTTCTCCTTTAATCTGAAAAGCAAGTCTTAGAGAATTTAAAGCCTCTTTACCTGAAACTTCTGGTTTTTTATTTTGGATTACACAAAGTACGAAGCTTTTTAATTCATCTTTTAGTGGATCAGGAGATTCAAAGTATTCTTTATCTTCGGTATAAGACCTATTTTTTTTGTTTACTTCTAAACGATAAAAAGTATTAGCTAAGGTATCAACCAACATGTAACATCCCACTTCAAACACTCTGAACCTTCTTTGGCGTTTTATAGAAATACGACTTGCAGTAAGATTACAGGTAGTACCGTCTTCAAAGACTATTCTCGCATTAACGATATCTGGAAGTTCTGTAAAAACAGGAGCTCCTACTGCGTGGAGAAACTCTACCTTTTGTTCTTTTTTAAAACTTAAGACTAAATCTATGTCGTGTATCATGAGATCTAAAATTACATCTATGTCAAGATTTCTGTTTGGAAAGTTGGAAAGTCTGTGGGCTTCTATAAACAAAGGATTTTTAACGAGACTTCTTAACTTCTTAACTGCAGGGTGAAATCTTTCTACATATCCTACCTGTAAAACGAGATCCTTTTTTTCTGCAAGTTCTACAAGAGCCTCTGCTTGTTCAACACTTGAAGCAATGGGTTTTTCCATAAAAACTGGTTTTCCACTTGATAAAAAAAAGCTTCCTATTTCGTAATGTGCAAATGTTGGTGTAACAATGCTTACAGCGTCAACGAGGTCCTTTATCTCTTTGTAAAATGTGGTAAACACGGGTTTACATTTAGGAAACTCTTTTTCTAATTCTTTTTTAATACGAGTTAATTGCTTTTCGTTTATGTCAACCACTGCAGTAAGCTCAACTTCTGGCAGGCTTGCAAACTTTAATACATGATACCTTCCAAGGTGCCCAACTCCTACAACCCCGATCCTAAGCCTTTTCATATTTCCATCCTACTATGCTTATTTTGTGTTTGTTAGCAAGACTTATCGCTTCTTCTTGCTGTAAGAAAAAACACTTACCTGCTTCAAGAGCAAGTACTTTAGCTCCTGCTTTAATCAAAGTTTTTACAGTATTAAGTCCTACTACTGGTAGATCTAATCTCAGGTCTTGTATAGGTTTGGCAACTTTTACTACCACGCAGTCTTTTTTTAGTTCACCAGCTCTCAGAATCGTCTTATCCGTTCCTTCCATAGCCTCAACAGCAACTGTCATTTTGTCTTTTACGACGACGCATTGCCCTATGTCAAGTTCACCTATTTTTTTAGCAATTTTAAATCCGTACTCTATGTCTTCCCATTCTTGCTTAGTTGGTTTTCTTTTCGTATATACCTTTTCTTCAACCAAAAACTCTTGTAAGTAATCTGAAGCTCCTTTCACTACGAATCCCTCTTTTTCAAGCTCGTCAGCTACTGCTTTTAAAATTGAATTATCCTCACGGTTTTTCAGTTTTCTCCAAAGAAAAAATGCTTTTAAGTCAGGAATACCAATTTTTAATGCCCTACTTTTGTCTATTTTCCCAAGAAATATCAGTTCTTTTGCCTTTTCTTTTTTAAAAACTTTTATTAGCTTACCAAATTGTCCTATACTTAAAGTATATACTTTATCTACTTCTGTTTTAAGCAAGTTTTCCTGAGTTTTAGAAAAACACACTGCAACCACTTTATGTCCCTGTTTTTTAAGACTGCGAGCTAAAATTAATGGAAACTCTCCTTCTCCAGAAATTATACCTACAACAGAACCCATCACAGACTTAAAGCTTCCTTAGGCTAAAATGCCTCCTCCCCTTCAAAAGGTTTTCTTCTCATAATACCCTGTTTTGAAGGATTTTCCAGAAAGTTTATGAGTTTTTCTACGATTGGTTCTCCTGCAAAAATTTCCTTAAGCTCTTGGATAACTTCTTTTATGGTTGCTGGTGCATCAAGAAAAAATCCTATTGCCTGAGATATCTTTCTAATGTCCTCTTTTTTAAAACCCGCTCTTCTTAATCCTACGAGATTTACACCCTGAATTTTTGCAGGTATTCCAAATACCTTTACATAAGGAGGTACATCTTTGTCAACCCCTGTCATAGCACTTACGAATGCATAAGCTCCAATTCTGCAAAATTGATGTACTGCTGAGAATCCTCCCATAACAACTCTATCTTCAACTCTTACATGTCCACCAAGGGTTGCGTTGTTTGCCATAACGACATAATTCCCCACCTTACAATCGTGAGCAATGTGTACATAACACATAAGTAAACATCTGTTACCTATACGAGTGATTCCGTCGTCAAAAGAGGTTCCCCTGTGTATCGTAACGAATTCTCTTATAACATTTTCGTCTCCGATTTCAACGAAAGTCTCTTCTCCTTTGTATCCAAGATGCTGAGGATCTGTACCTATAACTACAAAAGGTCCTATTTGATTGTTTTTTCCTATAGTGGTATTTTTTTCTATGTAAGTGTTAGCCTTTATTATGGTGCCTTTTCCTATTTTAACATTTTCTCCGATAAATACCCCCTGCTCAATCACAACTTCTTCGTCAATTTCAGCAGAAGAATGAATAATAGCAGTTGGATGAATTTTAGTGCTCATGTAATCCTCCTTGAGAGTTATCTCATACCAGCTGTAATGTCTGCCTCTGCAACGAGTGTGTCTCCGACCTTAGCAGTTGCGTGAGTTTTTATAATAGGTCCTTTCTTTTTAAAACCCTTTGCCTCTAAAATAAGGGTGTCTCCAGGAAAAACCGGGTTTCTAAACCTAACTTTATCTACTGCAGCGAGAACGAATAGCTTGTCTGCGTATTCTGGAAAAATAACCTTTAAACCAACGGCTGCAGCCTGTGCCATTGCCTCAATGATAAGAACCCCAGGCATAATTGGATAATCTGGGAAGTGTCCTTGAAAAAAAGGCTCGTTAATAGTTACATTTTTAATAGCCTTTACATATTCAGCCTCTGGATCTATTTCCAGAATTTTATCTATCATTAGAAACGGATATCTATGAGGAAGATACTTCCAAACTTCAAGAATACCAAGCTCTTTTTCAGCCATCTTCCCCCTCCCTGAAATATTCAAAATCCAATTATACCCTAAAAATTTATTAATCTCAATTAAAAATCTAAAAAATAACGAAGTTCTCTCCAATTGATTAAAATTGATTAGCTTGACAATGTTTACTTAAAATGTAAAAATTATTATTTATGAAGCTTAAGTTTCCGATTGGGATTCAAAGCTTTGAAGTAATTCGGACTGAAGGTTACTACTATGTTGACAAAACTCCTTTTGTTAA
>JAADEG010000026.1 GCA_013153525.1 Thermodesulfobacteriota bacterium
CACAAAGGCATTAATGTCTTCAGGTTTTACTAATCTGATATTGAGTTCCATTTTAATGGTAAAAAAATGGTAATTTTTATTAAAATTAGTTGACAAAAGAGGAAGCTGTGGTTATCCTAATTTCCATACAAAATTTTACTTAAAAAACATTATAAAGGAGGTGTAAGCCATGAAAAAGCCCTTGTTAAATGTTTTACTTTCTATTTTTATCGTATTCTGGACCTTTTCCTTAGGTTTCTCCTATGCAATTACTTATGTAGATGAAAAGTCTCCACCATTAAAGGCAAAACCTGCTATTGTTTTGTGTGCTTTTGGTACTTCAACCAAAGCAAAAGTTACCTTTGATGTCATTGACAAAGAAGTAAAAGCCCACTTTCCAGGATATCACATAGTCTGGGCTTTTACCTCTGACATAATTATTCACAAGGTAAACCAAATTTACAAAAGAAGACACATCCACAAAAGATTGTACAACCTTCAGGAAGTTCTTGCCAAACTTTACGCAGAAGGATATAGAAAAGTTATCGTTCAGCCTCTTCACATATTTCCTGGTACAGAATACGAAAAAGTCATTAAAATTTGTAAAAAGTTTCCAGGACTGAGGATAGTCGTGGGAGAACCACTTTTTTATCGCTGGGAAAGGGTTCACGAGGTTCTTGAGACAGTGTCTAAGGAATTTTTAAAACCAGACGAGGGACTTAACATTCTCGTTGCTCACGGAACACCCGTTACCATAATTAGAGACAACATTACTTATCTTGGACTTGATTGGCTCGTAAGACACAAGTATTCTAATGTTCTCGTAGGAACCGTAGAAGGGGTTCCTTCTGCAGAAGAGGTTCTTAACGAGGCTAAAAAGTATCCAGTTAAAAGAGTAAGGTTTATTCCTTTTATGCTCGTTGCTGGTGATCACATTATGCACGATATAATGGGTAAAAACTTAGAAGAAAAAAGCTGGAGAGAGAGACTTGAAGAAGCCGGAATTCAGGTTGAATGCGTTACTACTAAGGTAAACGGAAAGACTTATTACAAAGGTCTTGGGCTTTATCCAAAGGTTGTGGAGCTTTTTATAGAAAGCATTCAGAGGTGTATAAAGATAATGAAGGAGTATTAAAAGGAAAATGAAACTTTTTGGTATAGGAGTTGGACCAGGAGATCCAGAACTACTTACTATAAAAGCAGTAAAAGCTCTTCGTTCATCACATCACATCTTTACTGCCTCCTCCACCAAAAATGAGTACTCCCTTGCCCTTAAGGTGGCAAGGGAGTACATCCCTCCTTCTGTAACCGTAGAAGCACTTGGTTTTCCTATGACCAAGGATCCAGCAGAATTAAAAAAGGCATGGAAGAAAAACGCCTTAAGGGTGTTTGAGGTTCTTAAAAGAGTAAAAGTGGCTTCGTTTATAACCTTGGGAGATCCTACGCTTTTTTCAACTTTTGGTTATCTTGCAAGGGAGTTAAAAGACATAGCTCCAGAAGTAGAAATTGAGCTTATTCCAGGTATAACTGCAGCTCAGGCAGCAGCCTCAAAACTCGGTTTGTCTCTTGCAGAAGGAAGTAAAGGCTTTGCAATAGTTAGTGCAACCTCTCCAGAACTATTAAAAAAACTTCTTGAATTAAAGGATCTTTCCTTGGCTGTTTATAAAGTTTATAAAAACAAAGAAACTATTATAGACCTCGTAGAAAGAGCAGGTAGAAATCCTAATTATGTGGTGATAAAGTGCGGATTTCCTGAAGAAAAAATAATGAAAGACATAAAACACTTAAAAAAAGAAAAACCTTCTTACTTTACCTTACTTCTTACAGGGGTTAATTCAATAAATCACGAAGAGGAGGTAGGCGGTGAAAAAAATCCTTAGTGTAATTTTTTGTTTGTTTTTGTTCGTTACGAGTGTTTATGGTATGCGTATAGTAATTCTTTATCCAGCAGTAAGCCCTATTGTTAAAGCCCTATCTGTTCCTTCTAACTGGATAGTTGGGGTAACTAAGACAGACAACACCTTTCACAACGCAGTAAAAGTAGGATCTCACTTAAGACCTAATATAGAATTGATAAAGGCTTTACATCCAGACCTTTTAATAGTAGGTTCTAAAAGGGCTTTTCCTCCAGAACTTGAAAAACGGATAGGAATAAAGGTATTCAGGTACGACCCAAGAACTTTAACAGAAATATTAGAGAGAATAAAGGCTCTTGGAAAGGTGCTTAACAAAGAAAAACAGGCAGAAGAACTTATTAACAAACTTCAAAAGGTTTTGAAAAAAGTAAGACCACTGCCTCGTAGAGTAGGAGTTATTTACGAGGTTATGTCAAATCCTCTTAGAGTTTCTGGAGCAAAAGACATAGTTAGTGACATTATATATCACGCAGGAGGAAGAAATCTTATAACGATTCCTAAGAAACATGTAGCGATATCTCCAGAAGAAGTTCTTGCCTTGAATCCAGATTTTTACATATACCAGGTTGGACCAATGAACAGAAATCCGGTTCCACCTAAAAAAAGACCTTACTTTAAAGACCTAAAAGCAGTGGTTATAAAAGTAAAAGAAAAAGACTTTGCCCGTCCTGGAATTAATGCTTTTTACGCTGTGGTTAAGTTAAACAGGACTTTTTGGAAGTACTTTAAAAAGTAAAGAGGTATGGTATTTTTCAAAGTTAATGAAAGAGTTAAAAAGGTGTCAGATTTGTGGTAAAACCTCTGAAAACATTGCTGAAGTTCTCGGAGTGTGTAATGAGTGTATAAAAAACTATCCTGAAAAAGCAGAAGTCTTTATTAAAGAGGCTCACACTAAAACTCGCAAGTTGTTTGGTTTGCCTGCACATCCTCCAAAGGCTAAAGAAGGAATAAAGTGTAAGATTTGTGCCAATGAGTGCGTGATACCTGAGGGGGAGGTTGGATTTTGCGGTCTCAGACCTTCTCTTAGAGAAGCTAAGGTATCCTGGTACTTGGATCCACTCCCTACTAATTGCGTAGCAGACTGGGTTTGTCCTGGAAGTAAGGATCATGGGCACTACAATCTTGCAGTGTTTTTTCACGCTTGCAGTATGAATTGTTTGTTTTGCCAAAATTGGCACTTTAGAGAACTTACTTTTAAGCCTGAAGTTCGTTCTGTAGAAGACATGCTAAAAGCTCTTGATCCCTATGTAACATGCGTGTGTTTTTTTGGAGGAGATCCTTCTGTTCAGCTTCCCTTTGCCTTGAAGTTTTCTGAAGAGGCACTAAAGGTTAGCAAAGCTCCGGAATTAAGAATTTGCTGGGAAACAAATGGAATGATGAACACATCGCTTTTAAAAAAAGCAGTTGAGCTTTCTTTGGTTTCAGGAGGATGTATAAAGTTTGATCTTAAAGCCTGGAATCCTCACATTCACAAAGCACTTACTGGAGTTACTAACGAGAAAATTTTAGAAAACTTTAAAATTGCCTGTAAATTTATTGAAAAAAGACCAGAGCCACCACTCGTTATAGCAAGCACGCTTCTCGTTCCTGGATATGTAGATGAAGAAGAGGTGTTTTGTATAGCCAGGTTTATTGCTGAAATAAATCCAGAAATACCTTATAGACTACTTGCTTTTTATCCTCAGTTTTTTATGAAAGACTTACCTACTACTTCAAAAGAGCTTGCTTATAGTTGCTACGAATCAGCAAAAAGAGCAGGCTTAAAAAGGGTTTCCATAGGTAACATACACCTTTTAATGTAAAAAAATTACTTTACTATGTAAAAGTAAGAGGAATTTTCCTCAGGAGGGTTAACGATTTTTACGGGTATGTTATAAAGTTTAGAGATTAAAGTTTCTGATATGTTTTTTGAAGAGTCAAAATATACTAAGGTACCGTTTTTTAAAAAAGCAACTTTTTCAAAGTATCTAATAGCAAGTTGTATGTCGTGTATTACTGCGAGCACCGTAAGATTACGAAAATTTTTAAATAGATTAATAAGTTGTAGTTGATAATAAAGGTCTAATTGATTAAAGGGTTCGTCAAGTAGTACGATTTTTGGGTTACGATTAAAAATTCTTGCAAGAAGAACGCGTTTTTTTTCTCCTCCTGAAAGTTCTGTAAATTCTCTATTTCTTAATTCCCACAGACCAAAAATTTTTAAAATTTTTTCTGTTTCTTTAAGGTCTTTTTTTGAATAGCGCTTTTTATTTAAAACAGGATATCTTCCTGTTAGCACCGTGTAAAATACATCAAAAGGAAGGTGTTGTTTTGTTTCTTGAGGAAGGTATCCAAGGAGTTTGTATTTTAAGTTAAAGTCTAAGTTTAGAAAGCTCGTGTTAAACAAAAAGTATTCTCCAGAAAAGGAAAGTAGTCCTGCAAGGGCTGAAAGAAAAGTTGACTTGCCACTTCCATTAGGACCACAAATTGCTATTACTTGAGAGCTATTTATGTTTAGTTTTTTTATGGATAAGCTAAAATTTTTTCTTTTTACTCTAAAATTTTTAATTTTTATTACTTCCATAAGATTTTTTACCACTCGTACAAAGAGCTTTTCTTTTGAACCAATAAATACATAAAAAAGATTCCACCAATAGTAGAGGTTAGCACGCCTACTGGAAGTTCTTCTCCACCTTTTAAAAGAATTCGTGACAAAAGGTCTGCAAGCATCATAAAGCTTGCCCCGGAAATAATGCCTTGGACGAAAAGGCTTCTTGCCTGATAGTGTTTTAAAAGCCTTAGAATGTGAGGAATTATCAATCCTACGAAACCTATAATTCCTGAAAAGGCAACGCATACAGCAGTAAGAAGTGCTCCGTGAAACAGAAGTTCTTTTCTCAGAAAATATACATTTACTCCACTTGAAATAGCAGTTTGTTCGTCAAAGGAAAGTATGTCAATTGCAAGGGCGATTTTGTATAGCCTTAAGAATACTATTATTAAAATAACGAATAAGATTAGGTCTTTAGTAAACGATGCATTTTGGAATCCACCCATTAACCAGAAAACTATAGAGGTTACGGAGTCTTGGGATAAAAATTTTATAAGGCTGATAGCAGCAGAAGAAAATGTGCTAATAATAATTCCAGCGAGGAGTACGGTAACAGGTGATAGTTTACCTTTAAATGAAGCGAGTTTATAGACGAGTATTAAGGACATTAGAGAGAATGCAAGAGCAAAAGGTAATAGTAATTGGGTTAAACCTAAAGCAATGGCAATTACAGCTCCGAGTGCAGAGGCAGAGGATGCACCAGTAGTAAAAGAATCAGCAAGAGGGTTTTGTAGTACATACTGAAATAGGGTTCCGGCTATAACCAGGGCAGAGCCAACCTCAGCAGATAAAATTACTCTGGGAATTCTAACAGAGATCAGGATTTCTTTTTGGATAGGGGAGAGGTGAAGCAGATTAAGAGGTACTGCGCCCTTAGTGATAGAGAGAAGGAAGATTATAAAAAGCAGTAGTAGATTGATTAGTGTTTTCATTTTACGATCTTTTTACCATTATAATACGAGAAGTTTTTTAGGGCAATATAGTGATAATAAGTTTTAAAAACCTCTTGTAAAAAAGAAATAGTGATTTATAATTAGAAGTGTACAAGGGACGGGGCGTAGCGCAGCCTGGGAGCGCACCTGCCTTGGGAGCAGGGGGTCGGAGGTTCAAATCCTCTCGCCCCGATTTCTCAAGGATTAATTTTCTTTTCTACTTCAAGTAGTCTTCTTTTTACCTCCTTTCCTAAAGGATAAAACCCCATTAAACTTCCTTTGTTAGTTAACAAACGATGGCAAGGTATTAAAACTTGAAAAGGGTTTCTCATTAAAGTTATTAATAACTCAGTGTATTTAATTCCAGAGATTTTTGCAATTTGAGCATAAGTCATAGTACTACCCTTAGGTATCTTTATGATGTTTTCGTAAACCAACCTATTTTTGTAATGAACTTCTGGTGGTAACTTAAAACTTAACCCCCTTTCTACTACTCCCTTAATTTCTGTTTTTAACCAATTTTCAAGTTGGACAGAGCTTTTAATTTCTCCGTTTTCTAACTCGTGAAATTCTAAAATTTTTTCAAGATGTTTTATTGCTTTTTTCTTCTCATAATGCCAACCATAAGCTAAAACTTCATCATTACAAACGAAGAATACTACTTTTACTTTAAATCCGTAAAGTTCCATTTAAAAAAATTATTTTTTTAAATAACAAGTGTCAAGAGCTTTATAAAAAAAACGCAAAGGAAAAGTGTTTGTAAAAATTAAAAAATTGGGTATAATAAGGAGCACCATGCTCGGGGAGTGGAGTAAACCCTTCCTGAGCTTAACTATAAATAAAGGAGGGAAAGGACATGCCTTTGGATCCTGAAATTAAACAAGAGATTATTAAGAAGTTTCAGCGTCATCCTAATGACACTGGTTCTCCAGAAGTACAAATAGCTTTGCTTACTGCAAGAATTAAACAGCTGGAAAATCACCTCAAAGTACACAGAAAGGACTTTCATTCAAGAAGAGGTTTAATGAAAATAATTGGACAGAGAAGAGCACTCCTTAAGTACTTAAAGCGTACGGACTTTGCAAGATATCAAGCAATATTAAAGGCTTTGGGCTTGAAAAAGTAATTACAATCCGGTTTTTCTTAACTCTTCTATTAGCTTTTTTTGTTTATCTGTAAGTTTATCAGGCATTTTTGGTACGAGGACTATGTAGAGATCCCCTCTTTCTATTTCACTTTTGGGTAAACCTAATCCTCTTAATCTTAGTTTTGCTCCTGGCTTCGTAAGGGGTGGGACCTTTGCCCTTACTCTTTTTCCGTCAATAGTATCTACTTCTACTTCGTCACCCAAGAAGAAGCTCGTAATAGGTAATTCTTTTTGAATGTAAATGTCTCCGTTTTCTACTCTATATCCGTATTCAGGAATTATCGTTACCCTAAATAGGTATTCTCTCGTTTTTCTTCCGTCTTTTTTTCTTATTCTAAGAATTTGTCCGTCTTTTACTCCCTTAGGTATTTTTATTTTAATGGTCTCAAATGTACCAGGAAGTCTTACTTCCTTTTCTCCGCCTTTTATTACCTCTTCAAGTGTTAAAGGTAAATCTACTTGTATTGATTCATATACTTCTCCAAAGGGTGAATACTCTTCTTCTCCACCAAAATCGTGCCCACCAAAGTAAGTACCAAATAAGTTACTAAAGAGATCCCCTAAATCAAAAATAAAGGTTCTACTTCCAGCTCTTCCACCAGCTCTGCCTCTAAAAAACGAGCTTAAGTCTATACCAATGTCTCTAAAAACTTCTTCAAAGTCAAATCCTCTAAATATGTCTTCAGTAGAATACCTCTTGTGAAATTCCGTAGATCCATACATGTCGTAAAGCTTTCTCTTTTCAGGATCAGAAAGCACTGCATAAGCCTCGTTTATTTCTTTAAACTTTTCCTCAGCTTCTTTGTTTCCTTTATTTCTGTCAGGATGATACTTCATTGCAAGTCTTCTATACGCACGCTTTATCTCTTCTTGGGTTGCGTTCCTCGGAACTCCAAGAATTTCGTAATAATCTTTTGCCATTTTTTATAACCTCCCTATGAAATTTTCACTTTAAAAATTAAAAATTAAAAAACTAAATTCAAGAATTTTCGCGATAAAATTTCTCTAAATCTTCTAAAATAGAAACGAATTTTTTAGATATTTCTTCAAGCTCTGCAAGCATGGACTTGGCTTTATCTTTTTCTCCTTTATCGTAAGTAAGAATTACTTCCTTTGCAAATTTGTGAAACTTTTTGTGTATTTCTTCAAACTTTCTAAAAATTGGATGAGAAGCGAGTTTTTGTCCTTCACCTTCGTAGAACCACTTTCCTACCTCACACTTCCTAAAGTCTTCAAGTACTTTGGGATCAAGTTTTTCTAAGTCTCTTAAGTGAGCATAGACTCTTAAAATCATTCTGTCGTGGTCACTTTTAAATAAGTTAAACATGTACTCTTTTAGCTTTTCAGTTTTTACAGAAGCAGCTGTATGTCTTAAATCTGAAGATATAGCTACAGATTCGTATATAGCCTCTTCAACTTCTTTTATTAGCTTTTTTACTTCTTGAGAGAGTTCTGCCATGTTATCTACATTTCTACTTATTTCTTCACTTGCTATTGATTGTTCTTGGGTTGCTGCAGCAATTTGTGAAACTGCATCTTTTACTTCTTGGGAAGACTGAACTATTTTATCTAAAGCTTCTCTAACTTTATTTAAAGCTACGATGCTTTGCTCTACTTCATAAGCAGTACTTTCCATGTTTTTTACGACTTTTGCAGTTTCTGTTTGAATTCCACGAATTTTTTCTCTTATTTCGTCTGTAGCTTTTAAAGTTTTATCTGCAAGTTTTCTAATTTCTTCAGCAACTATAGTAAAACCTTTTCCAGCACTTCCAGCTCTTGCAGCTTCAATAGTTGCATTTAAAGCAAGAAAGTTCGTTTGATCGGCTATGTCTTTTATTAAGTTAATTATGTAACCTATTTCTTCGGTTTTTTTATTTAAACTTTCTATAACCTTTTTGAGAGATTGGGTTTCTTGATTTGCCCTGTATATAGTTGCTTCAGCATCTTCTGAAAGTTTTTTTCCTTCTAATGCATCTTTTATGTTTTTAACTGCAAGCTCTGAAACATTTGTAGTGTTCTTAGCAATGTCAGCGATGGTATTCGTCATTTCTTCAACAGCAGTTGCTACTTGAACTGCTTGCTCGTGCTGATTTTCTGCGTGATCTAAAACTTTATTAATTAACTTGTAATTTTGAGTAACAGATACTATTAATTTATAAGAATAAACCAGAGACTTTTCGTTTAAGTCTTTTAGAAAACTTAGAAGTTTTTTAATACTTCTTGAAATTCTACCTACTACATCTTTATAATCATCGTACTTAATGTTTATAGTGAGATCTCCTTGAGCCATTTTTTCAAGGGTTGCAACCATGTTCTCAAGGGGTCTGTGACTGATTAAATACACGAAATACACGCACATAGAAGCACCAATAATTCCCATTATTCCTAAAACTATGTATATTAAGACGACTTTTTTAATAACTGTAAAGATGTCTGAATAATCTAAAACGATTTTTATCCCACCGAGTATGTCCCCTTGTTTTACTTTGTGACAGGACAAACATCTGGTTTCAGCTTTTAAAGGAACTATACCTATGAGTTTGTGATCTCTTACATACACTACTTCTTTTGCTTGAAGTACGGCTTTTTCTTCAAACTTAGAAGTTGTTTTATTTGCTGCAAAAATACTTACATTTTTTAATGCTTTAAGGTAGTTAGTTTTTAGTTTTTGATAATCGGGACTTTCCATATCTTTTACGAGAGCTTCTTCAACTGCTTTGGCGTATTCTTGAAATCCTTTTTTCTTAGCTTGATAAAGATTGACATAATAAAGAGTATAACTTGAGATTACAACAGTAATAAATATTCCTATGGTTAAGACGATTATAAGAGGAATAGTCATTTTCCAACGAAGTTTGGTATTTTTACTGAGGGTTTTCCATAGACCCATCGCCCGCCCCCCTTTAAAAGAGCGTATAACCTACCCCTGTTTTAACATTTATATAAGTATTATCTTAAATAAATCAAGACGAGTGTACTTGAATTTTTTGAGCAATCCCTATTTGACCAAGGCAGATTCCACCGTCGTTAAAAGGAACTTTTTGAGGAAGTAATACTTTAAAACCTGAGTTTTTAAGAGTCTGCCACAAGCCTAAAAGCAAAATTCTATTTTGAAAAGCTCCACCACTTAACACGACACTTTTTATTCCTGTGCGTTCCCTTAAAATACTTACGAGTTTTAAAGAAGTGGATATTATTGCCTCGTGAAAGGTTCTTGCAAGTACTTCTACAGGTGTTCCTTCTTTCCTCAGTTTTACCAGTTCTCGTACGAATTCTTCAACAGAAATCAGAATTTCCTCGCCTTTATTAATTAAAGAAAAGTTAAGTGGTAAAGTTTCTTCTGTTCGTCTTGCAAGCTCTTCAAGAAGTTGAGGAGCTTCAGCCTCTGTAGATATTTCTTCGCAAACTCCAAGAAGTGCAGACACTCCGTCAAAAAGCCTTCCAACGCTACAGGCTTCAGGAGAATTAATCCTTTTTTCAAGCATTTGCCAAATGATGTTTATCGGATAATCTTTTTTAAGCGAAAGGTATTCAGGACTTAATCCTGCTTTGTACAACAAAGACAAACCAATCCTCCAGACTTCTTTTATTGCCTTTTCACCTCCTGGAAGCATGAAGTAAGAAAAGTGAGCATACCTTTTAAATCCCTTTCTGTCTGCAATAAAAAATTCTCCACCCCATATTTTTCCGTCTGTTCCAAAACCCGTTCCGTCAAAAGCTATCCCTATTACTGGCTCGTAAATTTCGTGCTCAACCATTACAGAGACTATGTGTGCGTGGTGGTGCTGAACTTTTATTACTGGTTTTCCTCTTGCAAGCTTTTCCGTAATTCTGGTTGTGAAGTATCTGGGATGCATGTCACACACGAAAACCTCAGGTTTAACATCAAAAACTTTTAAAAAGTGGTTAACGGTTTTTTCGTAAAGCTCCTGTGTTATAGGAGATTCCAGATCTCCCAAGTGCTGACTGATGATTATCTTGTTATCTTTTGCAATGGCAAAGGTGTTTTTAAGATCTCCTCCAGAGGCAAAAATGTGTTTAGAAACTTTAGTTCTTAAAAGTATGGGTACAGGGACAAAACCTCTTGCTCTTCTTATAAAGAAACTTTTTTTGTTTAGCACGAACATTACGCTGTCGTCACTGTGAGCTATTATTTCTCTGTTGTAGGTTACGAAGTAATCCACAAATATCCTAAGTCTTTCAAAAGCCTCTTCGTCTTTGTAACATATAGGTTCTTCTGAAAGATTCCCGCTCGTCATAACGAGAATAGCGTCTTCGTCTGTTTTAAAAAGCAGGTGATGAAACGGTGCATAAGGAAGCATCACGCCAAGGAAACTCAATCCAGGAGCAACGAATTCACTTACGAGGTCTTTTTTCTTTTTTAAAATTACTATAGGTCTTTCCTTTGACAACAAAAGCTCTTCTTCCTCTGGTGAGACTTCAAGAAATTCTTTGGCTTTTTCAACAGATCCAACCATTAAAGCAAATGGTTTAAAGGGTCTTTTCTTTCGTTCTCTCAACTTTAAAACTGCTTCAGAATTACAGGCATTACAAGCAAGATGAAACCCTCCAACTCCTTTTATTGCAATAATGTGTCCTTTTTTTATTAACTCCATACAAATTTTAGCTATTTCTTCTGGGTTTTCAGAAAGTAGTTCACCTTTTAAACTCCACAAAAACATCTTTGGTCCGCATACAGGACAGGCAGTTGGTTGAGTGTGAAATCTTCTGTTTAAAGGGTCTTCGTATTCTTTTCTACACTCATTACACATAGGAAATTCTGCCATTGATGTGTTTTCTCTGTCGTAAGGAAGGTCTTTTACGATGCTAAACCTTGGACCACAATGGGTGCACACGATAAACGGATAAAGATACCTTCTGTCTTTTGGATCAAAAAATTCTCTTAAACACTCCTGACAAACTGCGGTATCTGGTGGAATAAAAGTGTCTTTTTTAGAAGTCTTCTGGCTTTTTTTAATGACGAAGTTTTTATAACCACAGGGCTTTTCTTCTTTAAAAATAATCTCCTGTACAACTGCAAGGGGAGGGAATTCTGTTTTTAGTCTGTTTAAAAACTCTTTTAAGACTTCTTCTTCTGCTTCAACATCAATTAAAACTCCTTCAGTATCGTTTAATACGAAACCTTTAACTCCTGTTTCAAGAGCAAGGCGATAAATAAACGGACGAAAACCAACCCCCTGAACGATGCCTTTAACGCGAATGACACATCGTTTGAGCATGAATTAATATTAATACTTTTCCCTTGCAAAAACAAGCAGATTATTGCAACTTTTCAAGGGTTTTAACGACCTCTTGCATAAGAGAAGAGGCTTTGTTTAGAACTTCTTTTGCTTCAGAACCAAGTCCAAGGCTTTCTACTTTTTCTGCCCACCTGCTAAACTCTTCAGCATGTTCTTTTGTGTGTTCTATCCAGTGTTCCACCAGCTTTTTAAACTTTTCTTTTGCGTCTTCCATAAAAGACCTCCTTTGAATAAATTTTCCAGAAATTTTAACACTTTTTCAAAAAAAGAAAAGATAAATAACACGAAAAGAGAAAAAATAAAAAGCGGGGGATTTCCCCGCTTTTAAAAAAGAAAGATCTTATTTATTCTTCAGGCTTTTTTATCCAGGGCATCATTGCTCTAAGTTTTTTACCGATTTCTTCAATTGGATGTTCTTTTTCTTTTCTTCTTAGAGCGTTGAGAACGGGTCTTCCTGCCTGATTTTCAAGTATCCACTCTCTTGCAAACTCACCGCTTTGTATTTCTTTAAGTATTTTCTTCATTTCAGCTCTTACTGAATCGTTTATAATTCTTGGACCTCTGGTTAAGTCTCCGTATTCAGCAGTGTCGCTAATGGAATACCTCATAAATGCAAGACCACCTTCGTAAATTAGGTCAACGATGAGTTTTAATTCGTGAAGACACTCAAAATAGGCAACTTCTGGTTGATATCCAGCTTCCACGAGGGTTTCAAACGCAGCCTTTATAAGGGCTGAAACTCCTCCGCAAAGAACCACCTGTTCTCCAAAAAGGTCTGTTTCAGTCTCTTCTTTAAAAGTGGTTTCAATGACCCCTGCTCTGGTTCCTCCTATACCTTTTGCATAAGCAAGAGCCTTTTTAAAGGCTTCACCTGTTGCGTCTTGCTGAACTGCTATCAAACAAGGCACCCCTTTTCCTTCTATAAATTGCCTTCTAACTAAGTGCCCTGGTCCCTTAGGAGCAACCATTGCAACATCAACATCCGGAGGTGGGACGATTTGATTGAAGTGAATGTTAAATCCATGAGCAAAAAGAAGCATCTTTCCTGGTTTTAATGCTGGAGCAATTTCGTTTTTGTAAACTTCTGGTTGGGTTTGGTCAGGAAGAAGAATCATTATAAGGTCTGCTTTTTCACAAGCCTCTTTAACAGGAAGAGGCTCAAAACCGTCTTTTTTTGCCTTTTCGTAGCTTCTACCCCCTTTTCTAACCCCAACTATTACATTAAGCCCTGAGTCACGAAGGTTAAGAGCGTGAGCATGTCCCTGACTTCCGTAACCTAACACTGCTATTACCTTATCTTTTAAAACTTCAAGATCTGCGTCTGAATCCTTGTAAACCTTCATATTTCCACCTCCTGCCCAAGATTTATACTAACACCTTATCCCATTAGTTAGAAAAATCAAGGGATTTATACTATTCCTCTTTTAAAGATAAAACTTGATTTTTCAAAAATTCTCCTTTTTCCTCAAATGCTTCAAGTCTATTTAAAGCTTTCAACAAAGCCTTAATACTCGCTATAACGATGTCTCCGTCCCTTCCAAGTCCTGCGGTTCTTATTCCTTTTTCGTTCTCTATTATAACTCCGCAAACTCCTTCTGCTGAAGTTCCTCCAGTTAACGCACTTATGCTAAAGTCAATAAGTTTTATGTACTTTTTACCAGACTCTTTGTCAAAAGAGTATCCAAGAGCCTCTGCTGCAGCCTTGTACGCTGCGTCTATAGGACCAACTCCAAGTCCTATGGAAACCTTTCTACCTTCTTTTCTATCTTCAATTTCTATTTGAGCAAAAGGTTTTAAAGATCCACTACAAACGCTAATTACCTGAGACGCTACTAAGGAATACCTATACTCTCTTTCAAGAAACAGATCAAGTAAAATTCCTTCTACATACTCTTCGTCTATTTTTTTAAGAACATCTTTTATTTCGTGTCTGAACTTTTCAAAAATTCTCGTAAGTACTTTGTCGTCAAAGTTCCATCCTCTACTTCTAAGCTTAAATCCTATTGCATGGCGTCCAGAGTGCTTTCCGAGAACGATTGCTGAACCAGTCCATCCTACTTCAGCAGGATCAATTATCTCGTAAGTTGACCTCTCACAGATTATTCCGTGCTGGTGAATTCCTGATTCGTGAGCAAACGCATTAGCACCAACTATTGCCTTGTTAGGTTGCACGATCATACCAGTATATTTAGACACGAGCTGACTTATAGGTACGATCTTCCTCGTGTTTACATTTAGTTCTGGAGTATAACCCAATTCCTTTTCAAAAAAGTCTTTACGGGTTTTTAAAATCATTATTATTTCTTCAAGAGCTGCATTTCCTGCTCTTTCACCAATTCCATTTATAGTTCCTTCTATTTGAGTTGCTCCTGCAAGAATTGCCGAAACAGAATTGGCTACTGCAAGTCCAAGGTCGTTATGGCAGTGAACTGAAAGCCTGAGTTTTCCTGTTTTCAATTCTTCTTCGTAACCCTCTTTACAGAGTTTTTCTACGAGAAACTTGATTAAGTTGTAATATTCCTGGGGAACTGTATATCCTACTGTGTCAGGAATGTTGATAGTAGTGGCTCCAGCTTTAACTGCTACGAGTACGACACTTGCAAGGTAATCCCAGTCACTTCTCGTAGCGTCTTCTGCTGAAAACTCAACATCAGGACAAAGAGACTTAGCGTACTTTACCGCTTGTTCCGTAAGTTCAAGCACCTGCTCCCTTGTCTTTTTTAGTTTATACTTAAGATGTATGTCTGAAGTTGCTATAAAGGTGTGAATTCTTGGAGAATCTGAATACTTAACTGCTTCCCAAGCAACTTCTATGTCTTTTTGATTTGCCCTTGCAAGAGCAGCAATAGTTGCTCCTTTAACCTCTTTTGCAATGGTTTTAACAGCCTCAAAGTCACCTGGAGAAGTAATGGGAAACCCAGCTTCTATAACATCTATTCCAAGTTCAACAAGAGCTTTTCCTATTTCAACCTTTTGTTTAAGATCCAATGCTACTCCTGGAGACTGTTCACCGTCTCTTAATGTAGTATCAAACAAGATAATTCGTGGATTCAACTCTATACCTCCTTAATGCAAAATTTTAGGATACTTAAAAATTTTATACTAAAATCAATTTTTGCCAATCTCTGTTTTAGAGTATTTGAAATTTTTTAATATCTATTACAATTTAATTTAAAGGCTCGTCAAGGAGGAATTTACTTATGAAATTGAATGTCAGAAAAGGTGGTTTAAGTCTTAAGTTTTTTATAGTTACCATACTTGGCATTTTATTCGTGCTTCAATTAGTTTCTACGATAATAGTTTTTTACCTTTTTTCTTATCAGAAAAATCTTGCTATTGCGATAAACATTTCTGGAAGGCAGAGAATGCTCAGTCAGAGGATGGCAAAAGAGGCTTTTATTTACGCCAAAAATCCAACTCCTGAAAATCTTAAACAAATTTTAAGCACTGCAAAGCTTTTTGACAGCAGTTTAAAGGCTTTAAAAAACGGAAATGCAGAACTTGGTCTCGTTAAGCTAACTGATAAAAATGCTCTTGAAAAGTGGTACGAGTGTGAAAAGGTCTGGGAAAAGTTTTACTCTCACATTAAAGGGCTTGCTAATTCAAAACCTGGAACCCCTGAATTTGAAAAGCACTTAAACTACATTAAAAATCACAACCTTGAACTTCTTAAGTATGCACATAAGTTCGTATTGGCATTACAGGAGCTTTCTATAAAAAAAGTTAAACAAACGCAAAAGTACTTAATAGGATTTATAATAATCAACTTTGTAGCAGTTGTAATTGGACTTTTTATTCTATTTATGATGGTTATAAGACCTATAGAAAAGATAATAAAAACTTTTAATGAAATTGCTACGGGTAATCTAAATGTAAAGATTCAGGAAAAGGGAGTTAAAGAGGTAAAAATTCTTGCTGGGGTTGCAAAGGGAATGATTAAGTTTATTGGAAGGGCTATGGAAGTTATTCAAAATCAGGAAAAGCTTCAGGAAAATACGGAAAACATAATCGTTCACAATGTAAACGAGGTAATAGAGGAAACGCAACACCTAAAGAGAATTGCCGAGCAAACAGTTGAGGTGGTAAACAAGTCTTCTTCAGAGTTTTTACAGACGATTAACGACATGTCAAAAAACATTTCTTACACTGCAAGTTCTACTAACGAAATTCGCAAAAAGGTAGAAAGTGCAGACGAGGTCGTAAAAGAGCTTGGAAGACACACTGCTGAGATAAGTAAAATTGTTGAAATCGTGCAGAACATAGCAGATCAGACGAACCTGCTTGCACTAAACGCAACAATTGAGGCATCTCGTGCAGGTGAAGCTGGAAGAGGATTTGCAGTTGTTGCAAACGAAATAAAAGAGCTTTCAAACAGAACCATAAACGCTACCAAAGAAATAGCAAAAACACTTAAGGCTATACAAGAAAAAGTAGAGAAAACAGTTCGCTCTACTGACGAAATCACTCACAGCGTAGTAGAAATAAACGAGCACATAAATACCATAGCTGCAGCAATAGAAGAACAAACGATAGTAGTAAAAGACTTAACCACTCAGTTAAATACTGCAACAGAAGAGCTTGAGCAAACGAGTAACAACTTCGTGGTCGTTGCTGAAAGGCTTGAAGTTTCAGTTGACGCAATAAGAGAAATAATTCATCAAATGGAAGGTATTACCAGACTGTTTAACATACCTAAGTATGTTACTACCACGCAGGAGCTTAGAGACTTTTCAGATGTATTGATACTGCAAGAGGCTTATCTTTCTCACTTAATATGGAGAGCAAATTTCGTTAAGGCTATATTTGCAGGAGAACCTCCAGCAATTGAAAGAAGTCCAAACGAGTGTTTACTTGGACGAATTCTTGATAATCTTAAGTTTATAAGTTCTGCAGAAATAAAAGCCATTCTTGAAAAAGTAAAAGGTCCTCATATTAAGTTACACTCTCTTCTTGGAGAATACGAGGCATTTTTTGCAAAAGCTCCAGGCTTAGAAGAAAGAATGAGGTGGTTTAAAGAAAAACTATTACCTGTTTTTGACGAGGTTTTAATGTTGCTTAATCAAGCTGTGATTAAGGCTAAGGAGATTCAAATAAAAGGGAAATAAAGTAAAAAGTATTGAAATTTTTTAAAATAGGTATTAGCTAAAAATAAAAATTTAGCACAAGGAGGGGTGGTAAACTATGATAATTATTATGGAGCCTCATGTTACTCAAGAGAGTAAGGAATTTAAAGACCTTCTTAAGTACTTAGAGCGATTTCCTCACTTGAAAGTTAAGGTTATAGAGAACAAAGGGGTCACGAGAAATCTTCTTGAGGTTCACTTAATAGGAGAGGACTATATGGTATCTCAAGAAGAAATTGAAAGCCTGCCAGGAGTAGAAAAAGCAATAAAAGTAACGACTAAATATAGGTTAATAGGAAGGCACGGCGTACTAAAAGACCTTGGCTTTGAATATAAAGGGCTTAAGTTTGATCAGGATAGTTTCCACATTTTTGCAGGGTTGTGTGCAGTAGATACTCAGGAAAACGCAGAAGCGATTTTTAAAGCTTTAAAAGAAAACGGGGTAGAGTGTGCGAGAATGGGAGCTTACAAGCCGAGGACTTCTCCTTACGACTTCCAAGGGCTTGGTAAGGAGTGTCTGCCCTGGTTGTTTGAACTTGCTGGTAAGTACGATGTTAAGATTATAGTTATGGAGGTACTTGACAAGAGTCACATTGAGGAAATTCAGGAAGCTCTTGAAAAAACAGGACATCCCTGCGGAGTAATCTTACAAATAGGAACCAGAAACGCACAAAACTTTGAGCTCTTAAAGGCTGTTGGAAGGCAAAAAGAATTTCCAGTACTTTACAAAAGAGGATACGGTCTTTCTCTTGAGGAAAGCTTAAACGCTGCTGAATACATTGCTTCAGAAGGTAATACTAAGATAATCTTTTGTTTAAGAGGAGTAAGAACCCATCTTGGAGATCCTCACAGAAACCTCGTTGACTTTGCTCATGTTCCAGTGGTTAAAAGACTTACGAGACTTCCCGTGTGTATAGACCCTTCACATCCTATAGGTTCAAGAGTGAAGGCTCCTGACGGTATAAGAGACATTTATCATGTAACTGCTCAGGGAGTTATCGTAGGAGCAAACGCAGTGCTCGTAGAATTTCATCCCTGCCCAGAAAGAGCACTTTGCGACGGTCCACAGGCTATACCTCTTGAAGAATTACCTCTTTATCTTGAATATACTTATAAAGTAAGAGAGACATACCTTGAGCTTAAAAAGTTAATAAGTGAGCGTTCTACGAAGGATTAAAAGGTTTTGGAGGGCTTAGTCCCTCCAAAACCCTTTTCGTTATCTCTGAAATTGAATTCGTAGCATCAACTTTTATACAGCAAAATTTGGTTAAAATTTTTTCGTAAATAGCTTTTACCTTTTTTAAAAAGTCCTCTTTTTCAAAGATAGTTTTTTCGTTTCCTCGGCAAGTTATTCTTTTTAAGGCATCTTTAACAGAAATGTCAAGAAAAACTACCATGTCAGGAATAGGTGCAATGGTTTCGTTTTTTGTTAACAATTCCTTTATGGAAAAACCCTGAGCTCCCTGATACGCTACGGTTGACAAGTAATACCTATCAAGAATTAACCAGGTACCTTTGTTTAATTCAGGAATAACTTCGTTTTTAATGTGTTCTTCTCTGTCTTTTAAAAACAGTTCAAGTATTTCGTTTGCCGAGCCACCAACTTTAAGAAGCTCTCTTAACTTTCTTCCAAAAGGTCCATTTGTGGGTTCTTGAGAGACTTTTACGGGTAGTTTTAACTCTTTAAGATTGTTTTCCAAACTTCGTATTACGGTAGTTTTTCCACTTCCGTCTATTCCTTCAATAACGATTAGTTTGCCTTTCCTTACGAACTCAACTTTTAGTCTTTCAAAAACGAAATTTCTGTTTTCTGGGTTTATTCTGCACAAAACCACATCTTCTCTGTTTTTTAACTTTTCTATAAAGTCAACCTTAGATTCTGCTATAGTAGAAACCAAAACGAGCTGTGAATTAACGAGTTCGTTTATAAAGGTTTTAAAATTTTGAGACAAAAGCTCCATTTTTCCTATTTCGTCTATAAACCAAAGAGTTTTATCAGTTGAATTTATTAAGTCCTTTTTAAGCTCAAGAATTGCTTGATCAAGGTTTTCAACGAAAACTCTGTAAGAACCAACTCTTGGAGAACCTTTTTCTCTTTTTGCAAGCCAAAAACTTTTCTCCTTAGAAAATAGTTTAATTATAAAGCCTTGTCTTTTTCCTTTTTTTCTTACTTCTTCTGTAAAAAAACCTTTTACGCTGAAACCGTTTTCAATTAGCCAATAAGCGAGTTTTTTTAAAAGCGTGGTCTTTCCCGTTCCTGGGGCGCCAGTGATTAATAATTTTTTTCTTGGACCACTTAAAAGCATCTGTGCTTAACTTTCTTTAAAGGCTTTGAAGAAAGAAGTACATAAGTTGCTCCTGGACCTCCGTCACAAGGTCTTGCAGAACAAAAGCACAATATATACCTTCTATAAGGACCTCTCTCAAGCCAAGACTTCACCAAATTTTTTAAAACTGGTTCTTTTTTTGAACAAAGTCCTCTTCCGTGAATAATAAGCACACAACTTAATCCTTTTACAATTGCATCGTAAAAGAATTCTTCAAGAGCTACTTCTGCCTCTACGACGGTTAATCCACGAATGTTAAGAGTTGCCTGAATAGCAAACTTTCCATTTCTTAGTTTTTCTAAAATCTTTTTGCTTATTCCGGGATTTATTCCTTCTATGTATTCAGAAGTGAGTTGAACTTTTACTTTTATTCCAGAAGGTGGAGGCCAAAGTTTTTCTTTTTTAAAAAAAGGCTTTTTAGGGACGAAACTCCAGTAAAAGTTTTTTTCTTTTAAAGGTTTGGTATTTTTTACGATTTCTTCCCATGTTTTTTCTGAAAAATCGTAAGCTTCGGTTTTAGAAGGCACTACCTCTATGTTTAACTTTTCAGCAAGCCTTAAAAAAGGCTTAAACATAAAAATATCCTTTAAAAAAGTATTTTCTAACGAAAAGTTCGTAGGGTTTATCGTATAAGTTTACTTTAAAAGCGTATTTTCAAAAATCTTTTCACAGCGTTTAGCAGACTTTTCAGCCTTTTTAGCTGCTTTTTGAGCTTTTATAGCAGCTTTTTTAGCAGTTACAGCAGCTTTTTTTGCTTCTTTTATCTCAGACATTAATTTTTTTACTTCTTCTTTAAGGTTTTTAACCTCAAGCTCAAGTTTTAATACTTTATTTTTTAGTTGGGTAACTTCTTGTTTTGAGCAAGGAACAAAACCGCAGGTTTCATAGGCATTATTTCCTGCGTAAGCACTACCCAAGAATCCAAAAATTATCCATAATAAAACGATCACTTTTAAAAACTCCTTTTTCATAGCAAACCTCCTGTAATTTTTTTATCCTTTTATACATCCCATAGGGATGAGTTTTGCTACCTTTTTAGTAAGTCCTGCCTTGCAGGTTGCTTCTATTACCTCGTTTACATCTTTGTAAGCGTCTGGTGCCTCTTCTGCAAGCCCTCTTTTGGACTTTCCTCTTACTATAATACCCCTTTTTCTCAGCTCTTCCACTATTTTGTCTGCTCTAAACGACTTTTTTGCCTGATGTCTGCTCATCGTTCTACCAGCACCGTGACACGCAGAAGAAAAAGCCTTTTCTTCTCCCTCTTTAGTACCAACCAGAATGTAAGAAGCTGTTCCCATTGATCCACCTATAATCACTGGTTGTCCTACTTCTTGATAAGCAAGGGGCAATTCTTTTCTTCCTGGACCCCAGGCTCTGGTAGCTCCTTTTCTGTGAACATAGAGTTTTTTCTTTTTACCGTTTACTATGTGCGTTTCAACCTTACAGGTGTTGTGACTTACATCGTACAAAACCTTTAAGTGCGCCCTTGGAAAGAAGTCTCTAAAGACTTCTCTTACGAGGTGAGTTATGACCTGCCTGTTAGCAAGAGCACAATTAATACCACAAAGCATTGCTTTAAAGTAACTTTCTCCTTCAGGAGACTTAATAGGGGCACACACGAGCTCTTTTTCTTTGATAGGAATTCCATACTTTCTTGCTGCTTTAGCAAGCACGGGTAAGTAATCAGTTGCAATTTGATGCCCAAGAGCTCTTGAGCCACAGTGAAAAGTTACTACTACCTGATTTTTAAACAATCCAAATGCCTCTGCAACCTTTGCGTCGTAAATCTCAGCAACATATTGAATTTCCAAGTAGTGATTTCCAGAACCAAGGGTTCCTACTTGCCTGTGCTGTCTTTTTTTAGCTTCTTTTGAAACTTTGTCAGGATCTGCACCTTTTACACAGCCTTTTTCTTCTATGTACTCCAGGTCTTCCCACTCTCCGTAACCTTTTTTAATTGCCCAAACAGCCCCTTCTTCAAGAACCTCGTCAAGTTTTGAAGGAGAAAGTTTTATCTCTCCTTCAGAACCAACTCCTGCAGGTATAGTTTCAAAAAGTTCGTCAACGAGTTCCTCAAGAACATCTTCAACTTCTTCTTTAATAAGAGGCGTGGTAAGGGTTCTAACCCCGCAGGATATGTCGTAACCAACTCCTCCAACGGAAATTATTCCGTCGTTTTCTGGATCAAATGCTGCAACTCCTCCAATAGGGAATCCGTATCCCCAATGAGCATCAGGCATTGCTATGGCTGCTCTAACTATTCCTGGCAAACTCGCGACATTGCTCAATTGCTCATAAACTTTTTCGTCCATCTCTTCTATAAGTTCCTTACTCGCAAATATTACTCCTCTAACTCGCATGTCTCCAGACTTAGGAATTTCCCACTCGTAATCAGAAATCTTCTTAAGCTTTTTCAGCTCCACCCTTTAATCACCTCCAATAATTAAAAGCTTAGTTAAAATAATACTTCTTTTTATATTAAAAGTTTATTTTTTAAAATCAAGGACTTTTTTATTTTGTATTTTGTGGTATAAATGGAATATGCTTAAAGGTACGACGGTTATCGCAATTAAGAAAAACGGAAAAACTGCTATTGCAGGTGACGGTCAGGTCACATTTGGAAACACCGTTTTAAAGCAAAAAGCAAGAAAAATCAGGAAGCTTTACAAAGGAAAAGTTCTCGTAGGTTTTGCAGGTTCTACTGCGGATGCTCTTACTCTTTTTGATAAGCTTGAGAAGAAGCTTGAGTCTTACGGAGGACAGCTTTTAAGAGCTGCTGTTGAACTTGCCAAGGATTGGAGAACAGACAAAATTTTAAGAAGGCTTGAGGCATTTCTTATAGCCTGTGACAAAAACCACATTCTTTTAATTTCTGGGGCAGGTGATGTAGTAGAGCCAGACGAGGAGGTAATTGCCATAGGCTCTGGTGGTCCGATGGCACTCGCTGCAGCAAAAGCTATGCTTAAATTTACGGATCTTGACGCAAAGACTATTGCTGAAAACGCAATAAAAATTGCCTCAGAAATTTGCATTTACACGAATTCAGAAATAATAGTGGAAGAGCTATGAAGGAAATAAGAGAGCTTACTCCAAAGGAAATAGTTGCAGAGCTTGACAGATACATAGTTGGTCAGGCAAAAGCTAAGAAGGCAGTTGCCATTGCAATGAGAAATCGCTGGAGGAGGCAACAACTAAAAGGTCCTATAAAAGAGGAAATATATCCTAAAAACATTTTAATGATAGGACCCACAGGTGTCGGAAAAACAGAAATTGCAAGGCGTCTTGCTAAGCTCTCTAATTCACCGTTTTTAAAAGTAGAAGCTACTAAGTTTACTGAAGTTGGATATGTTGGTAGAGATGTTGAGTCAATGATAAGAGACCTTGTGCACATTGCAGTTCAAATGGTAAAACAAGAAGAGGAAAAAAAGGTTCTTGAAAAGGCAAGAGTCCTTGCTGAAGAAAGGCTCGTAGATTTATTACTTCCAAAAACATCTTCAGTAGAATACGATCCACTTACAAGAGAAAAGTTTTTAAAAATGCTCAGAGACGGAAAACTTGACGACAAATATGTAGAAGTTGAAACTGAGTTTACTCAAAAGCCACCTACGATTGAAATTCTTGCAGCGTCTGGGCTTGAAGAAATAGAAATGCAATTAAGAGACATGCTTTCAACCCTTCTTCCTTTTAAGACCAAGAAAAAACGCGTTAAAGTTAAAGAAGCTCTGGAAATACTTACTAAAGAAGAAGCCTCTAAGCTTATAGACATGGATAAAGTCGTAAAAGAGGCTATAAGAAGAACTGAGACGAGTGGAATAATTTTTATTGACGAAATAGACAAAGTTGCAAGTAGAAGTGATGCTCACGGTCCTGATGTTTCAAGAGAAGGTGTTCAAAGAGACCTTTTACCTATAGTAGAGGGTACCACGGTTAACACGAGATACGGAATGGTAAGAACTGACTACATTCTTTTTATTGGAAGTGGAGCTTTCCACATAGCAAAGCCTTCAGATCTTATTCCTGAGCTTCAGGGTAGGTTTCCTATAAGAGTTGAACTTGATCCTCTTACTAAGGAAGACTTCGTTAGGATACTTACAGAGCCTGAAAACGCTATCATTAAGCAATATCAAGCCTTGCTTAGTACAGAAGGAGTTGAACTTGAGTTTACCAAGGAAGCAATAGAGGAGCTCGCAAAAATAGCTTACGAAATAAACGAAAGAATGGAAAACATAGGAGCAAGAAGACTTTATACTGTAGTTGAAAAGGTTCTTGAAGACATTTCTTTTGAGGCTCCAGACATAGCTCCAACTAAAGTGGTTATTACTCCAGACTATGTAAGAGAAAAGCTTGAAAACATCGTATCTGACGACGAAATCGTAAAGTACATACTTTAAACGGGTCTTATCCACACATCGTAAGTTCCAGAACGAACGATTTTGCCTTTTATAAGCTCCCCAGGTAAGATCTCTTTTTTCGTGGTTATGTATGTTACTCCGTCTATTTCAGGAGCTTGAAATCTGCTTATACCAAAAGTTCTTCCTCTTATGTCACTTCCAAGCACGAGAACCTCTTCTTCTTGCCCAATTCTATGCGCAAGCCTTTTTTTCGTAATTTCCTTTTGGAGTTTTAAGAGCAACCTTTTTCTCTTTACTTTTTCTTTGTACTTTACTTTGGGAGTCAACTTTTCTGCTAAGGTTCCTTCCTCAGGGTAAAAAATAAAAGCTCCTAAGTAGTCAAATTCAACTGTTTTAAGAAAGTTTAACAGGTGTTCAAACTCTTCTTCACTTTCTCCAGGGAATCCCACTATTACTGTGGTTCTTATACCTGTTTCTGGTTTTAAGTCTCTAATGTAATCTATTAAGTTTTTTAGTCTTTCCGAATTAGCAGGTCTTCTCATTCTTTTTAATACTTCTGGATGGGAATGCTGTATAGGAATGTCAAAGTAAGGAACGAGTTTTTCAACCTCAAGAAGTTCTTTGACTAACTTTTTGTTTAAGCCAGAGGGATAACAATAAAGAAGGCGAATTCTAAAGTCACCTTTTAAAGAGTCTAAAGCCTTTATTAACTTTAGCAATCCTCTTTTTTCTCCAAAGTCAAGCCCGTAAGAAGTGGTGTCCTGAGCAACGAGAATAAGTTCTTTAACACCGAGCTCTATTAAGTACCTGGCTTCTTTTATTAAAAAGTCCAAGGGTTTGCTTCTAAGTTTTCCTCTTATAAAAGGAATCGTACAATAACTACACTTTTTATTACATCCTTCTGCGATTTTAAGGTAGGCATAAAACGGATTTTCAGAAAGGATACGCTTAATTGGTTCTGAAGAAGAAAAGTACTGGAAGGGTTCTATTGAGAAAAATTCGTCAACCTCTGGAAGTAGAGTTTTAAGTTTTTCTTTTCCGTATCTTGCGGTAAGACATCCAGATACCACGAGCTTTTGCCCAGGTTGCTTTATTGAACCAAGCTCAATTATGTGGTCTATAGCTTCTTCTACAGCAGGTCTTATAAATGCACAGGTGTTTATCCAAATTACATCTGCTTCTTCAGGAGTTAACACGGGTTCCCAGCCTTGAGAAATTAAAACATAAAGAAGTTTTTCAAAGTCTGCTTTGTTTTTGGCACAACCAAGACTTACTGGATAGATCTTAGGCATTGAACATTACTTTATGTGAAAGGTTTTGACTTCTTTTATGGTGTTGTCTTCATTTAAAAATACTATTTTTCCTTCAAAGTTTTCAATTTCTTCCTCATTAATCCAGGCAAAAGACACGACGATAATTCTATCTCCCACTTCTCCAAGTCTTGCAGCTGCTCCGTTTAAACACACTTCTCCATCTTTTCCTTCTATAAGATAAGTTTCAAACCTTTTTCCGTTAGAAAGATTATATATCCACACTGCTTCAAAAGGTTTAAGACCTGCGGATTCCATAATTTTTTTGTCCAGCCCAAGACTTCCCTCGTAATTTAAGTTTTTGTCAGTAATCTTAGCAGTGTGAACTTTAGCTCTTAAAAACTTTCTAAACATGGTGTTACCCCTTTAGGGTTTAATTATTGCGTTGTCAATAAGTCTTGCCTTTCCCACGAACACTGCAAGTGCACAGAGAGTAGGGTTGTCAACTTTTTCAACGGATTCAAGAGTTTCTGGATTTACGAATTCTATGTACTGTACTTTTGTGTATGGATGTTGATGAATAAAGTTTTTAAGCTCTTCTTTAAGTTGCTTTACATCTTTTATTCCTGAATTGACGAGTTCTTGTGCTTTTTGAAGAGCTTTGTAAAGAGACAAAGCTGACTTTCTTTCTTCTTCTGAGAGGTATGTATTTCTTGAACTCATTGCAAGACCGTCTTTTTCTCTAACTATTGGAGCTCCGACGATTTCTATGTCAAGGTTGAGGTCTTTTACCATTCTTTTTATGACCATAAGTTGTTGGTAATCCTTTTCACCGAATACCGCGATGTGAGGTTTAACTATGTTAAAAAGTTTAAGTACCACAGTGGTTACGCCTTTAAAGTGCCCTGGTCTAAAAGCACCGCAAAGACCTTTTGTAAGTTCAGTTACTTCTACATAGGTTTGAAATCCTTGTGGATACATTTCTTCTGCTTCTGGAATAAATACTACATCAACTTCTTCTGCTTCAAGGAGTTTTTTGTCTCTTTCTATGTCTCTTGGATAGTCTCTAAAGTCCTCCTGAGGACCGAATTGCAAAGGATTAACGAATATACTTACGACTACTTTTTGAGCAAGTTTTTTTGCAATTCTTACTAAACTAAGGTGTCCTTCGTGCAAAAAACCCATAGTGGGAACGAATCCAATTTTAATTCCTTCTTTTCTCCACTCTTCAGCCAATTTTTGCATTTCTTTTATGTTTTTTACTTCTTTCATCTTCTCTTCCGAATATCTCAAAAATTTTTAAAATTAAATATACCTCAGGTTTTTTAAAAAACAAAATGTTTAACCCTTGACTTTTTTATTCTTTTTTTTAAGATAGAAAGATATGGATTTAGAAGTGATTACTGTAAAGACATCAAGAAAGACCGAACTCGTTGACATTACGGACGAAGTTATAAAGCGTCTTCCGAATGAAGACGGGATATGCGTTCTTTATGTTCCTCATACTACAGCAGGTATAATTATAAATGAAGGAGCAGATCCAGCTGTTAAAAGAGACATATTAATGGTTTACGATAGGCTTGCACCTGAAGGACTGGATTACGAACATCTTGAAGGGAATTCTCCAGGGCATGTGAAGTCGTCTCTTACTGGACCTTCGCTCGTGTTAATAGTGGAAAAAGGGAGACCTCTTCTTGGAACCTGGCAGAGAATTTTTTTTGCAGAATACGATGGACCAAGAACGAGGAAGGTTTATTTAAAATTCGTAAAAGGCTAAAAAAATGAAAAGTTTTGCAAAAGTTTATAAAAAAGGATTAAAATTTTTGTGTTTTTTTCTTTTGATAGGGTTTCTTTTTGGATGTGGAGCTTCTACTAATTTTAAGAATACGGATGTAGGAATTCACAAACAACTTGCTGAGTTATTGATAAAGCAAAATCAATACACCCAAGCTTTAAAAGAGTTAAAACTTGCGTTAAAAACCAATTCTAACGATCCAGAGCTTTACAATCTTTTGGGACTTGCCTACATGGGGAAGTACGAATACGACAAAGCAGAAAAGGCTTTTAAAAAAGCAATTGCTTTAAAACCAACATTTTCAGAGGCTTATACGAATCTTGGAGCTTTAAGAATGCTTGAGCATCGTTACGAAGAGGCTATAAAGTGTTTTCAAAAAGCTCTTTCAAATCCATGTTATCTTAATTCTTACTTAGCTTTAACTAACATGGGATGGGCTTATTACAAACTTGGACAAGAAAAAAAGGCACTGGATACATTATTAAAAGCTTATCAGGAAAATCCAAGGTATCCTAAGGTTTTAGTATATCTTGGATTAATCCATCTAAATAAGGGGGAGCTTGACGCAGCTAAGTTTTACTTTAAACAAGCAATAAAAATAGACGAAAACTTTTGTGAAGCAAGGTATTACCTTGGTGAAGTATTTTTTAGAGAAGGAAACAAACAACTTGCTGAAGAACTGTGGCGTTCTGTAATTTATCTTGCTCCTAATTCAGAGTGGGCAAATAAGGCAACCTCAAGGCTGTATCTTCTTAAAAACACTTCTTCTTAGTTTTTTACTTTTTGGTGGTAAAAAATTGATCAATAAAAATTGGTGGTTTATTTTTAGTGGTTTACTTTTTATTATTTTTATTTTAACTTCTTGCGTTTTAAACAAAAAAGAAGAAAGCGTAAGTAACTCAGCTTTTAAAGTTTTTACGATTGACGGAGGGGTTTATCCTCAACTTATAGATTCAAATACTACTCAAATAACTTTTAAGTGGAAGGTAAAGCCTTATTGTTCTACGAATACTTACGAGGTTGACATTTACCTTTCCAGAGATACTAAACTTGACGAAAGTGACATGTTTCTAACGAGCGTATCAAGTAAAAAACAGAGTGATAGTATTACTTTATATTCTGGAGATTCGGATTTTGATCTTTTAAAAGAAGGATACGCTGGAAGGTATTATGTTATTTACGATACTTATTGTAGTAATGTAGGGGTTCACACCGCGAAAGTCGTTTCTCCGATATACTTAAAAGCTAAGTGGACGGTTTTAATTTATATGGACGGAGATAACAGTTTAAGTAGTTATACAGATTTGGACCTTAACGAGATGATACAAGTTGGATCCAGTAGAAATGTAGCAATAGTTACTCAGGTTGACACTTATGGATCAAACGGAGTAAAAAGATACTTTATCAATCCAAATGAGAAAGTACTTCTTGAAAACCTTAAAGAATTAAACATGGGAGATCCTCAGACATTAATAGACTTTGGAAAGTGGGGAGTAAAAAACTTTCCTGCAGATCATTACCTGTTAATTTTGTGGAATCATGGTAAAGGATTTAAAAGAGCTATTACGATTACCGGAATAAGAAGAGACATCTGCACGGATGTAACTTCTGGAGATTCGTCCCTTTCCATTCCAGAATTAAATTACGCACTTTCTGCTATTAAAAATTACATAGGTAAAAAAATAGATGTAATAGGAATGGATGCGTGTTTAATGAACATGATAGAAGTTGGATACGAAATAAGGGATACTGCAGAGTACTTAGTAGCTTCTGAGAATACAGAACCAGGAAACGGTTGGCCTTATGATAAAATGCTTTTGTACTTAAAGCAAAATCCAAGTATAGATGCTGAAGCACTTGCTAAAAGTATGGTTCAAAACTTTGGTAGTGTATATAATGTAGGAGACGAAGCCACTTTGTCAGCTGTAAAGTTAGACACTTTAAGTAGCGTAATTTCTTCTTTAAACGCACTTTCTAAAACACTTATTACGGACTTAAAAAACGATACAACAGGAACCCTTAAGAGTACAATACTAACTAAAGTAGTAGCAAATGTGCAAAGATTTAACGACTTAGCAGAAGACACTATCACCTCTAAAGATTCTTATGTGGATTTGTACGATTTTGCTTTGTTAATTTCTCAAAACTTTTTAGCTTACAGTGCATTGGCGAGTAACTTAATGAGAGCTATTAACGCTACAGTAATAGCTAATGTAAATACAGGAGGAAGTGTAGCCAATGCTTACGGATTAAGTATATGGTTACCTAATTTTTCTGTTTATCAACAGTATAAAAGTTTATACGATCAACTAAGCTTTACTAACGACACTTATTGGGAAGAATTTTTTACATTATTGTTTTAGTTTTTGTTGAAAATTAGCAAAAACTTTGGTATTTTAAACATGTGTGAGTTTTCGCAAGGTTGAGGGAGGTAAAAAATGCCTTTTGAATTTAAAAGATTGGCAATTCCTGATGTAGTGCTCGTCATTCCAAAGGTTTTTGGAGACGAAAGAGGATTTTTTATGGAAACTTTTAAAAAGAGCGACTTTGAAAGGTTTGGTATAAAAGGAGATTGGGTACAGGACAACCATTCAAGGTCAAAGAAAGGAGTTTTAAGGGGGCTTCATTATCAGCTTGAACCAAAGGCACAAGGAAAGCTCATTCGGGTAGTAAGAGGAATGGTGTTTGATGTAGCAGTTGACATAAGAAAAGGTTCTCCCTGGTATGGGAAGTGGGTAGGAGTGATACTTTCTGAAGAAAACAAGTACATGCTTTGGATTCCACCTGGATTTGCTCATGGAGTTGTTGCTCTTGAAGACGATACAGAACTTTTGTACAAGGTATCTGGTGCTGAATACAGTCCTGAGCACGACAGAAGCATAAGATGGGACGATCCTGAAATTAGGATTATTTGGCCTGTTAGAGATCCCATTCTTTCAGAAAAAGACAAAAATGCTCCATTTTTAAAAGATGCTGATAATAATTTTATTTACGAGGAGGAAAAATGAAATTACTCGTTACTGGAGGAGCTGGATTTATTGGAAGTGAGTTCGTTAGGCAGGCAGTTAAAAAGGGATTTAAAACCGTTGTTATAGACAAACTTACTTATGCAGGAGATCTGGAAAGATTAAAAGAAGTACAAAAAGATATAACATTTTACAAGTGTGACATAAGAAATAGGGATTTTATTGATTACATATTTGAAAAGGAAAAACCTGATTGTGTGGTACACTTTGCAGCAGAGTCTCATGTAGATAGGAGCATACTTGATCCAGAAGAATTTTTGAGCTCAAATGTACTTGGAACTCATGTTCTTCTGGATACAGCAAAAAAGTACGAAATTAAAAAGTTCGTAAACATATCTACAGACGAGGTTTATGGAGAACTTGGAGAAACTGGCAAGTTTACTGAAGAAACGCCTTTGAATCCGAATTCTCCATATTCTGTGAGTAAGGCAAGTGCAGACATGCTTGGAAGAGCTTACTTTAGAACTTACGGACTCCCAGTGATCACGGTTAGACCAAGCAATAATTACGGACCCTGGCAGTACCCTGAAAAACTCATACCAGTAGTTATCGTAAAAGCTTTACAAAACGAAGAAGTTCCTGTTTACGGAAAGGGATTAAATGTTAGGGAATGGCTTTATGTAGAAGATTGTGCAGA
>JAADEG010000018.1 GCA_013153525.1 Thermodesulfobacteriota bacterium
CCTCAAATTATTTCGTTTTTAGGTGTTCCTCTTTATTTTTCTGATAAAGTTTTAGGTGGATTGTTTTTAGCTGGAACTTCGCCTTTCACCTCTCTTCACTTAAAAAGTATAACTACCATAGCAACCTTTGGAGCAATAGCAATAGCTAATTCTGTACACTTTTTAGAAGTTCAAAAGATGTTAGAAGCAGTTATGGTCTCTCTTGCAACAGCTATAGATTCAAGAGATCCTTGTACAGCAGGTCATTCTAGGCGAACGGCACAATACGCTTGGGCTTTAGCAAAAGCCGTAAACGAAGACGAAGAGCTCTTTCCAAACTTTAAATTTACTAAAGAACAGCTAAGAGAGATTTATTACGCAGCACTTTTACACGATGTTGGTAAAATAGGAGTAAAAGAAAGTGTTTTAAATAAGGCAACCAAGGTGTCTCCTCAACGAATAGAAGTAGTATATCTTAAGTTAAAGCTGATGAAAAAGTTGAATAAACTTCCACACGACTTTCCAGATATCAAAGAAGTTTACGATAAATTAGTTAAAATAAATACCTCTGGATATCTTTCTGATCAAGATAGGGAATTTTTAAAGAGTCTCTCAGAAATGTCCTTTGAAATAGACGGAGAGAAATTCTACTTGTTAGACGAAGAGGAACTTAACGCACTTTTAATACCTAGAGGGAACTTGTTACCTCACGAGTGGAAAGAGATAAAAAAACATCCTTTAGAAAGTTACAGAATTTTAGAACAAATCCCTTTTCCAGAAAACATGAAAAACTTAAGAATCATTGTTCGTCAACATCACGAAAAGCTTGATGGTACGGGGTACCCTAACGGACGAAAAAATGACGAAATTTTATTCCAAAGTAGAATTTTGGCGATTTGTGACATATTTGACGCTTTAACAGCAGCAGATAGACCGTATAAAAAGGCTTTTCCTATAGAAAAAGCCGTTGACATATTACGACAAGAGGCAAAGGCAGGCAAGTTGGATCAGTCTTTAGTAGAAGTTTTTATAAAAAAAGTTTTAATGCAAAAGTGAAGTTAATTGTTCAGAATTTCAGACTTTGGTTTTCCTAAGTAATATCCCTGGGCGTATTCTATGCCTAATTCTTTTATAATGTCAAGAATCTTTTGAGTTTCCACGAACTCTGCTACCATTTTGATCCCTAAACTTTTACAAAAAGCTACCACACTTTCTACGACAGCCCTGTCTATTCTTGAATCCTTTTCTAATCCTAAAATAAATTCACCCTCTATTTTTACGAAGTCCACGAAAAAGTGTTTTATGTACTGATAAGACGCAAAACCTGCACCAAAGTCGTCAATGCAAAACTTAAATCCATAGGCTTGTAACCGCCTAATAAAGTCTTCCAAAAGTTTTATGTTTCTAACCGTTTCTCTTTCGGTTATTTCAAAAATTATTCGACTTGGAGGAAAATCGTACTTTTTAACTAATTCTAGCAGGTTCGTTACGAATTCCTGAACTATTATTACCTTTGGAGAAAGGTTAAAAAATAAGTATCCTTTATAGCTTTTTTCCTTTGCATAGGAAAGTGCCTTTTCCATAAGGATTTGATCCATTTTATAAATGAGTCCTAATGTTTCAGCGTGTGCTATAAACTTGGCTGCAGGAATGGTGTCTTCGTCTGTTTCAATTCGCATTAAAACCTCGTAAGCAAACACTTCGTTAGTCTTAACATCGAAAATGGGCTGAAAGTATGGAATTATACGATTCTCTGCAAGTGCAGATTGAACCAAGAAGTTCATCTCTGCTATTTCCTTTTGTACTGCAATTATGTCTTCTGGGGAGGAGACAACGATTCTATTTTTTCCTTCTTTTTTAGCCTTAAAAAGCAATGTGTCTGCAATCATAAAAAGCTCTTTAGCTGTTTTTGCGTGGTCAGGAAAAACTGCAATACCAATTGAAACGGTGACTCTTACCCTTCTTCCGTCACTCGCTGCTAGGTAAAAGTTATTAAAGTTATCTCTTATTCTCAAAGCAATAGAGTATGCCTGCTCCTGATTAGCCATGGGAAGAATTATTACGAATTCGTCCCCACCATACCTTGCTATTATGTCACCCTTTCTTACGCTGTCTTTTAAAATTCTAGCAACTTCTTGTAAAAACTTGTCTCCAAAGGTATGTCCATAGGTATCGTTTATGAGTTTAAAGTTGTCTATGTCAATGACCATTAAAGAAAACTTGTAGTTGTACCTCTTTGCCCTTTCTATTTCGTATTGTATGAGCTCCCAAAACACTCTGTGATTGTAAAGACCCGTGAGAGGATCTCTGGTAGCGTAATACTCTACCTCTTTCATGTGTTTGTTTATGGCTTTTACTGAGCCTATGACATTCAAAAGGGAGGTCAAAATTGCCTCTAAAGCAACTTCTTTAGTGGTTAATAGCTCGTCGTAACTATATCCAACCCCTGTTATACCCCCTATTCGAGGTGTTTCAAGAATTATGCTTTTAGTCTTGAAGTAAAGCCCTTCTTCCTCTTTCTTTTTAAAACTTTCTCTATCGTAAATTATGTGGTGATTGAAGTTTAAAACGCTAAGTTCAAACTTTTTTCTCGCTTCGTATCGTATAGTGTCTTCTACATACTTTTTAAACTCGTCAGAAGGCTTTTTTATCCAAAAAACCTCTACATCGTAGACCTCTTTTTCTATAAAGAAAAGGGTAAACACTACGGAGATTTCAACAATTTCGTAAATTTGTTTTATAAGATTTTTTATGTAAAACTTCCAATCCCTTATAAATTCTGAGGTAAGAATTATCTTCTCGAGCAGTTTTATCTCCAGTTGAAGGATCTCTTTGTCAACGGCTAAGTCCTTTAGCTTCTCAAAAATCCGCTTCCACTCTTCGTAAAGCGCGTCTATCTCCGTAATTCCCGTTTTAATGGTGTCTAAAGCCCTTTCTGCAAGGATAAGTTCCGTAAAGGTTCTAGAATTTTCTATGTCCTCTTTAAGTTTTAACAAAGAGTCCGTTATTTTTTTGCTCTGTAGATAACCTATAACATAAGTTTCTATCAGTAAAAACAAGGCAACAATAGCTAGAAAAAACAAAACCACCTTTCTTACGAATACTACCTCCTTAAAGTAACTTACATCTACTTCAAGAGCACCTAACAGATCTCCTCTATTGATTCCTGAATGGCACTTAAGACACCTTGACTGAGCAGACAAAGCGTAAAAGTACCTGAAAATGTAAGGCTTATTAGTGAGCATTAGCTCTTTGCGTAAACTGAGTTTCTTTGCGAGATCAGGGTGTTTTTGTAAAAACTTTAAATTGTAAATGGTAACTTTTATGCCTTCTTTTTTGTAACTTTTTAAAAGCTCTTCTATGTCTTTTCCTGTCCATCCCTTTTTAAGTCCTTCGTATATAGCAAGGAATATTACCTTTGACTTTTCTCTTAAGTGTCCGAAGTAATGTGTTTTTAAACATCTAGAAAAGTAAAACGGAAAAATTATAGAAAATATCCCTATTAATATTAAGTGTGCTATTAATGCTGAGATTACTAACTTGTGGCTAAGTTTCATAAAACCAAGATTTTTTAAAATTTTAAATTAAAAAATAAAGACCCAGGCTATTATAAATCTTTTTGAAATTTTTGCACTAGTTTTTCTTGTAAAAACAGTAAATACCTAACAATTTCTCTAAATAAATAGCTGCTGCAGACCTCACCGAAAGGTGATTATAGGAATCGAGCCTCCCCCAAAGAGGTTCTAAAAAGTAATCACACTCACTTAACACCTCTTCACACAGTCCCCACGCAGTTCCAAGAACAAGAGCTATTGGACTTTCCCAAAGAAGTTCTCTTACTTTTTCTATACTCGTGTATTGCCTTTTAGGAGAAGCGTCTGTGCCTAGTAAAACTGGTTTTTTCCCTTCCCTTTTTTCTACTTCTTTTATTGCCTGTTCCAGATTTTCAAAGACGCTTATAAGTTTTATAGCCTCTTTCCTTAAAGGGTTGTAATTTGCTCCGAATCCATTGATCCAATAATTTTTTAATTCTTCTATCAAACTTCTTTGATCTTCAAGGGGTTGGATTATAAAAACTCCTCTAAGGTCGTATGTTCTAGCAAGTCTTGCGAGATCGTGAAGATCCATGTTTGCAGTGGCAGAGGCTATAACTTCTTTTCTTTTATTATACACTGGATAGTGCAAAAGAAAAAGATAAAGTTTTTGTCTTGAGAGAACATCGTTTACGATTTTTCGTTGTTCCTCCTTTAGGGGATATCTTTTTAGAAGCTCCGGTCTTTTCCTCAAGGTGACCTCTAAGGAAACTCTGAAGCGATACTCTTCTATTTTTTTGTGATTTCCGCTTAGCAAAACCTCGGGAACTTTTTCCCCCATAAATTCCCTGGGTCTAGTGTAGCAAGGATACTTTAACAAACCGGAGGAGAAAGATTCCTTTTCAACCGAATCCTTACGACCTACCACCCCTGGAATAAGCCTTGAAACGGCTTCTATTATTGTTAAGCTTGCTACTTCTCCTCCAAAGACTACATAGTCACCTATGGAGATTTCTTGATCGACAAACTTTTGCCTTATCCTTTCATCAATTCCCTCGTATCTCCCACATATAAGTACCAGGTGTTTTTTTTTACTCAACCTTTCTACCAATTCTTGATTTAAAAGATCTCCTTGAGGAGATAGATTAATAACCCATGCGTTTTTACTCGCCTTCTTAATGCTTTCAATGGCTTTTGCAAGGGGTTCAGGCTTAAATACCATCCCTTCGCCACCACCATAAGGCTCGTCGTCAACTACCCTGTGCTTTCCTTCTGCAAAGTCTCTAAGATTTAAAACCTCTACTTCTATTAGCCCCTTTTGAATAGCCTTTCCAAGAAGTCCAACTTTTAAAGGTGATTCAAAGTACTCAGGAAAAATAGTTATCACGCTAAACTTCATTTTTACTCACCTGGACTTTGAAAAGGTCTTCAATTGATCTTACTAGAATCTTTTTTTCCAAAAGGTTAATGTCTTTTACGAATTCCTCAACCAAAGGAATGTAAAAACTACCACTATCACTTTCTACCAAAAAAAGGTCGTATTCTCCCACGGGCATGATCTCTTTTACTTTTCCCCAAATCTTGCCAGATTTTTCGTCTATCACGAGCGCACCTAATACTTGATAATAGTAAAATTCTCCCTCTTCAGGTTGAGGAAGATCTTTGGTATCTATGTATAAAATTAAGTTCTTCAACGATTGAGCTTCTTCGTAATTTACACCTTTAAATTTGATGAGAAAAACATTAAAACCAGGACCTTGTCTAAGGGACTCTACTTCAAAAAATCTATCTCCCTTTTTAGAGAGATAGAATCTTTGAATAGCAAACAAAAAGTCAAAATCAAGACTAAAGGGAGAGAACTTAACCTCTCCCTTTAGTCCGTGAGTTCCAAGTATTTTGCCAATAGGGACGAGCACTACTCTATTATTTCAAGAACGACCCTTTTACGGAGCTTGCTACCAGCAGCTCCTAAAATAGTTCTTATAGCCTTAGCAGTTCTTCCTTCTTTTCCTATTATTTTTCCAAGGTCTTCCTTGGCAACTTTTAATTCGATTACAGAGGTTTGTTCTCCCTCAATCTCGTTAATCTGTACGGCATCAGGATTGTCAACGAGCACCTTTGCAATGTGTTCTACCAAGTCCTTTAACTTGCTCATCACTACCTCCTTGTGGAAGTTCTTTAAGCCTTTCTATTCACTTTTATCCCTATCTTTCTCAAAAGAGCTCGCACTGTCTCAGTGGGCTCAGCTCCACGATCAATCCACTTTTTAACTTTATCTACATCTACTTTAAATTCAAAGGGATCTTTTAATGGATCATAATAACCCAAAACCTCCAAAAACTTTCCATCTCTCGGAGATCTTGAATCAGCTGCTACCACTCTGTAAAATGGTCTCTTTTTTCTTCCAAATCTCATCAACCTAATCCTTACAGGCACTGCGCTCTCCCTCCTTAAAAAAATTTTTTGGCTTCTCTATTTTAACACCTCTTTTAATTTTGACAATGTAATTTTTTGTAAAATAACTTTACATTCCAAACATTCTTCTTAAGAAATTCTGCATCCTGCCAGGGGTTCTCATGTGTTTTAACAGCTTCTTCATCTCTTCGTAACTTCTAAGTAGCTTATTAACATCCTGAACCGTAGTACCGCTTCCCTTTGCTATTCTTCGTTTTCTACTAGCATTTATAATTTTGGGATTTCTTCTTTCTTGAATGGTCATAGAATTTATTATTGCTTCCATTTTTACGAGTTCTTTTTCGTCAAAGTCAAACTGACTTAATTTTTTCCCAACGCCAGGCAAAAATTCCAGAATTTCTCTAACAGATCCTAGTTTTCTCATTTGTCTCAACTGTTCCCTTAGGTCTTCCAGGTCAAACTGAAGCTTTTTTATCTTTTTCTCTAGCTCTTTTGCCTTTTTAAGATCAAATGCCTCTTGAGCCTTTTCAATTAGCGTCAAGATGTCTCCCATTCCAAGGATTCTACTGGCAAGTCTCTCTGGATAAAAAACCTCTAGGGCATCTACCTTTTCACCAACTCCGAGAAATTTAATAGGACAACCTGTGATCTCTTTTATAGAAAGAGCTGCACCTCCTCTTGCGTCACCTTCCACTTTAGTAAGGACTATTCCCGTTACTCCAACTCTATCGTTAAATGTTTTTGCTACATTTACGGCGTCTTGTCCCATCATTGCATCTGCTACTAGAAGTACCTCTGAGGGATTGAAGGTCTGCTTAAGCTCTACCAATTCGTTCATCAAATCTTCGTCTATGTGAAGACGACCAGCCGTGTCAATGATAACTATGTCTCGACCCTGATCTTTTGCCATGTCTATGGCATTTTTTACTATGTTAACGGGTTTGTCCTTTGGATCTGCTTTGTAAAAAGGAACATCGATCTTTTTTGCAAGTACCTCCAACTGATCTATAGCTGCAGGTCTGTAAACATCAGCAGAAACTAGAAGAGGTCTGTGCCCTTTCTTTTTGAGAAATAAAGCCAGTTTAGCAGCAGTAGTGGTTTTACCAGATCCTTGAAGACCTGCAAGAAGTATTTTAGCAGGTCTTGGTCCTCCTAGGTCGAGTCCTTTTGCCTCGCCCCCTAAAGTATTGACTAACTCTTCGTAAACGATTTTAACTAATTGTTGAAACGGAGTAAGACTCTCTATTACTTCTGAAGACAAAGCCCTTTCTTCGATTCTCTTTATAAAATTTTTAACTACTCGATAGTTGACATCAGCCTCTAAGAGCGCGAGTTTTATTTCCCTTAATCCCTTTTTTATGTCGTCTTCACTAAGTTTTCCCTTTTCTTTAAACTTCCCTAAAGCCTGTTCCAGCCTTTCACTGAGTCCTTCGAACATAAAAAGTACTCCTTTAAAATTTTTTTAAAAATTAACACACCTTCAGCTTTTTACAACCCAAGTTGCTTACTCTTTAATTTTTCCCCTTGACACTCTGGAAAACGGTTATAAACTTGTATTAGACCAAAATGTAGTGGTTTCAATATACAGTTCCATACTACATATTGTAGTTTTAGAAGGGGGAGGAAAAGCATGGAGCCTTTAGTTAGAAAGAGAAATGGAAGAGTCGTTCCGTTTTCTAGGTTTAGGATAATCCGTGCCGTTCACAAGGCTATGAAGGCGACCCAAAAGGGTGGTAGAGAGGATGCTGAAAGAATTGCAGATGCCGTAGCAGTCCAGCTTTACAGACATTACTTCAAAAAGGGAGACATTCCACATGTTGAGACTATTCAAGACATAATAGAAAAAACTTTAATGGAGCAAGGGTATCCAGAAGTTGCCAAGGCTTACATTCTTTATCGTGAAAAACGCCGTCAGGCTCGAGAGATCGGTAAAGCCTTGGTTGACGGTATAAATCTTATCGAGGAGTACCTGGGGAACGAGGACTGGAGAGTTAAAGAAAATTCAAACATGAGTTTTTCTTTGCAGGGACTTAACTTTCATGTATCCTCTTCAATCGTTGCAAGGTACTGGCTAGAAAAACTTTATCCAATAGAAGTTGCTAGGGCACACAAAGAAGGAGACTTTCACATACACGACTTGGGGCTTCTTTCAGCTTATTGCGTTGGTTGGGATCTTTACGACCTGCTTTTAAAGGGATTTGGTGGAGTTCCTGGTAAGGTAGAAAGTAAGCCTGCCAAGCACTTTAGAAGTGCCCTTGGTCAAATAGTAAACTTTTTTTACACACTTCAAGGAGAATCTGCCGGTGCTCAAGCGTTTTCCAATTTTGACACCCTTCTTGCCCCCTTCGTAAGATACGACGGACTAGATTATAAAGATGTTAAACAGTGTATGCAGGAGTTTCTTTTCAATGTAAATGTCCCTACCAGAGTGGGTTTCCA
>JAADEG010000027.1 GCA_013153525.1 Thermodesulfobacteriota bacterium
TTGACTCTCGTTCTTGTATTACTGACACTCCAGTAGCCTTTAAGAGGGCACTTTTTGACGCTATCGTTGAGAAGAAGTCCCTTGGAGAAGAGGTTGTAAAGGCAGTTCTTGAAAAGATTGACGAAATTAAAGAGGCTGCTGCAAAAGAGGCAGAGTTTTTACCTGCACCTGATATTGAAACAGACTAAAGTAAATAAAAGAGGGGGCTTAAAGCCCCCTTTTTTATTTTAAAGAGTAAATGAGCGAAAAAATGAGATTAACAGAGAAAAAAGAGGAGAAAAAAAGATATTACTTATTAAACTCCAACTACTTTAGAAAATGGAAGTTGACAAAATAGTGAAAAAATTTATAAAAATATCTGACTTTAAGAAAAATGGAAGAATTGGAACAATAAAAACCAAAAAAGGAGGTTGGCTATGCCCAGCTATGTAAACCCTGAGAAGTGTGACGGATGTAAGGGTGGAGACAGGACAGTTTGCATGTACATTTGTCCTAACGACCTTATGATTTTGGATCCTGATGCAATGAAGGCTTACAACCAGGAGCCTGATCAGTGTTGGGAGTGTTACAGCTGTGTAAAGAGCTGTCCACAGGGAGCAATTTCTATTAGACACTATGCAGACTTTGCACCACTTAATGGAACTTGTCAGCCAATGCGTGGAACTACAGACATTATGTGGACCATTAAGTTTAGGAATGGTGTAGTACTCAGATTTAAGTTCCCAATTAGAACTACACCCGAAGGTTCTGCAGATCCTACACTTGGAAAGCCAGAGCCAGATCCATCTTTAATTGGAAACAATCAGCTCTTTACTGAGGCAGCTGATGGAAAAGAGCCAGCAAAGCCTGAAAGCGTACTTAACAAGAAGTTTGAGGTTGCAGCTCTTGGAAAAACTGCAACTTATTAATTTAAACATGAAAACAAAAAATTTTAAAAGGAGGTGGCACTATGCCTAAGATTTGGAGTTACAATGCAGGGCTTCCTTGTGCAGAGCCTGAGATCGTAGAGAAGGAGACAGACATACTTATCGTAGGTGGTGGAATGGCAGCCTGCGGAGCAGCAGTAGAGGCTGTACAGTGGGCAAAGCCACATGGTTTAAGGATTCTCCTTTGCGATAAGGCTGCAATGGAGAGGTCTGGTGCAGTAGCAATGGGACTTTCTGCTATTAACACCTATATTGGTGAGAACAAGCCTGATGACTATGTAAGAATGGTTCGTTGTGACTTAATGGGAATTGTTCGTGAGGACCTTATTTTTGATGTTGGTCGTCATGTTGACGATACAGTCCACTGCTTTGAGGAGTGGGGACTTCCAATTTGGAAGAAGGATCCTAACACTGGTAAGACCCTTGATGGAGCAGAGGCAAAAGCAAAGGGACTTACTCTTAAGGGTGGTGCACAGCCAGTAAGATCTGGTCGTTGGCAGATCATGATTAACGGAGAGTCTTACAAGGTAATCGTTGCAGAAGCAGCAAAGAATGCTCTTATGAACTATGACAAGGCAGAGATTATTGAAAGGTGCTTCATCGTAAGACCTCTTCTTGACGCAAATGAGCCAAATCGTTGTGCAGGAGCAGTTGGATTCTCCGTCAGAGAAAACAAGATTTTCATCATAAAGGCAAATGCAACACTCCTCTCCACTGGTGGAGCAGTTAACATTTTCCGTCCAAGGTCCATTGGAGAGGGTAAGGGAAGAGCATGGTATCCAGTATGGAACCCTGGTACTGGATACGCAATGTGTGCAATGACTGGAGCAAAGCTCGTTCTTATGGAGAACAGATTTATACCTGCTCGTTTTAAGGATGGTTATGGACCAGTTGGAGCATGGTTCTTGCTCTTTAAAGCAAGGGCAAGCAATGCATTTGGTGAGGATTACATCCAGAAGCACAAGGACGAGCTCAAGAAGTTTGCTCCTTATAGCGAAGCATCCGTAATTGGAACCTGCTTGAGAAACCATGCAATGCTTATTGAGATGGAGGCTGGTAGAGGACCAATCTACATCCACACCGAATGGGCACTTCAGGAAGCAGCAAAGAACATGGACAAGAAAGAGTTTAAGAAGCTTATTGCAGAGGCATGGGAAGACTTCCTTGACATGTGTGTAACTCAGGCAGGACTTTGGGCATGCTTGAACATTGAGCCTGAAAAGATGCCATCCGAGATTATGCCTACTGAGCCATATCTCCTTGGATCTCACGCAGGATGTGCAGGTGCATGGGTATGTGGACCTGATGAGGACTGGGTACCTGAGGAGTACAAAGAGCCTTGGAAGGAGATTGGACTTTACAACAGAATGACCACTGTAAAGGGACTCTTCTGCGCAGGTGACACCGTAGGTGCATCTGGACACAAGTTCTCCTCTGGATCCCATGTTGAGGGAAGAATTGCAGCAAAGGCAATGGTTAAGTTCTGTCTTGACAATAAGGACTATACTCCTGCTATCAAAGAGACTCCAGATGAACTCAAGCAGGAGATTTATGGTCCTTGGTATAGATTTGAACAGTACAAGAATGCTACAACCCACTATGAGGTAAACCCCAACTACCTCATTCCTCGTCACATTCAGGAAAGACTTATGAAGCTCATGGACGAGTATGTTGCAGGATGCTCTACCTACTACAAGACCAACAAGGTCATGCTTGAGAGAGGACTTGAACTCTTGAAGATGCTCAAAGAAGATATGGAGCTCGCAGCAGCAAGAGACCTCCACGAGCTTATGAGAGCATGGGAGAACAGGCATCGTGTATGGACTGCAGAGGCACACCTCTTACACATTCTCTTCCGTGAGGAGACCAGATATCCTGGATACTACTACAGAGCAGACTTCCCTGAGCTTAAGGACGACGAATGGAGATGCTTCACTCTTTCCAGATGGGATCCTGAGAGCAAGCAGTGGACCTTAGAGACTTATCCATATGTACAGATTATTCCTGATCCACTTGGTCCGTAAAGATTAGTTTAAGATAAATGGAGGGGGCTTTTAGCCCCCTCTTTTTTTATTTTTTCAGAGTAAACTCCCTTAATGATAAGGGGGTTTATTCTGAAAAAGTGTTTTTTAGGAGGGGATTATGGCGTTACCTATATTGGTTGTGGGAGGAGGAATAAGTGGTATAACTGCAGCCGTTGAGGCTGCTGAAACCGGTTACGAAGTAATTTTGGTTGAAAAAGAGCCAAGCTTGGGTGGTAGGGTTGCTCAACTTAGGTACTATTTCCCAAAACTTTGTCCACCAGCGTGTGGACTGGAAATTAATTACAGAAGAATTAAGACTAATCCGAGGATTAAAGTTTATACTATGGCAGAAGTTACTGAAATATCTGGTAGTCCTGGAAACTACAAAGTTAAAGTAAAGATTCGTCCGAGATATGTAAACGACAATTGTACTGCTTGTGGAGAATGTGAGAAGGTATGTCAGGGAGAAAGAGAAAGTGACTTTGGAATAGGAAAAACTAAAGCAATTTATCTTCCTTATCCAGTATCTTTTCCAATGAAGTATGTACTTGACAAAGATGCTCTTGCTCCAGGAGATCTTGACAGAATTATGGCAGCTTGTAAGTATAATGCAATTGATCCTGACATGAAAGAGGAAAATCTTGAGTTTGAGGTAGGAGCAATAATTTGGGCAACAGGATGGAAACCATACGATGCAACCAAGCTTGACAACTTAGGATATGGAAAGTACGAAAATGTTATTACTAATATGCAGATGGAGAGACTTGCTTCTCCTTGGGGACCAACCGGAGGAAAAATTTTAAGACCATCTGACAAGACTTTTCCAAAGAAGGTTGCATTTGTGCAGTGTGCAGGATCTCGTGACGAAAATCACTTGCCTTACTGTTCTTACATTTGTTGTTTGGCATCTTTGAAGCATTCTCTTTACCTTGCAGAGCAGGATCCAGAGGCAGAAGCATACATCTTTTACATAGATCTTAGAACACCAGGAAGATACGAGAAGTTCTTAAGAAGAGCTCAGGAAGAGGCAAGGATTAACTTTATAAAGGGTAAAGTTGCAAAAGTAGAAGAAGATCCTGAAACAAAGGATCTTATAGTAACTGCAGAGGATACGCTTTCTGGAAAGAAGGTAAACGAAAGAGTAAATATGGTAGTTCTTGCTCTTGGTATGCAGCCAAGTATTGCAGGAGTTTCTATTCCTGGACTTCAGACTGATGAAAACGGATTCGTCGTTTCAACAGAGGGAATAATTGGTTGTGGTTGTGCAAAGATGCCACTTGATGTTATGACATCCAATGAGACAGCAACAGGTGCAGCATTGAAAGCTATTCAAACTATAATAAGGGGGTAAACGATGCAGAAAATAGGAGTATTTATATGTACTTCTTGTAATATAGCTGATCGTTTAGAAATCTCAGAGCTTGAAAGTGCAGCTACCGAACAGGGAGCTGCAGCTGTATATAGTAAAGAATTCCTTTGTTCTAAGGAAGGAAGAGAATTCATAGAAAGCAAGATAAAAGAAGACGAACTTGATGGAGTAGTTATTTGTGCTTGTTCTCAGAGAGTAAACTACGATGTGTTTAATTTTGACAATGTAGCAGTTGACAGAGTAAGTTTAAGAGAAGGGGTTGTTTGGAGCAGATTTCCAGTAGGTGAAAATGGAGAGATTCTTGAAGATTCTACTGAGATTGCAGAGGGTGTAAGTTTTAAAGACGAGCTTATGGCACTTGCTAAGGACTATGTAAGAATGGGAGTTGCAAAGCTTCAAAGCTATAATCATCCTGTACCTTACAAACCAGAGGAAGAGATTTCAAAGACGATTCTTGTTATAGGTGGAGGAGTAGCAGGACTTACTGCAGCTATAGAATCTGCAAAAGCTGGATATGATGTAGTGCTTGTTGAAAAGGAAAGACAGCTTGGTGGATTTGTTGCAAAGATGAAGGCTCATTGTGAGATAAATCCTCCTTATCAGAATCTTGTTCCTCCTATAGTTGACGAACTTATAAAGGAGGTAGAATCTAACGATAAAATAAAAGTTTACAAAGGGGCAACAGTTACGAACATTGCAGGAGCTCCTGGTCTTTACACCGTAAAGATTAAGCATGCTGGAAAGGAAGTAGAGGAAAAGATTGGAGCTATTGTTCTTGCTGCAGGATTTAAGCCATATGATGCAAGTAAACTTGAGCATCTTGGATTTGGAAAGATTAAGAATGTGGTTACTAATGTTCAGTTTGAGGAGATGGCAAAGAAAGGAGAGCTTAAGAGACCTTCTGACGGAGAGCCTATAAAGAGTGTACTTTTCATTCAGTGTGCTGGACAAAGGGACGAAAATCACTTACCTTATTGTTCTGGTTTTTGTTGTCTTGCATCTCTTAAACAGGCAAAGTACATAAGAGAGGCAGATCCAGAGGCAAAGGCTTACATAATTTACGATCACATGAGAACAATGGGAATTTTTGAAAACTTTTATAAAACTCTTCAGGACGATCCAGGAGTATTTTTAACAAAAGGAAAAGTGGTTGAGGTTTCTGAAGGTGAAAACGGAAAAGTAAAAGTAGTGGTTGACGAGACACTTCTTGGAGAGAAGCTTGAGATAGAAGTTGATGTGGTTGTTCTTGCTATAGGAATGGTTCCTGTTACTGCTGAAGAACCAGTGCTTAATCTTGAATACAGACAGGGTCCAGGATTACCTGAACTTGAACTCTTTTACGGATACGCAGATTCAAACTTTATTTGTTTCCCTTACGAGAGTAGAAGAACAGGTATTTACGCAGCAGGTGCAGTACATCAGCCAATGACTATTCAGCAGGCTATAGAGGACGCAAGAGGAGCTGCACTTAAAGCAATTCAGTGCTTGGTAGCAGTAGAAGAGGGTAGAGCAGTACATCCAAGAACTTGGGATTATGCATATCCTGAGTTTGACCTCAAGATGTGTACTCAGTGTAAGAGATGTACTGAGGAGTGTCCATTTGGTGCACTTAACGAGGATGAAAAGGGATTTCCGATTCAATTCGTTACAAGATGTCGTAGGTGTGGAACCTGTTTTGGTGCATGTCCACAGAGAATTATTAGTTTTAAGGATTACTCAGTTGACATGATTGGTAACATGATAAAAGCTACGGAGATGCCAGAGCAGGGTTACGAGCAGTACAGACTTATGGCATTCGTTTGTGAGAATGACGCACTTCCTGCTCTTGATATGGCAGCTTATCAGAAGAAGCCAATACCTGTATCCTTTAGAATTATACCTGTAAGGTGTCTTGGATCTGTCAATGTTGCTTTTATCAAAGACTCTATGAGTAAGGGATACGATGGAATTATTCTTCTTGGATGTAAGTACGGAGAAAATTATCAATGTCACTTTATAAAAGGAAGTGAGCTTGCCAATAGAAGAATGGAAAATGTTGCAGAAACACTTCAGCAGCTTGCATTAGAGCAGGAAAGAGTTACAATATACACCGTTGCAATTGACGAAATAGACCAGGCAGTTAATAAGTTGAAAGAATTTGAAGAAGAAATAAAAGGCTTTGGTGAAAACCCATTCAAAGGATGGTAAGGAGGAGGACGACCATGGCAAATGTCCCAGTGAAGGTGGATCCAGATTTAAACATAATAAAAGAAATACAGGAAGTAGGTGGGGAGACTTTAAAGAAGTGTTACCAGTGTGCAACTTGTGCAACGGTGTGTCCTTTATCTTCAGACGAAGCACCATTTCCAAGAAAGCAAATGATACTTGCTCAGTGGGGATTTAAGGATAAGCTTCTTAATGATCCTGCTGTGTGGCTTTGTCATCAGTGTGGAGATTGTAGTAAGTATTGTCCTCGTGGGGCAAATCCAGGAGATGTTCTTGGTGCATTAAGGCTCCTTGTTATAAGGGAAGCCGTACCTTTTAAGTTCTTATACACTTTTTACAATAAAAGCTGGGGAATACTTGTATTACCTATCATTGCTCTATTTTTTATCTTTTTAGCAATGGTTGCTACTTTTCACGGAATGCCCAATCTTTTTGATATGCATTCTTTCCCATATGGTGGACCTGAGTACGATCTTGTAATTTTTCACCTTCCAGCAAGGGTATTAATGATTGATGTGGTATTCGTTCCACTTGCGGCATTCGTAGTTATTATTCTTGCCTCTGCAATAAGTAGAATGTGGAATAATTATCTTGATACTTACGACATTCCTCAAGCTTATAGATATGGTATGTGTACTATTTTAGGAAAATACTTAGTTCCAGCTCTTAAAGAGATTATGGCTCACACCAGATTTACTAAGTGTGATGCAAATAGCTGGAGAGCTGCACCTCATAAGATGTTAATCTACGCATTTATTATTCTTGCTATTACTACTGCAATTGTTTTCGTGATGGCAGACATTCTCGGATTTCATACTCCTTGGAATCCAATTCTTCATCCAGTAAAATGGCTTGGTAACATTGGAGGTATTTTACTTCTCTTTGGAGTTTTTAGTATAAAAGCTGGTAGAACCAAAGCAGAAGCAGAAAAGAGTGTAACTACTTCTTATCCAGACAACTTTTTAATTTACCTTATTCTTGTGATTGGACTTACAGGTTTTGGTATAGAAATTATAAGAAACATTCCTGCTATTCAAAACATTACTTCTATAGTTTATCTTGCACATCTTGTTGCAGTTTTTATTTTATTCCTTGGAGTTCTTTATTCTAAGTTTGCTCACCTTGCATTTAGAACTACTGCAATAGTTTTTGATCTTTATTATAAAGATGTTTTGAAAAAAATGAACAGTTAAGTTAATAAGCCTTTTTAAAATTTGAAAAGGGAGCCTTTTAGGCTCCCTTTTTTTATTTTTTTAAACTTTTTTTTAAATAAAAAAAGGGGGCTAAAAGCCCCCCTTTTGTTCTCCTGAAATTACTTGTTTATTGTTTAATTACTTATTAGGTGGCCAGAGCCCAAATTCTTTAAGTTTAAGTTCTTTTCTCTTTATTTTACCACTTATAGTTTTTGGAAGTTCTTCTACGAAGTCAATTTTTCTTGGATATTTATAAGGAGCTGTTTCCTTTTTAACGAATTCTTGTATGTCTTTTTTAAGTTCTTCAGAAGGAGAAAATCCTGATTTTAATACTATAAATGCCTTAACGACCTCACCTCTTATTTCGTCAGGGCTTGCAACTACAGCTGATTCTTTTACAGCAGGGTGTTTGAGAAGAACGCTTTCTACTTCAAATGGAGAAATTCTGTATCCAGAACTTATAATAATGTCGTCCTCCCTTCCAAGGAACCAGAAATATCCATCTTCATCTTTATAACCTCTATCTCTTGTAAAGTACCAATCACCTCTAAAAGCTTCTTTCATTTCTTTTTCGTCTCCGATGTATTCAACAAAAAGCCCAATAGGTCTGTTGGGTTTAACTTTTATTGCGATGTTTCCGTCTTCACCAGGTTTGACAGGATTTCCCTCGTCGTCAACGATGTCTATTTCAAAACCAGGGGTTGGAAGCCCCATTGCTCCTTTTTTCATAGGAATAAAGCGGAACATAGCAATTGTGTTAACGGTCTCGGTCTGACCGTATCCATTATAAATGTATTCACCTGTTGCTTCCTTCCATATGTCAATAATTTCTGGATTAAGAGGCTCACCTGCAGAAACGAAGTGCCTTACTGTTGGAAAGTTGAGCTCTTCTTTTGGTACTTCTTTTACAAGCATTCTATACACTGTGGGTGGTGCACACAATGTAGTTATTTCAAACTTTTTAAGAGTTTCAATCATGGTTTGGGGAGAAAACTTTTTACCAGTTAATCTTGCAAATACCGTTGCTCCCATGTTCCAAGGTCCAAAAAAGCTTGACCACGCAGCTTTTGCCCAACCAGTATCAGAAAGATTCCAGTGAATGTCTTCAGGAGTCAAGTTTAACCAAAATTCACCGGTAATTCTGTGAGCAAGTGGATAGGACACCTGAGTGTGAAGTACCATTTTTGGAGGTCCGGTTGTTCCAGAAGTAAAGAAAATAAAAGAAGGATCATCAGCGTTTGCTCTTTCTCCAATAAATGCCTCTTTTTTAAAGAGCTCTTGATAACTTTCCCAGCCTTCACGCTGATCTATGTTAATCAAAATTGCTTTAGAATTTACATTATTTACTGCTTCTTCTACCTTAGGCGCGTTTACTTCGTCAGAAATAATGGCTTTTATGTTTGCAACAGTTAAACGATACTCAAGATCCTTTGGAGTTAACATCGTGGTGGAAGGAATTATTACTGCGTTTAATCTCATAAGTGCAAGAACAGTGATCCACCACTCGTAACGATTAGGAAGATAAACCAGGACTTTGTCACCTTTACCTATGCCTAAGGACTTAAAACCACCTGCAAGCTTGCTTGAAAGTTCTGTAAGTTCTGAAAAGGTGAAACGCTTTACTTCTTCACCATCTGTCCAGATAAGAGCAGGTTTGTTTCCCCACTTGTCAAATACATCAAGGGGAAAAGAAAACTTCTCTGGAACCTCAAGCTTAAAGTTTTTTAAAATTTGATAATACTGCTCCAATTCCTTTTGCATAAATTACCCCCTCCCTAAAATGTAATAGTCTTCCCTTTTATAAAAAAGGAATTAAGGAAATACAACAATAAGTAAAAAATTTCACTAAAGAAATAAGTAATAACTTAAGAAGGTAAACTTTTTCCCAAAGTAGTAAGTGCTATGTTTAAGTGAAGCACGCCTTTTAAAGCCTGAATTTTATCAGCAAGCTCTTTTATTTCGTTTGCCTTTCCCCTAACGAGAACTACTTCTAAACACCTGTCGTGATCTACATGAATATGTTGAGTAGTAATAATTTTATTGTAATGATCGTGCTGAATTTCAAGAAGTTTGTCTGCAAGTTCTCTTTTGTGATGATCGTATATGTATGTAATTACTCCAACTACATCCTCTTTTGATTCCTTCCACTCTTCTTCAACGAGTTTTTGTCTGATAAGGTCTCTTATTGCCTCAGATCTGTTTGCATAATGTTTCCTTTCTATGTACTCGTCAAAAGCCTTTAAAAGCTCCTTAGGAATAGAGACTCCAAAACGAGCAAGCTCCTCCATCTTTCCTCCCCCTATATTTTAAATTCTTGTTAATTTTTAATACTTTATATTAACTAAAATTACAAAAATTGCAAATCTTTTTTAGAAAAATCACGATTGTATGACTACAAAAGTTGCAGTTTTTTCTTTTTATGATAGTTTTTACAAAAAGCTCAAGGAGGTTTTAAAAATGGGAGAATACAATGTAGCAGTGGTTGGAGCTACAGGTGCAGTTGGAAGAATGATGATAAAAGTTCTTGAGGAAAGAAACTTTCCAGTTAAAAATCTTAGACTTTTTGCCTCTCCAAGGTCAAAAGGGGTTAAGCTTAAATTTAAAGGGGAGGAAATCCCGGTTGAAGTACTTGAGGAGACCAAAAGTTTTAAAGGAATTGAGATAGCTTTGTTTTCAGCAGGGGCTAAGAGAAGTCTTGACTATGCTCCTCTTTTTGCAAAGGACGGAGCAGTGGTAATAGATAATTCAAGTGCATGGAGAATGGATCCTGAGGTTCCTTTGGTAGTGCCAGAGGTCAATCCTCATGCAGTGAAAGATTACAAAAACAAAGGTATTATAGCAAATCCAAACTGTTCAACCATTCAAATGGTGGTAGCCTTAAAGCCTCTTCACGACTATGGAAAGATAAAAAGGGTCGTCGTAAGCACCTATCAAGCGGTTTCAGGAGCAGGACAAAAGGCAATAAACGAGCTTGAAGAACAGGTAAAAGCCTGGTGCAGAGGAGAAAAAATGCCAGAGGCAAAACACATTCCTAAAACCATAGCGTTTAATTGCGTTCCTCACATAGATGTGTTTTTTCCAAATAGATATACTAAAGAAGAAATAAAAATGATAGAAGAAACCAAAAAGATCATGGAAGATCCTAACATTAAGGTTACTGCTACTACTGTAAGAGTGCCAGTTTTTTACGGACACGCAGAGGCAGTAAATGTGGAAACAGAAAAGAAAATAACCGTTGAAAAGGCTTTTGAGCTTTTTAAAAACGCACCAGGAATAGTGGTCGTTGACGATCCTGAAAACGCAGTTTATCCCCTTCAGATAGATGTAGCAGGAAAAGACGAGGTCTTCGTAGGTAGAATAAGAGAAGACTTTTCAGTTGAGTGCGGTTTAAACCTTTGGGTAGTGGCAGACAACCTGAGAAAAGGTGCAGCTACAAATGCTGTACAAATAGCAGAAGTTTTAATAAGAGATTACTTATGAAAATTTTTATAGAAAAAGAGGCACTTTCTTACGCTCTTTCTCAGGAGATTGTTAAAAATTTTAATTATCAGGTTATAGAAAGTTACGAAAGTTTTGACTGGGGGTTAAGACCGTATCCTGATCTGGTGTCGCAAGGAAAAGGGCTTTTATTCGTAATGAAGTTTAAGGGGAAGTTTTTTAGGAAGTGCCCAGGTACGAAAAACTACTTTTGCTGTGGATACAAAATATTTCACTTTGCAGAAGGATGCCCTCTTGATTGTAGTTACTGTATTTTGCAGTGTTATTTTAATCGTCCAGGAATTAAGCTCTGGGCAAATGTATTTGAGGATGGATTTAAAGAGCTGAAAGAAGTTTTATTAAGTGCAAAAGCTGAAAAAAGAATTCTAAGAATAGGCACTGGAGAGTTTGCAGACAGTATGGCTCTTGAAAAGTTTTGTGGGGTGTCTGAGAAATTGGTAGAATTCTGGAAAGAGGTTAATCCCTTTGCAGTGCTTGAGTTAAAAACAAAAGTTTATGTTAATGAAGATTACTTTAAAAGACTTCCTTCTGATCCAAGGATAATCTTTGCCTGGTCTGTTAATCCTGAAGAGATTTCTAAAAAAGAAGAACACAAAGCTCCTTCTGTGTTTAAAAGGCTTGAGAGTGCAGAGCTTGCCTTAAAGTATGGATTTACCGTAGCTTTTCACTTTGATCCAATTGTGTATTATCCTCAGGCTAAAGAGAATTATCCAGCACTTCTTGAGCACATTCTTAAAAGATTTCCTCACGAAAAAATAGCGTGGATAAGTCTTGGAACATTGAGGTATCCTCCTGAGCTTAAGGAAATAGCAGAAAAGCGTTTTCCTCAAACCAAAATTTACTCTTTTGAGTTCGTAAAAGGACTTGACGGAAAAAAGAGGTACTTTATAGACTTGAGAAACGAGCTTTACAAAAGTCTCGCAAAGGTAATAAAAGACTTGGGTAAAGATGTTACATTTTACTTCTGTATGGAAAGAAAAAGAAGCTGGCAGGAGGTGCTGGGAAAAAGTGTAAATTCCTCTGAAGATGTTGCAGGGCTTCTTGACAGAGTTGCAGAAAACCTGTGTACTTATGGTATAACTAATGTTCACTTACAATAAGGAGGTTTTATGAGACCTGACGGAAGGAAACCTGACGAGTTAAGACCAGTTAAGTTTGAAATAGACTTTTTAAAAAATCCTTTAAGTTCTGTATTGGTAGAATTTGGGAATACTAAAATTTTGTGTACTGTTAGTTTAGACGAAAAAGTTCCAGGATTTTTAAAAGGTACGGGAACAGGTTGGATAACTGCCGAATATGCGTTTATTCCAGGGGCTACTACTGAAAGGACTCCAAGAGAGACTATGGGAAGAAAAGGAAGGTCTATGGAAATTCAGAGGCTTATAGGCAGGGTATTAAGAGGAGTTACTGATCTAACTTTACTTGGAGAAAGAACCTTGTGGATAGATTGTGAGGTGCTTAATGCAGACGGAGGAACGAGAACCGCTTCTGTAACAGGAGCTTTTTTAGCTCTTAAACTTGCAGTAAAGCGTCTTATAGAAAGAGAAATCATAGAAAAGGATCCTATTAAAGAGTATCTTGCTGGAATAAGCGTTGGAAAAATAGGTAGTGAATTCTGGTTGGACCTTTGTTTTGAAGAAGACTTAATTGCTGAGGTTGATGCAAACTTTTTTATGACTGAAACAGGTAAAGTTATAGAGGTACAGGCTGCAGCAGAAAAGAGTCCTTTTACATGGGAAGAACTAACGCAAATGAAAGATCTTGCTTTTAAAGGTATAAAAGAGCTTATAAAAAAACAAAAAGAGGTGCTTGGAGATGGATAAAAAGGTCCTCGTGGTTGCAACTTCAAATCAGGGAAAAATAAGAGAGATAAAAGAGCTTTTAAAAGACCTTCCAATAGAGGTTAAGACTCTTAAAGACTTTCCTCCTTTACCTCCTCCAGAGGAAAAAGGAAAGACCTTTTTTGAAAACGCCTTTGAAAAAGCTATGTATTACGCAAAGCACATAGGAGAAGTGTGCCTTGCTGATGACTCAGGGCTTGTTGTAGATGCCCTTGGTGGAGAACCAGGTGTGTATTCTGCAAGGTACGCTGGTCCTGATGCTGACGACGAAAAAAACAACCAAAAACTTCTTGAAAAGATGAAAGACATACCCTTTGAAAAAAGGGATGCAAGGTTCGTTTGCGTAATTGTAGTATGTGCTCCAGACGGTAGATACATAAAAAGTGAAGGAATTTGGGAAGGAAAAATTGCTTTTGAACCCAGGGGAACACACGGTTTTGGTTACGATCCTTTGTTTTTAGTAAAGGAGTACAACTACGAAAAAACCTCTGCAGAGCTTGAACCAGAAGAGAAAAATCGTCTTAGTCATAGAGGGAAGGCTCTTAAAGCAATAAAAAAATTAATACCAGAGTTTCTCGGAATAAATGTATAAAAAGGACTTTTTTGAAGAAGTATTTAAAACAGAATTGACCGAGATTTCGTGGAGTAAAAACATAAAAATCCCTGCGTACTTTACGAAAAAGATAAAAAAAACTCAATTTGAGGAGGGGATTAAGAGACTTAAAAACTTTTTTCTTCCAAAACAAGTACACGGAGACGAGGTTTTAGAATTAGATAGATTCTTGGAAGTCTTTTCAGTTGAGGCAGACGCAGTAATAACTCGCAAAAGTTTATTCGTTGGGGTTAGAACCGCAGATTGCGTACCAATACTTATTGCTACGGAAGATGGTAGTTTAATTGGAGCTGTTCACGCAGGATGGAAGGGTAGTTTAAAAAAAATTTTGCAAAAAACCATAAAAAAAGTAAAAACTTTTGGATATAAACCAGAAGAAATTTTTATTGCAATAGGACCTCACATAAGGGAGTGTTGTTACGAAGTAAAATCAGACTTGATAGAACTTCTAAAAAAAACCTTTCCTGATAACTACGAAAACTTTTTACACTTTAGAAACAGAAGCACTTTTTTAAGTCTTCTAAAATTAAACTTGTTTCAGGTTCAGTCTGAAAGTATCCCTTTAGAAAATGTGTGGATTTTAGAAAGTTGTACATGTTGTAATTTAGAGTACGCCTCGTTTAGAAGAGACAAAAGTCTTGAGGCTTTTCAGCTGTCTTTTATAGGGCTAACGGAGAAAGATCCATGTTAAGGATTTTTTACACTTTGCTTTATCACACAGTGATGAGCTTTTTAATGCCAAGGGAGTTTTTCAAAAGACCATCTGGTAGAAAACTTCTTTGGCTCAGGCACAAGCTTGGACATTTTAAAGAGAGTCTTCCTACTTCAAGAAGATGCGTGTGGATTCACGCAGTCTCTGTTGGAGAAGTGATGGCAATTTCCAGTCTGGTTAAAGAACTGGTTAAGGACTACGACATTTTACTCTCAACCATTACTGACACGGGATTTGATGTGGCTGTTAATAAGTTTAAAAACCTACCGGTTGTAGTGATTTACTTGCCTCTTGATTGCCCTTTTGCAATTAAAAGAACCTTAAGGCACTTTAAACCAGATGCACTCTTAATTGCAGAAACAGAGCTCTGGCCTAACTTAATAATAGAAACCTCAAAAAAAGTACCGGTTTTTTTAATAAATGGAAGACTTACTGAAAAGTCTTTTAAAAACTACAAAAAGTTTAAGTTTTTTTTTAAAAAAGTATTAAACTCTTTTACACTTCTCTTAGTTCAAACAGAGGAATACAAAAAAAGGTTTCTTGAACTTGGGGTAGAGGAAAAAAAGATAGTAGTAGTTGGAAACACGAAGTTTGACATATTTATAGAAGAAAAAAAGTTTAATTTTGAAAAACTTTTGCCAAGACCTATTGTTCTTGCTGGAAGCACTCACGAACCTGAGGAAGACATCATACTTTCTGCATTTTTAGAAACGAAAACCTGTGGCACTTTACTTTTGACTCCAAGGCATCCTCAAAGGTTTGACGAGGTTGAAAAACTCGTTTTAGACAAAGTTAAAAACAAAGAAGTTTTTTACGCAAGACTAAGTAGGTTTAACGAAAATAATGTAAAAAGTGGTTTTAAAGTGGTGATTCTCGTTGACAAAATGGGAATTCTTGGAAGTTTGTATAGAATTTGTGATGTAGCAGTTATTGGAGGGAGTTTTATTCCTCACGGAGGGCAAAATCCTCTTGAGGCAATATACTGGAAAAAGCCGGTAATTTTTGGTCCTCACATGTTTAACTTTCCTTTTATTGAAGACTTCGTGAAAAAAGAAGCGTGTTTGCAAGTAAAAAAAGAGGAATTACAAGAGGTTTTGGAAGAGCTGTGTAAAAACGAAGACAAAAGAAAAGCCTTAGGAAATAAGGCTTACGAAATGTTTAACACTCAAAGAGGAGCAACTAAGAGAATAGTGCAACTCGTAAAAACAGAATTATACAAGTACGAAGTTTATAAAAAATCTTCTTAAGTCAACATCTTTAAGTTTAACTCTAACTTTTTTTCCGATGTGATAAACTTTTCCAGTGGTTTTTCCTATTAAAGCAGTTCCTTTTTCGTCAAGCTGATACATGTCGTCTGTTAAGTCAGCAAGTCTCACCACGCCACTTACTAAATATTCTTTTAATTCAACGAAAAATCCAAATGCAGTAACTCCTGTTATGTAACCTTCAAACTCCTTTCCAATTTTGTCTCTCATAAAAAAGGCTTGAAACCTCTTTAAAACCTCTCTTTCTGCTTCTTCAGCAATTCTTTCCCTTTCAGAAAGGTACTTACCCATAACCTCAAGTTCTTCTTCTGTATAAGGAGGCTTTTTCTTTTTTAAAGCCCTTTTAAGTGTTCGGTGTACTACGAGATCAGGATACCTTCTTATTGGAGATGTAAAGTGGCAATAACACTCAGAGGCAAGCCCAAAGTGCCCTATGTTTTCTGGAGAATACTTAGCCTGTTTTAAAGATCTAAGTAATAAAGAGTGAAAAAGTTCAGCCCCTTCTTTTCCTTCAAACTCTTTAATTATTTGCTGAAATGCTGTTGGTGAGAGGTCTTTGGGAAATTCTATCTGAATTCCGTAAGAGTAAAATATTTCAAAAAGTTGTCTTAGTTTGTTTTCGTCTGGTTTGTCGTGTACTCTGTATAAAAAAGGATATCCCTTTTCTTCAAGAAAACTTGCTACTGTTTCATTTGCTATTATCATAAAGTCTTCTATAAGCATGTGAGCACGATTTCTTTCTCTTCTTATGATGTTTTCTATTTCTCCTCTTGTATTCATAATAACCTGAGCTTCTGGCAGATCAAAGTCAAGACTTCCTCTTTTAAGTCTGTTATTTCTTAAAATTTCTGCAAGTTCTGCTGCGTCCTGAAGCATTGGATAAAGGTCTTTAAATTGAGAAATAACTTCTTCGTCTTTGTCTTCTATCATTTTTTTTACTTGGGTATAAGTAAGTCTTGCGTGTGACTTTATAACTGCTGGATAAAAGTCTCTTTTTATTAGTTCTCCTTGTTTAGAAAAGTGCATTTCTACGACCATAGCAAGACGATTAACCAAAGGATTTAAACTACATAAATTATTTGAAAGCTTTTCAGGAAACATAGGAACGACCATGTTTGGAAAATACACACTCGTTCCTCTTAAGTAGGCTTCCCTATCAAGAGCAGAGTCTTTAACTACATAGTGTGAGACATCTGCAATAGCAACGATTAAAGTATAGCCATCTTTTGTTTTTTTTACGAATATTGCATCGTCAAAGTCACGGGCGTTTTCTCCATCTATCGTAACCAGGGGAACTTTTGTCAGGTCTTTTCTTCCTTCTAAGTCCTCGTCTCTAACTTCTTCTGGAAGTCTTTTCGTTTGCCTTCTCGCCTTTTTTTTCCACTCGTGGGGAAGGTCAAAGTTGTATATTACTGCCCATGTATGGGTCTCAAGTTTTTCAGGATCTCCAAGGTCTTTAACGATTTCACCAGTTGGAAAACCAAATTGAGAAGTATTTTGAATAATTTTAGCCACCACGAGGTTCCCAGGAACTGCTTGATGCAGTCTTTTTTTGGGAATGTAAAGCTCAAAAGGAAGGTGAGGATCTTCTGGTTCTACGAAAAAAAATTTTTTTCTTCTAACAAGGTAACCCGTAATGTACTTTCTTTTTCTTTCTAAAACCTTTAAAATTTTTCCTTCTGGACCTTTTTTAGCAATTTTCTCAATTCTTACGAGAACCAGGTCTCCGTCAAGGGCTTTCCCTATTTTTCTGGGAGGTATAAAAACCGTTTCTCCGTCTTCTGTTTCTACAAAACCAAAACCTTCTGGATGAACCCTGAGTTTACCCTTCACTAAGGAAAAGTGCTCTGGAAGCCCGTACTTTCTTCTTTTAACTTGAACGAGTTTTTCTTCTTCTACGAGTTGTTTAACGAGTTTTCTTACTTCTTTACGCAGTTCAGAAGGAATTGAAAGAAAGTGATAGATTTCTCTTAATAAAAGCGGGCGTCCTTTTTCTTTTAATAAAGAAATTATCGCATCTTTAAGAGATTCCGCAGTTTTAAAGGAAAATTTTTTCTTTTTTGGCATCAACGCAATATTATTATTTATAACAAGTTTTGTCAAGTATAAATTTGACAAAATTCCTGTTAATATTAAAATAGAGGAACAAAATAATTTAGGAGGATTTTTTATGATCAAAAAAGAAAAAGGTTTTATAATGGATCAGCAGGATAAGAAGATAAGAGAACAGCTCTCTAAAATCAAGCACAAGATAATGGTAATGTCTGGAAAAGGAGGAGTTGGTAAGAGTACAGTTGCAGTTAACATAGCTATAGGACTATCTTTACAGGACTTTATGGTAGGACTTCTTGATGTGGATTTACACGGACCAAGTATTCCAAAAATGCTTGGAGCAAGAGACCTCAGGCTTTCCAGAAGACCTGACGGAAAAATGGGAGCGATAAAATACTCTCCTAATCTTAAGTTTTTATCTATAGAACCCCTTTTACCCTCAGAAGATACTGCAGTTATATGGAGAGGTCCTATAAAACACTCAGCAATAAGACAATTTATAGGAGACATATACTGGGGAGAACTTGACTATCTCGTAATAGACGCACCACCAGGTACAGGAGACGAGCCTCTTACAGTAGCTAAGACTATACCAGACGCATACGCACTTCTCGTTACCACTCCCCAAGAAGTTTCTCTTATAGATGTTAAAAAGTCTATAAGATTTTGTCAAAAGATCAAAATGAGAATCCTTGGAATAGTTGAAAACATGAGTGGTTTTATATGTCCTCATTGTGGAAAACCTATAGATCTGTTTAAAAAAGGAGGAGGACAAAAGCTTGCAGATGAGCTTGGACTCAGATTTCTTGGAAGAATTCCGATTGATCCAAGAGTAGTTGATACAGGAGATGCAGGAAAACCGGTTATAGCAGCTTATCCTGAAAGCGTTACTGCAAAGGCTTTTGAAGAGCTCGTTAGAAACATAGTTGCTGCAACAGAAGAAATGAGAAGAGATGTACTTGAAGAAAGGTTCATGAGAATTGCTATACCAGTTGCAACTCCACCTACTAAAATAGAAACCGATCCTGCAAAATTTGACCTCTTTGCAATATACGATGTAGAAAACAACAAGATACTCGTAAAAGATGTGGTTAAAAAACCAGAAAATCAAGACTTGCTTGACTTTTTAAAAGAACAGGTTGCAACTCACATAATACTTTTTGATCCACCAAGAGAACTTGCAGATTACTTAAGTGGAAACGAAATAAGGGTATTGGTAACGGATACATCTCAGGAGTCTCCAGATTCTCTGGTAGAGGAATACCTGAAAGAAAAGGAGGCAGCAACTGCTTAAAGAGTGGAAGTTTATTACTTTACATTTACTGGAACCAGCAAACAAATAGCAGAAGAAGTGGTTAAAAAGGTGGGGGGCAGGCTTTTTTCTATAAATTCTGTAAAGTTACCTTATGTGTGCTGGCTATTTCTGTCTTTTTTTCCAGGATTAAAACTAAAGTCAAGTTTTAAACCACCAACCAGTAAAAGACTCGTGGTTTGTTTTCCCAAGTGGACGACTAATTGCCCTCCAGTAACCTACTTTTTTTCCTGGCTTAAAAAAAACGGTTATTCTTTTGACGAAGTAAACTTAATAATTAGTTACAAAGGCTGGAAAAAGGAACTTTACTTAAACCATTACTCTTCAGTACTTAAAAAACTTGCTAAAAAAGTTAATTTCTACTTTTTAAAACAAAAAAACTGGAAAGAAGAGATAAAAAACTTGGTTCTGGGATAGGTGTTATGAGTATAAGTACTGTTGAACAATTAGAAAGAAAAAACAAGGAGCTTATAGCACTTCTTGAAATAAGTAAAATTTTAAGTTCCTCTTTTGAGGTTAGAGAGAACCTTTTTAAGGCATTAAAGGTTTTATCAGACATACTGGACATGCAAAGAGCAACCATAACTCTTTACGAGGTAGAAACCAATACACTGCAAATAGAAGTAGCATATGGTCTTACTAAAGAGCAAATAGCAAGGGGTAAGTATAAAATAGGTGAAGGAATCGTTGGAAGAGTATTTCTTACTGGTGAACCCATGATAATTCCTAACATTGGTAAAGAGCCTTTGTTTTTAAACAGAACAGGAGCAAGGGTTGAAAAGGACAACATTTCGTTTTTGTGCGTACCTTTAAAAATAGAAGACGAAGTCCTTGGTGTGCTTTCTGTTGACAGAATTTTTAGCAACGACATAGACCTTGAGGAAGATGTGAGGGTTTTAAACATCGTAGCGACTCTTTTTGCTCAGTATCTTAAACTTTATCAAATATTTAAACAGGAAAAGGCAGAAAAAGAGAGTTTATCCCTGGAACTAAAACAGAGGTATAGGCTTAGAAATGTAATTGGTATTTCTGACAAAATGCAAGAGGTTTTTAAGACAGCACTTAAAGCAGCAAAGAGCAAAGCAACCATTTTACTCATGGGAGAAAGTGGTACGGGAAAAGAGCTTATTGCAAAGGCAATTCACTTTGAAAGTGACAGAGCAAAAGGACCTTTTATTGCAATAAATTGTGCTGCAATACCAGAGAACCTCCTTGAAGCAGAGCTTTTTGGATACGAAAAAGGTGCTTTTACTGGAGCACTCGTTTCAAAACCAGGAAAGTTTGAGCTTGCAAATGGAGGCACTATCTTTCTTGACGAAATAGCAGACATGTCCCTTGCTTTGCAGGCTAAGCTTTTAAGAGTTATTCAAGAAAAAGTATTTGAAAGAATAGGTGGAACAAAGCCCATAAAAGTGGATGTAAGAATAATTGCAGCAACTAACAAAGACCTTGAGAGAATGGTAAAAGAAGGTTCTTTTAGAGAAGACCTTTACTACAGATTAAATGTAATTCCCATTTTTTTACCTCCGTTAAGAGAAAGAAAAGAGGACATTCCACTTTTAATAGATCACTTTTTAAAGAAGTTTAACAAAGAATACGGAAAGAACATAGGAATAAGTGACGAGGCTGTAAAAGCTCTTATTAATTACTCCTGGCCTGGAAATGTAAGGGAGCTTGAGAACACCATAGAAAGGCTTGTGGTTTTAACAGAAGGAAGGGAAATCACTTTGGAGGATCTACCGTTTTACATAAGAAGACACAAAAAGAACAGGTTTGAACTGATAAAGGACTTTAAGAGTTTGCCAGCTCAGATAGAACTAATAGAAAAAAGAGCAATAGAAGAGGCACTTAGAGCCTGTAATTACAATCAAACAAAGGCAGCAAAACTTCTTGGTTTGACTAAAAGACAAATTAATTATAAAATAAAAAAGTACGGGCTTTTAAATAAAGGAAGAGACATGTATGAAATCTGAATTTTTCTTAAAGTTGTGCTTGGTTTTAATTGCGTGGAGTTTCTTTATAGGAACTTCCTTGGCAAGGATCTATGATCTTAACAATGTTACGGAAAAAGAACTCTGTAGTCTTCCAGGTATAGGAAAGGTTCTGGCTCAAAGGATCATAGAATACAGAAAAGAACACGGAAGGTTCGTATCTGTAGAAGAGCTTTTAAATGTAAAAGGTATAGGCAAGAAAAAACTCAAAAAGTTGAGAAAATACTTAAAAGTTGATACTTCATTAGGATTAACTACTCAAAAAGAGGATTTTTCTAAAAACGAGACTTCAACCTTTCAAGCTAAAATTTACTATTACAAGGACGAAAGAGGAATCGTTCACTTTACTCAATTTCCTAACGAGGTTCCTGCTAAGTATCGTTCTCGTTTAAAGCCTTGGCACTAACTTAACAAACAGGAGCAAGTTATGGATCTCGTAATAAACGATGTACTCATTCCAGACTTTAAAACTCAAAAATTCGTAAAGGGTTGCGTAGGTATAAACAAAGGAAGAGTTGTAGAAGTATCTCAAGCACCTTTAAAAGGAGAGGTAGTTTTAGATGGCAAAGAGGCTTATCTTTCTCCAGGACTTATAGATTGCCATTGTCACATAGAAAGCTCCTACCTTATTCCTTCTCAATTTGGCACTCAGGCTTTAAAGCGAGGAGTGCTTCACATAGTTGCTGATTGTCACGAAATAGCAAATGTCGCAGGTAGAAAAGGCTTAGAGTTTTTTATAAAGGATTCAGAAAACACCAAGTGTAATATTTTGTTTGCAGTTCCTTCCTGTGTTCCTGCTACGAGTTTTGCTACTTCTGGAGGGGAAATAACCTTAGAGGATGTGGAAACACTTTTTCATTACGAAAAAGTCGTAGCCTTAGGAGAATTAATGAATTACGAAGGCGTTATAAATAAAGAAGAAAAGTTCGTTAAGATGATAGAGCTTGCTAAAAAATACGGCAAGGTCGTAAATGGTCACGCTCCAAAGCTAACAGGAGAAAAACTAAGAGCTTATGTTTCTGCTGGTATAGAAGACGATCACGAAAACGAGACTTATGAGGAAGTTTTAGAAAAGATTCAAGCAGGACTTAAGGTGTTTATTAGAGAAGGAAGTGCAGAACATACTAAAGACAAAGCTTACGAAATTATTAAAGAATATTCTGAAAAAGTAATGTTTTGTAGTGACGACAAAACAGCAGAAGACCTCATAACACTTGGACACATTGACTACAACTTGAGGAAAGCCATTTCCTTAGGGATTGAACCCATTTTAGCTTTAAAAGTAGCTACTTACAACGGACTCTTGCACTACGGACTTAAAGAGTTTGCTGAGGTAAAAGTAGGTAATAGAGCCTACTTTGTATTGTTTGATAAAAATTTTAAAGTAAGAAAACTCGTTATTGATGGAGAAGTTTACGATGTGAAAAATGTTAAAAGTAAAGTCTCTGATGTTCCTGAGTTTTTGCTTAATTCTTTTAAAGTACGCCCTATAGAGAATGTTCCACGGGTTAAACATCACGAATTGTGTATTTTAGTAAGAGATGGTAGTTTGATTACGGAAAAACTTGTTTTGGCAGGGCACGATCAGGAGTACGATTTAGAAAACGACATATTAAAAATCGTTAACATAGAAAGGTACGGACACGGAAACAGGTCAGCAGGTAAAATAAAAGGATTTGGTCTTAAAAGAGGAGCAATAGCAACTTCGGTATCCCACGACTGTCACAACATCTTAGCTGTTGGTACTTCTGATAAAGCTATAAAGGCAGTGGTAAACGCCATAATTGAAAATCAAGGAGGACTTGCTCTTTTTGACGAAAAAGAGGTGTATTTGGTGTCTTTAAGAGTGGGAGGTATCGTGTCAAACGAGGAGGCAGAAAGCTTGGTTAAAAAACTAAGGTTTCTTAAAGAAAAGGCTAAGGAGCTTGGCAGTCCTTTAACAGATCCTTTTGCAACCCTTTCTTTTATGGCTCTTGAGGTAATACCTCACATAAAACTTACTGATAAAGGGCTTTTTGATGTAGATAGGTTTTGCTACTTTTGATGTTTAACCCCTTAGTTTAAGGTTAAAAAAGAGTTTTAAAGATTTTTGAAGAAAAAAAGAGATTTTTGAAGAAAAAGCGAGCTTTTAATTTTTAAAGAGTGCTTTACAGGATTTCAGGCTGATTTTGAACTTAGATTTATCAAGGGTTTGAAGTACTTAAAATTTTAAGTGTTTGATTTAGCGAAAATTTTAATACAGAAATTTGGAACTTAAAAACCAACTTAGACATGGTGTTTTAGAATTTGCATAAAAGTCTTTTTTGTGTATCTTATTATGATGTCAGGCTGAGAGGTTAAGGGGGTAGAGAAAATCTATGAGTAATTGGGATGGGGTTAAAGCGAGGATTAAAGAGGTAGTTAACGACTTAATTTTTAAGGTTTGGTTTGAACCTCTTGAAGGAGAAGTTTTACAGGACGAGCTTTACATTATAGTACCAAACGAATTTACTAAAAACTGGTTAAAAGAACACTATCACGATGTAATTAAAAAAGTAGTTGAAGACGCAGGTTTAAGGGGATACAAGTTTAAAGTTAAGGAGCTTCCTCAGGCAGATCAGCTTATTATTCCTTATAACCCTGTTGAACTCATTGGAAGAAGGCTTAGCACGAAATATACTTTTGAGGACTTCGTAGTTGGTAGGTGTAATGAACTTGCTTACAATGTGTGTTATCAAGTAGCAACCGAACTTCCAAGAGGTTATTTAATTTACTTATATGGAAACTTTGGATTAGGGAAAACACATCTTACTCAAGCAGTTGGAAACGGGCTTTTTAAAAGGGGAATAAACAAGTTTTATTACCTTACTGCTCAGGACTTTCTTACTTACATGATAAAGTACTTAAAGTCAGGAATGCTTGATAGTTTTAAAGAAAAGTTTAAGGAACATTGTGATGTTTTACTTCTTGAGGGAATTCACTTTCTTGAAGGAAAAGAATATACTCAAAATGAGCTTGCATTTTTGCTGGATTACTTAATTGATCAGGGAAAAACGGTTATTTTTACTTCTTTGCGTCTTCCTCAGGAGCTAAATAAAATGGACAGCAGTCTGAGGTCCCGCTTAAACTCAGCCCTTATAATAAGGTTAAACGCTCCTGACCTCAAAACTCGTAGAAAAATAATAAGACACAAGGCAAAAAAAATGGGATATGCTTTTCCATACGAGGTGGTGGATTACCTTGCAACGAGACTTAGGGGAGATGTTAGACAACTTGAAAGTGCAGTAATAGGTCTAATTGCAAGAGCAAGCCTTTTAAAAGAGCCTGTATCTTTAGCTCTTGCAAAGGAGCTCGTAAACGAGCTGGGAATAAAAGAGTCAGAGGACAGGGTAGAGCTTATCATAGACACCACATGTAAGTTTTTTGGAGTAGGAAGAGAAGAGGTATTTTCTTCTTCAAGAAGAAAAGAGCTTAGTCTTTCAAGGCAAATCGTGATGTACCTTCTCAGAAAAGTTGCTAAGAAGTCTTTAAAAGAGATTTCCAAAATATTTAACAAACAACACTCAACAGTGGTTTACAACATAAAGGCTCTTGAAAAAAAACTCAATAAAGACGCAGGGCTTAGGCTAAGGCTGGATTACTTAATAAAGGAAATATCTTCAGAAATTTCTCAGGAGGAAATTATCAAGTCAGAGGACAACTCTATTGAAGAAATCAGTGGTTAAAGAGTTTTTAAAAGAATTAAGCAAGATTTTTTCAGAAAACCTTATTCTTGAGGAAGAAGAATTAAGCGTCTTTGGGTATGATGCTTCTTCTATTACAGGTGTACCTTTAGCAGTGGTTTTTCCTCGTTCAGAAGAGGATGTAATAGAGGTAATGAAGCTCGTACAAAGGTTTAAAGTTCCTGTTACATGTAGAGGAGCAGGTACATCCACTACAGGTAGCTGTGTTCCCCAAACAAAACACCTCGTTATTTCTTTTTCTAAAATGGATAGAATTCTTGAAGTAAATCCAGAGGATAGAATAGCGATAGTTCAACCTGGTGTTTTAAATGGAACACTAAAGGCTTATGTAAAAAAATTTGGGCTTTTTTATCCACCTGATCCAGCAAGCTATGCTTATTCAACTATTGGTGGAAATGTAGCTACTGGTGCAGGAGGTCCAAAAGGTCTTAAGTACGGTACTACTAAGGATTATGTACTTGGACTAAGGGTTGTGTTTCCAGGAGGAAAAGTTTTTCAAACTGCTCCTTACACTCTTAAGGCTGCTGTTTGTTACAACCTTACCCCGATTTTCGTGGGTTCTGAGGGTACTCTCGGAGTTTTTACTGAAATTGCTCTTAAACTTCTTCCTCTTCCAGAAAAACGAGCTTTGTTTTTAATAGGACTTGAAGACGAATTCAAGGGATTAGAGATTATTTCTGAGGTTTTACTTTCTGGAATTACTCCTTCTTCAGCAGAATTTGTTGACAAAACGAGTTTAAAAGCGGTTTTGAATTCCCGGTACGGAGAAAGAGTAAAAAAAGTATTTCCAAGTGAAAAATTAGAAGGTCTTCTTTTTATTGAGATTGACGGAATAGAAGAGGAGGTTAAAAAACAGTTTGAGAGGTTAAAAGATGTGTTAAAAGTAGAGAATAGGATGCTTTTAGTTGCTGAAAAAGAGGATGAAATTGAGGTGTTGTGGGAGATAAGAAGAACGGTTTCCCCTGCAGTAAGAAGTTTAGGAAAGATAAAGCTTTCAGACGATGTAGTGGTTAGAAGAAGCAAAATGGCAGAGTTTTTAAGGTGGATAAGAGAGATTGAAGCTGAGTCAGAAATTTACATATGTGCCTTTGGACACGCTGGAGACGGGAACTTTCACATAAACATAATGTGTGAAGATGATAAGCTTGAGCTTGCAAAGGAGGTTAGAAAAAGAGTTCTTAAAAAAGTAATAGAACTTAGAGGCACGATTTCTGGAGAACACGGAATAGGATACACCAAAAGAGAATTTTTGAACTTTGAACTTGATCCTTTTCAAATAGAGGTAATGAAAAAAATTAAGAAAATTTTTGATCCAGAAGGGCTTTTAAATCCAGGCATAAAGTTTTCAAATGGGAATATATTCCAAGGTTAAACGATTCGTGGGAAAGGCTATTTTTGGTTACAACATGCTTTCTGCAGGAGACAGAATTATCGTTGCTATTTCAGGTGGGGAGGATAGTCTTGTTCTTGCGTACTTTTTAAGTGAGTGGAAGAGGATGTTAAGAGTTGAGTACGAGCTTATAGGTGTGCATCTGGACATGGGATTTCCAAGAGACGAAGAAGAATACGCTGAAGGAATTAAGTGGCTTGAGTCTTTTTGTAAGGAACTTGGAATAAGATTTCTTTATCAAAAAACGGATTGTGGAAAGCAGGCAATGGAAGTTGAAGAAAAAGGAATAACCAGCCCGTGTTTTGTGTGCTCTTGGCACAGAAGAAAGCACCTTTTCAGGCTTGCAGAAGAGTTTAATGCAAACAAAATAGCCTTTGGACACCATCAAGACGATTTGCTCGTAACCTTTTTTATAAACATGTTTTATCACGGAGAGCTTTCAACGATTTTACCTGTTCAGGAGATGTTTAAAGGAAAGCTTTACTTAATAAGACCTCTTGTATTCGTAGAAAAAGAAATGATTGCTAAGTTCGTTAGACAACAGGGATGGAGAGTGCTAAAAAATCCCTGCCCATATTCTTCAAAAACAAAGAGAAAAAGCATAGAAGAATTTTTAAAAGAATGTATTTATCCACTTGGCAAAAGGGTTAAAAAAAGTATATTTAATGCAATGTTTAATCCCAAAATAGACTACTTACCTAAGAAGCCTAATAATTAAAAATGAAAGACTGCGTAAGTGTACTCGTAGGTTTTTCTCCTCACAGAATAGAAGTTCTTCCCTGGGCAAAAAGGTTTATGGAAAAGGCAGATGTCATAATTTTAGAGGAACCTGCTAATCTTAACTTTAAAAGGCTTTTAGAAGATAGGTTTAACATTGAGGAATACCTTTCTGGTTCAGACTTTTGGTTTCCGGGTTTCGTAAAAGAGACTATAAAAATTCTTAAGGAGCAGTTTAAAAAAGGAACGAAAATATTTCAGGTTGAACCGTATTTTACTTTTTTAAGAAAAATTCAGCAGGAAGAAGACAAAAGTCTTTTAAACAACTTTACTTACAAAAAGGTTTATGAGGTTGAGCACATTGCAACTTTGAAGCTACTTGAATACTACGAAGCGTCTTTGAGTAAAGAATTTGAAGAAGTGGTTAAAGCAGTTATAGAGTTTTCTAAGGCTGATGCCAAAAGGTTTAGGTTGAGGGACTTGCTAAGAGCAAAGGCTGTAACCCGATTAATTGGTTCTCTTAAATCTTCTAAAAACATTTACATAGAAAGTGGAACTATTCATGTTTACTTTAAAAAACTCCTTCATCAAATGTTAAAAGGTATTGCGAAGATAAGACATGTGTATTTACTTGAAGAAGTTTTAAAGCCTTTAGTTGGCAAGGCTTGGGTTTTTCCACCAGGAGAAACACTAACTTTAAGGTACATATTAAAAAACAAGCCTAATCCTGAGAAGGAGAAGCTTCTTGCTGCAAGGTCTCTTATTTACATAAAAATAATACCAAAAGAGGAGCTTACTCCTACTCAAGAAGAGCCTTATCCACACTTAAAGAGAGAGCTTTTAGCGATAAAGATGGTGAACCGACTTTCTTTTGAAGATTGCAGAAGGCTTTATAAAGAAATATTTTTTATAAAAAACTATAAAGAAGCCCGGGACTTTGTTGAAAATTACATAAAAACCAGATTAGGAGGTATTGACATTTCAGAAGTTTAGTTTATTTTATAAGGCGATAGGTCAGGGAGCCCCCATCGTCTAGTGGACTAGGATACTGGCCTCTCACGCCAGAGACACGGGTTCGAATCCCGTTGGGGGCGCCAAGTTTTAAAGACTTCTGATGTATTCAATAGCCTTTTCAATACGCTTTAAAGTAGTTTCTCTACCAAGAAGTTTTATAATTTCAAATAAACCAGGGCTTACGGTTCTTCCTGTAAGAGCTAATCTTACAGCCTGAGCAATGTTTTTAAGTTTTACTCCTGTTTCCTCTGCAAGTCCTCTGAAGTACTTTTCTAAAGGTTCTTCTTCAAGAGGAATTTCTCTGAGGTCTTTTGCTATTTTTTCAAGAATAGGTAAGATGTCTTTTTTGAAAAACTTTTTTACTCCTTTTGGATCGTATTCTAATTCTTCAACGAAGTAAAAGTGGAGCATGTCTTTCATTTCCAATAAGGTTTTTGCCCTTGGTTTAACGGTTTCTATTGCAGAGAGAATGTAGTTTTTTGAAAACTTTGAGAGGTCATATTCTTGTAAGAATCTTCTCAAATGCATAAAGAGTTCTTCAGCAGAGCTCTCTCTTATCCAATAAGCGTTAAAGGCAAGAAGTTTATCAGGATCAAATCTTGCAGCAGATAAGTTTACATTGAGTATGTCAAACTTTTCAATGAGTTCTTCAACAGTAAAGTATTCCTGATCTCCATATCCCCAGCCAAGTCTTGCAAGATAGTTGACGAGTGCTTTTGGAAGATAACCTTCGTCTCTATATTCCAATATGGACCTTGCTCCGTGCCTTTTGGAAAGTCTTGCTCCGTCTCTTCCAAGCACCATAGGTATGTGAGCGTACTTAGGAGGTTCTGCTCCAAGGGCTTTGTAAATTAAAAGCTGTTTAGGAGTATTTGATATGTGATCATCCCCACGAATAACATGAGTTATACCCATAGTAAGGTCGTCTATTACTACTGCAAAGTGATAAGTAGGGGTTCCGTCTGACCTCATTATTATAAAGTCGTCAATCTCAGAGGCAGGGAAACTAATTTTTCCCCTTAACATGTCTTCAAATACTATTTCTCCAACAGAATCCACTTTTAGTCTAAGAGCTCGTCCCTCACCAGGAGGAAGATTTTTATCTCTGCAAGTACCGTCGTATTTAGGTTTTTGTCCTTTTGCAAGCATTTCTTTTTTCTTTTGTTCAAGAAGTTCTTTACTACACTCACAATAATAAGCCTTTCCTTCTTCGTATAGCTTTTGAGCATACTTTTGATAAAGCTCAAGTCTTTGACTTTGAAAGTAAGGTCCTTCGTCCCAATCAATACCAAGCCACTTTAAAGCTTCAATTATTGCATCTACATACTCTTGTTTTGATCTTTCTCTATCAGTATCTTCAAACCTTAATACGAACTTTCCTTTATTGTGCCTTGCAAAAAGCCAGTTAAAAAGCGCTGTCCTTGCTCCACCAAGATGAAGATATCCAGTTGGACTTGGTGGAAACCTCGTAACAATTGCCATAAGCAAGACCTCCTATTAAGTTAATTTTTTACAAGAGCTATTATAAAATAGCTCTTTGACATTTACAAGTTTTAAATTTTTTCCCACTCAAAGTTTGTGATGTTTCTTTTTTCTTTTGAGAATTCTATACCGATGAGATAGACTTCTTTATACTGATTTAAGTACTTTTCGTGATAGCGCTTTTCTTTAAGTTGAGACAAGGCTTTTCCTTTTGACTCGTCAAGCTCAATCACCTTAAACTCAAAGATGTAGCACTTATCTTCAAAAATTACAGCCATGTCAAGCCTTCCAACATTCGTTGCGTCTTCAACCCTTACATCAACCCCAAGGGCAGAGAAATAGGCATAAACTACAGATGCGTAAAACCCCTCGTACTCACTTATG
>JAADEG010000001.1 GCA_013153525.1 Thermodesulfobacteriota bacterium
CTTTTATGTCTTTAAACAGCTCTTTTGGGGTAATTACTTTTACCTTTTTAACTCCGTCAAGTGACAGTATTCGAAGAGAGAAGTTTTTTACTTCTTTTGAATCTTTAGCATAGGTTACTAAGTATAGCTTTAAGTTGTTTTCTAAAATGCCTTTTAAAGACTTGGAAGTATCTATGGAGAGTATTAAGACTACCGAAAAGAAACTCCAGAAAAACAGAAAAACGAGACTTAACAGGTAGTACTTCCAGCAGCTTTTAAATTCTAAAATACTAAGAGTTTTCCACATAGTTAACCAGTTCTCCACGATTTAGTGTAATAATCTTTCCTGGGCTTTCTTTTAAAATTACTGGATCGTGGGTAGCAAGGATTACGGTTTTCCCCTTTGAGTGAAATTCTTTAAAGACTTTTACCACTTCTCTTATACTGTCAGGATCCAGATTTCCCGTAGGTTCGTCAGCTATTATTATCTGGGGATCCCGTATTATTGCTCGTATTATCCCCACTTTTTGTCTTTCTCCTCCAGAGAGCTCTTTGACTCTCTTTTTTGCTTTGGAAGCAAGTCCAAACCTTTCAAGAAATTCGTAAATCAGAAGTTTGAGTTTTTTAGGAGGTTTGTTAGACAAGATTAAAGAAAGCTTTATATTTTCGTAAACGCTTAAGTCCAAAAATAATTTGTGATCCTGAAACACTATCCCCATCTTTTTTCTTAGTTCTTTTAGTGTTTTTTTTGACATTTTTGAATATGGAATTGACTTGAAGTAAATTTCACCTGAAGTTGGAACTTCGGCTTTGTACAAGAGTTTTAGTAAAGTGGTTTTTCCTGCTCCCGTTGCACCAGTAAGAAGTACGAAGTCGTTTTCTTCAATGGTTAAGTCTATACCTATTAAGGCTTTAAAGTAGGGTGGGTAAATTTTAGTTACCTTTTCGAGTTTAAACAGGCTCATGTTAAAAGGGTATTATATAGAACAAATTTTTTTTGACAATTAAAAAGTTTTTGGTATATTAGAGAAAAATTTGGAGAAACGGAATGTTTGACTTTCTGAGAAAAAGTGCCACTTCACCTATTGCTAAGGTCTTTTTAGCAGTCATAATAATAGTTTTCGTCTTTTGGGGAGTTGGATTTTTTTCCTTAGGAAATAGAAACATCGTAGCAAAGGTAAATGGGATTCCTATTACTTTAAAAGACTACGAGGAGTACTACAACTTCGAACTTTTTAAACTAAAACAGGCTTTTGGAGAGCTTTCCCAGGAGCAGCTTAAAAAGTTAGGAATAAAACAAAAAGTATTGAACGACTTAATAAAGATTAAACTCCTTAACGAAAAGGCAAAGGAACTTGGCATAGAAGTTTCTCCTGAAGAGGTAGACTACAGCATAGCGAAGATTCCAAGCTTTCAAGTAAACGGTAAGTTTAACTATCAAAGGTTTCTTGCCGTTTTACAGGATCTTGGCATTTCCCCAAGTTTTTTTAGGCTTCTCGTGAAAACTGACTTACTTTTACAAAAGTTTAAGCTATTTTTAACGGCACCTATAATAGCTTCTAATGACGAAGTTAAAGAAGTTATAAGGTTTAACAAACAAACCTTGAACATAGTTAAAGCAACCCTTCCCATATCTTACTGTGAGTCAAAAGTAAAGGTTACTAAAGAGGCTTTGAAGAGCTATTATCTTGCTCACAGAGACATTTATACCGAACCTAAAAAAGTTAAACTTTACTACATATTTTTACCTTTCAAGGGAAAAGTTAAAGTAACAGACAAAGAAGTAGAAGCCTTTTACATGGAAAACTTAAATAACTTTAAAGAGCCTCTGCAAGTAAGGCTTAGGGTTATAGAAGTTCCCTATACTGTAAAAGACGCTCTAAAAAGAGCTCAAGAAGTAAGAACTAAGTTAAGAAGTTTAAGGGACTTTGCTAAGTTTAACGCTAAAGACTTAGGATGGGTAGAAGGAACTGCTTTTCCTCCTAATTTAAGAAATCTTCTAAGTAAGTTGAAACCCGGAGACATAGTCGGTCCAATTAAAGGAGTCAATGGATATCTCATACTTGGAATAGAGGCAATTCGTCCTCCCCGGATAGTACCTCTTAAAAAAGTTAAAAAAGAAATAAAAAACTTTCTCGCTCATCGTAAGCTAATAAATCAAGTTAAAGAAAAAGCTGATTCTATCTATACCGAAGTTATTTCTTTAAACGGACTTAAGTCATGGGCCAAAAAGCATCACAAGAAGTTGTTAGAAACGGGATTCCTGGACGAAACAGGTCTTTTTAAAAAGTTTCAAAACATAGAAGTGGTAAAAAAGATTTTACAAGGAACCAAAGGTGATTACTTTCCTCCAATAATTACTACTAAAGGGGTTTACCTCGTTGAAATAGCAGATGTTCTTCCTCCAAAGTTAATACCTTTTAAAAAGATAATAGCAAGGGTTAAGAAAGACTTTGTAAAGGACGAAGGCATAAAAGTTTGCAGTGAGATGGCAGACGAGGTATTCTTAAAAGTTAAGAAGGGTATGCCTTTTGAGAAGGTAGTCAAAAAGAAGGGTTTTTCCGTTAAGCACATGAAAGTGGAAAGGGACTTGCTTTCTAAAAAGCTTCCCTTAGATGTAGCACAGGTATTAAGTAATACTGGTAAACCCCAATTGATTTTACAAAAGTTTTGGCTCAAGGACAAACTTGCTCTTTTTGACTTAAAAGACATTCTTCCTTTTAAAGGCAAAATTTCAAAAACTGTAATTGAGAGAATTAAACCAATCGTTACTCAAGAGAAGAGGGCAAGGTGGTTTAACAAGTGGTATCAGACTCTTCTTATGTCTTCCGAAGTAAAAGTTTATCCATTGTTTAAGCGATTGTAAGGCTGATGGCGTAAACTTGGATAGCTTTAGAAACCATTAAATATAGTTGGGAGGCTTTATGCCCAAGCGGACCGACATAAAGAAGATTTTAATAATAGGTTCGGGCCCTATAGTTATTGGACAGGCGTGTGAGTTTGACTATTCGGGTAGTCAGGCTTGTAAAGCCCTAAGAGAAGAGGGTTACGAAGTGGTTCTCGTAAATTCAAATCCTGCTACCATAATGACTGATCCGGAGATGGCACATACGACTTACATAGAACCTTTAACACCCGAGGTACTCGAGTACATAATAAAGGAAGAAAAGCCAGACGCGCTTTTACCTACTCTTGGAGGCCAAACGGGTTTAAACATTGCTTTTGCTCTTGCAAAAAGAGGAGTTCTCGAAAAGTACGGGGTTGAGTTGATAGGTGCAAATGCTCAGGCTATAGAAAAGGCAGAAAGCAGAGAAAAGTTTAGAGAAGCAATGGAAAACATAGGCTTAAAGGTACCAAGAAGTGCTATAGTAAGCTCTTTAAAGGAGGCTGAAGAGGCAGTAAAGGAACTGGGTTTTCCCGTAATAGTTAGGCCAAGTTTTACCCTTGGTGGAACTGGAGGAGGCGTTGCATACAACATAGAAGAACTAAGAGAGATCGTTGAATTTGGGCTTGAAATGTCCCTGATTCACCAGGTAATGCTCGAAGAGTCAGTCCTTGGTTGGAAGGAGTTCGAACTCGAAGTAATGAGGGACTTTAAAGACAATGTGGTTATAATCTGCTCTATAGAAAACTTTGATCCAATGGGGGTTCACACTGGAGATTCCATAACCGTTGCACCTGCTCAAACGCTCACAGACAAAGAGTATCAAAGGATGCGTAGTGCTGCTCAGGCTGTGATAAGAGAGATAGGAGTTGACACTGGTGGCTCAAACATACAGTTTGCAATTCATCCCAAGACAGGGGAGATGGTAGTTATAGAAATGAATCCAAGGGTGTCCCGTTCTTCAGCACTTGCAAGTAAGGCAACCGGGTATCCAATTGCAAAAATAGCTGCAAAACTTGCAGTAGGATACACCCTTGACGAACTTCCAAACGACATAACCCGGGAAACTAAAGCAGCTTTTGAACCAACCATAGACTATGTAGTAGTAAAAATTCCGAGATTTACCTTTGAAAAGTTCCCTGAGTGCGACGACGAGATAACTACCTCTATGCGCTCAGTTGGAGAAACCATGGCTATTGGAAGGACTTTTAAAGAAGCCTTGCAAAAGGCCATAAGAGGACTTGAAATTGGAAGATACGGCTTTGGAGCTGATGGGAAGTCTCCTTCTGATAGGGGAGAAGTTCTTCCAGAAGAGGAAATAAGAAAGTACCTTGCAAAACCAAATAGCAAGAGACTTTTTTACATAAGAGAAGCCTTTAAAGCAGGTTTTAGCGTGGAAGAAGTTTACGAGTTAACCTACATTGATCCGTGGTTTTTGTACCACTTAAAGGAAATTTTTGACGAGTCTGAAAGAATAAAAGGAAAAAACTTGTATTCTATTACCAAAGACGAGCTTTGGGAACTAAAGAGAAAAGGGTTTTCAGACTATCAAATAGGGTTTCTTACTGCTTCCAGTGAAAGTGAAGTGAGGGAGTATCGTAAGTCCTTAGGGATAAAGCCAACTTACAAGCTTATTGACACCTGTGCAGCAGAGTTTGAGGCGTATACCCCTTACTTTTATTCGAGTTACGAAGTGGAAAACGAGTCAAGGGCAACCAAAAATCGCAAAGTGCTTATAATAGGAGGAGGGCCCAATAGAATTGGGCAGGGAATTGAATTTGACTATTGCTGTGTTCACGCATCCCTTGCATTAAGGGAAAAGGGAATAGAGGCGATAATGGTTAATTCTAATCCCGAAACCGTTTCAACGGACTACGACATTTCAACGCGTCTTTACTTTGAACCCCTTACACTTGAACACATTCTTGACATTTACGAAGAAGAAAATCCCGATGGGGTTATAGTACAGTTTGGGGGGCAAACTCCTATAAACCTTGCGGTACCTCTTTTTAAGGCTGGAGTAAAGATTCTCGGAACTTCTCCTGAAAACATAGATAGAGCAGAAGACAGGGAGAAGTTCGACGCTTTACTTGAAAAGCTTGGGCTTAAGCGTCCAAAAGCAGGGGTTGCTTTTAGTACGGAGGAAGCAGTAAAAGTTGCAAGTGAAATAGGCTATCCTGTTCTCGTTAGGCCTTCCTATGTCCTTGGTGGAAGAGCAATGAGAATAGTTTACACCGAAGCCGAGCTTAGAGAATTTATGGAGACTGCTGCAAAGGTAAATCCAGAACACCCGGTACTTATAGACAAGTTTTTAGAAGATGCAGTGGAGCTTGATGTTGACGCTATTTCTGACGGAGAAACAGTCGTAGTTGCTGGTATAATGGAACACATAGAGGAGGCTGGAATTCACTCTGGTGATTCTGCTTGCTTTTTGCCACCGGTTCACATATCAAAAAGACTTTTAGAGGAGATAAAAGAAGCAACGAAAGCCCTTGCCAAGGAGCTTGAGGTTATAGGTTTAATAAATGTTCAATACGCGATAAAAGATGGAGAGCTTTATGTACTCGAAGTTAATCCAAGGGCATCCCGTACCGTACCTTTTGTGTCAAAGGCAATTGGAGTTCCCCTTGCAAAACTTGCAACCTGGATAATGCTTGGAGATACTCTTAAGAACATAGGTTTTACTAAGGAGGTAGAACCACCTTACTACTGCGTAAAAGAAGTAGTTTTTCCGTTTAAAAGGTTCCCAGGCGTAGATGTTATTCTTGGGCCTGAGATGAAGTCAACGGGTGAGGTTATGGGGATAGACTGGGATCCAGCCCTTGCCTATGCAAAGGCACAAATAGCTGCAGGTATGAAGCTTCCTGAAGAGGGTACGGTTTTTATCTCCGTTAAAGACGAAGACAAACCCCAGGTAGTAGATGTAGCTAAAAGACTTGTTAATCTTGGCTTTAAAATAATTGCAACCAGGGGGACTGCGGAGTACCTCAGGAATCACGGAATAGAGGTAGAAGTAGTTCCTAAAATTTCAGAAGGTAAGAGGCCTAATGTGCTTGACCTGATAAAAAACAGGGAAATTGCACTTGCTATCAATACTGCTAAAGGTAAAGGAAGCAAAGAAGATGCCTACCTTATAAGACGCTACACCATGGAACTTGACATTCCGTACGCTACTACGATTTCTGGAGCTCGAGCAATGGTAGGAAGCATAGAAAAACTCAGGGAAAAAAGCTTTTCTTTTCTTCCTTTACAGAAGTATTACGGTTATCTCAGCTACAAGTTTTACAAGTCTTAGTATTCGTTCACTTTTTCAAAATTTATTACCATCTTTTTACCATTTTTTCTATTGAATTTTCCCAATTTTTTGTTATCAATTGAATTAGTATCCGTATTTAAAAATTTTTCGTAGGGGGTAGAAGATGAAAAAGTTAGGAATCGTATCCTTAGCAGTGATGTTAGGTACAGTTTCCGTAGCAAAAGCTATTACTACTAACAACTCAACAACTTTAAACGAAGTCGTAGTTACTGCAACGAGAGTTAAAGAGCCTTTAAAAAGTGTTACGAGTGTAGTAGATGTAGTAAACTCAAAGAAGATTTCTCAAGAAAATCCCGTATTTTTAGTAAATGTGCTTAGAGAAGTGCCTTCTATTTTTATAACGCAGAACGGCGTAGGAGGAACTGCCAATTTATCTATTAGAGGCACCGGAAATGGAAGAACCCTTGTTATGATAGACGGCGTTCCTGTGTACGATGTAATTTCTACTTCAGAAGGGGACTTTAGTTTCTTCTTGCCGCTTCTTGATACTACAGGAATTGGAAAAATAGAAGTCGTAGAAGGCCCAGTTAGCGTACTTTACGGTTCTGGGGCAATGGGAGGGGTTGTTAACTTAATTCCTAAAACTATTAAAACTTCAGGTGCAGAAGTTAAAGCTGAAATAGGTTCGTATTCAACTTTTAAAGAAGGAGCTACTGTAAAAGAAGTTTCTTCTAAGGGTAGTTCCTTTGTTTCCGTTTCTAAAACTGACATTCAGGGTTTTTCAAAGACATATTCTGAACCTGACAAGGATCCTTATCACAACTTAAACTTAGCTGGAAAAATTGTTTATACACCAAGTTTAAAACACCAGATAAGTCTTACTTCTTTTTACTTAACTAACTACCAAAACTTAGATGGTTGGGATAAAGAAACTTCTGGTTCCTTTGGATTTTTTGACTTGGTTGACAATTATCAGGTTAACAAAATGTGGAAAACAGTAACCAAGGTAGCTTACAGTTCTACTATTAGAAGTTACGACAACGGAGGAGGAAGTGTTTACAAAGGAAGACTTTGGTACATGTCTTTACAAAACGATTTAAAGTTAACGAAAAACTTTACTACGATTTTAGGAATAGATTACAAACTCGAAAGAGGAGAAACTAATGGAACCGATGAAAGTGCTTATCAAAAGAGTCTTTACGGTGAAGGTATACTGAAGCTTGATAAAGCCGTTATTAACGGAGGTATCAGGTATACTAAACATAAAACTGCAGGTAGTAAAGTACTGTACAACCTTGGAGTTGCAGTTTTTCCGTTAGAGGGCATAAAGGTTCACTCAACCTTAGGAACCAGCTTTAGAGCCCCGAGTATTTATCAGCTTTATTCTTCTTACGGTAATAAGACTTTATCTCCAGAAAAAGGATTTGGAGCTGACTTAGGAGTCACTTTTTACAACTCAAAAGCTTCTTTTGATGTAACGGGTTTTTACAACAAGATAAAGGACGAAATAGGGTTTAACATGACTACTTGGAAGTATGTTAATAGCGGAAGTTTTAAAGTACTTGGAGTTGAGGCAAGAGCAACCTACGAATTTGAAAAAGGATTAAAAGGCTACACTTATTACACTTACATCTATAGAAAAAACTTAGATACTAACAAAATTGACAAAACTTTTCCCAAGTACAAAGTGGGGATAGGGTTGAGTTATTCTTTTTTAAACAAGGGAGATTTTTGGATAAACGGAGTTTATGTAGATAAGTACTTTGATAGTAGTAATCATAAGTTAGGGAACTTTCTCGTAGTAAATACAGGTGTAGATTACGCTTTAACTTCAAATATAACTTTATTTGGAAAAGTAAACAACTTGTTTGACAAAAAGTACGAAGAAATATACGATTATCAAATGCCGAGGTTTAGTATTTACGCAGGAGTAAAAGTTAAGTTTTAAGATTTCTAAACTTAAAGTGCTTGCTAAGGATCGATGTATAGAAAGTTCGTGAACTTTTTAAAGTTGAGGAGGACTTTTGGTTTTTTCGTCCTCCTCTTTTTTTTCTTTAGAGGTTGTTCTTTTGCTTCTATAAGGATAGTTTCCTTGAGCCCGTTTATTACTAAAAGTTTGTACCTTCTTGGTGTGCAGAAAGAAGTCGTTGGTAGTACGATTTACGAC
>JAADEG010000004.1 GCA_013153525.1 Thermodesulfobacteriota bacterium
AAATTACAGTGATTGGGAAAGAGAGATTGATAAACTATTAAAAAAAGTTAAAAACGAAGAATTTAAACAGAAAAGATTAAAAGAAATAAAAGAAATTAATTTAAACTATTATAATTATAAAAAAATAACCAAAGCTTTCTCCACTCCTATTGCTTTAGAAATACCTTATACTTTTGAAAGATTTAAAAGACAATTTTCTTGTTTTGTTTTACAAGGAGGATTTTTAAGTAATTCTCAAAATTCTGTTAAATTTTTAAATAATTATTTAAAAAAAGAAGTCCTTGAAGTATTAATAATACCTAAAGAATGTAAATCACACATTGAAAAACAGCTTCGTTTGTGTGGAATTGATGAAAGTTTAATATATCCGGATGAAATTTCAAAAATTTATAGATCTATTAAAAAACGAATTGAAATTTATTTGAATTTAAATTTAATATAATAATTATTTACTTTTGTACACTTTAATAATTAAGGTATCTTTAACTTTAATAACAAAAACAAAAAGCTTTTAACTTCTTTACTAATTTTTAACGCGTGGTAAAATAGAGCAAATTTTTTAAATTTTTTCAATTATAAAAATAAAAGGAGTGAATTATGGAAGATACAAAAATTTTTCTTTCAGAAAAAGAACTTCCCGAGGCTTGGTTTAACATTATACCCAGATTACCAAACCCTCCAGCTCCACCTCTAAATCCAAAAACTGGAAAACCAGTAAAACCAGAAGAACTTCGTCCAATATTTCCTCAAGCACTTATAGAACAAGAAATGAGCCAAGACCCCTGGATAGAAATTCCAGAAGAAGTTAAAGCCGTTTATAAACTGTGGAGACCTACTCCTTTACATCGTGCAAGAAATTTAGAAAAAGCTTTAAAAACACCTGCAAGAATTTACTTTAAAAACGAAAGCGTAAGTCCTCCTGGAAGTCATAAACCCAATACTGCTGTAGCTCAAGCATACTACAACAAAAAAGAAGGTATAAAGCGCTTAGCTACCGAAACAGGAGCAGGACAATGGGGAAGTGCTTTGTCCTTTGCTTGTAAGCTTTTTGGATTAGAGTGTACGGTTTATATGGTAAAAATTAGTTATTATCAAAAACCTATGCGTAAAAGTCTTATGCACATATGGGGCGCAGAAGTTTATCCCTCTCCAACTGATCGTACAGAAGCAGGAAGAAAAATTCTTAAAGAAAATCCAAATACTAACGGAAGTCTTGGAATTGCAATTTCAGAAGCCGTAGAAGACGCAGTTACCCACGAAGATACGAATTATGCTCTTGGAAGCGTGCTTAATCATGTGCTTCTCCATCAAACAATAATAGGATTAGAAACTAAAAAGCAATTAGATCTTATTGGAGAAAAACCAGATGTACTTATAGGATGTGTAGGTGGAGGAAGTAATTTCGCAGGTTTTGCTTTTCCTTTTATAGGAGACATCTTAGAAGGGAAACTTTCAGCTGAAGTAATAGCAGTTGAACCTACGAGTTGCCCTACTCTTACTAAAGGGGTATATCAATACGATTACGGTGATACTGTAGGTTTAACCCCTCTTCTTCTAATGTACACTCTTGGACACACTTTTGAACCACCTGGAATTCATGCTGGAGGACTTAGATATCACGGGGACGCTCCACTTTTGTGTCAACTCGTAAAAGATGGTATAATAAAAGCTAAGGCTTATCCTCAAACCAGTTGCTTTGAAGCAGCTGTACTATTTGCAAGAACCGAGGGTATAATACCTGCTCCTGAAACGAGTCACGCTATCAAAGCTGCTATAGATGAAGCCATTAAGTGCAAAGAAACTGGAGAAGAAAAAGTTATAGTATTTAACTTCAGCGGACACGGTCACTTTGATCTAGTAGCCTACGATGCTTATTTAGAAGGCAAACTTGAAGATTACGATTATCCAGAAGAAAAAATAAAAGAAGCCCTTGCACACCTTCCAAAATTTCCTACTGGTATATAATTTATAAATACTTCTCTTAAAGCCCTCCTTACTTTTAAAGGAGGGCTTTCTAATTATCTTTTAAAAACTCCTATTTTCGTGCAATTTTCAATAATTTATGTTAAACTAAAATCAAACGAAACATTCATTTTAGGGGGACATAATGGAAAGTGACTTTACTGTAGGAATTATCGGTGGCAAAGGGAAAATGGGGCAGTTTTTTAAAAAAATTTTTGAAAAACAAGGATATTCGGTTCTTATTTCTGACATAGGAACAGAATTAACTAATCAAGAGCTCGTTGAAAAGTCTAAGGTAATTTTTATTTCTGTCCCCATTTCTGCGTTTGAAAGTGTGATTAAGGAAATTTCTGGATACATAAAAGACGAACACTGGATTATTGACATATGCTCCTTAAAAAACGAACCCGTTAAAATAATGAAACGCTATCTTGAAAAAGGAGAAGTGCTCGCAACTCATCCACTTTTTGGACCGTTTGAAAAAAACTTAAAAAACAAAACCATAGCCTTTTGGCCAATAAAAGGTGAAAATGTATTAAATTGGTTTGTTAAAACTATGTCAAAAGAAGGGGTACGCCTCGTAAAAGTTCCACCAAAAAAACACGACAAAATTATGGCAATAGTTCAAGTATTAAATCACTTTTGGTTAATCCTCCTTGGAAACATCTTAAAAGACTCTGGAATACCACTTGAAGAAATAATCGTGCTTTCAACTCCAGCATTTTTGCATCAACTTGAAATCCTTACGAGATTCTCAAAACAAAGTCTTGATGTTTACGAAAAAATTCAATTACAAAATCCATGGGGAAAAAACCTTAGAAAAATTTTTTATCATAATTGTAAAGAATTCTTAAAGTCTCTTGACTCACGAAATGCAAAAAAAATTTTTGAAAAGTACTTTCAAAATTGTCAAGAAGTAGCTAAAGAATTAGAAGTACTTTTGCACAAATTGTTTCCTAACGAGGTAAAGAAGGATTAAACCAGCTATAATCATTCCTATACACAAAACTTGTCCCATTGTCATCCAGCCAAAAATAAGAGGAAATCCTTGAGCAGGAACCCTAATAAATTCAAAAAAGAATCGTAATATTCCGTAAACTATAAGGAAAATAGCAAGTTTGGTACCATTAGGCCAGTTCTTTTTTCTAAGTTTCCACATGAACAAAAAAAGAAATAACCCTGTAACTATACACTCGTAGAGTTGAGCTGGGTGTCTTCCCGGCATATTTGGTGGACAAGGAGGTGCTCCAGGAAAAACCATCCCCCAAGGAAGATTCGTACACTTTCCGTAAATCTCTCCGTTTATAAAATTTCCTATCCTCCCAAAAAAAAGCGTAACCGGTGCTGTAACAACGATAAGGTCAGCCCACCACAAAAAGGATTGTTTGTGCTTTTTTACATAATAATAACCCGTTAAAATTGCTCCTATAAGTCCTCCGTGAAAAGCCATTCCCCCTTTCCAAACCGCAAAAATTTGAAGAGGATGTTTTAAAAAGTATTCAGGATAGTAAAAAAAACAAAAACCTATTCGTGCTCCTATAACCAATCCTATAAAACTATAAAACATCAAGTTTTCAAGAAAAGGAATGAGCTCTTCCTTTCCTCTTTCTTTTAATTGATACTTACATAAATACAAACAAACGAAAAAACTAACAACATACATCAAACCATACCATCTGACAGAAAAAGGACCTATTTTAAAGATTACTGGATTAATGTGAGGATAAGGAAGCATCGCAAAGCTCCTTTAAAACACACTTGTCACACTTTGGCTTTTTGGAGGTACAAATTTTCCTTCCATGTGCTTGAAGTAAAAGGGGAAAAACAAACCAATCTTCTTTATCAACTACTTCCATTAATTCTTTTTCTACTTTTTCTGGTTGTTTTGCAGAAACTAAACCTAATCGCTGAGAAAGCCTTCTCACATGAGTGTCAACCGGAATTCCCTCTACTATTCCAAATCCGTTTGCAAGTACTATATTTGCAGTTTTTCTCGCAACACCTGGAAGCTCAAGTAGTGCTTCCATGCTCTTTGGCACTTCACCATTGTACTTTTCAACGAGAATTTTACACGCCTCTTTTATGTACTTTGCCTTTTGCTTATAAAAACCCGTGCTCTTTATTGCTTCTTCTATCTCTTCAAGCTTAGCTTCTGCAAAGTCCTTAGGGGTTTTAAACCTTTTAAAAAGCTCTGCAGTTACTTCGTTTACTCTTTCGTCTCTACACTGAGCAGAAAGAATCGTAGCGATTAAAAGCTGAAAAGGATTTTCAAACTTTAAGGCTATCTTTACATTTGGATACTCTTTCTTTAACCTTTTTACGACTTCTTTTGCCTTTTCTCTTTTTGTCATAAATCACCTCTCCATAGATTTAATTTGTGTTTTAATACGAATTACTTCGCCCTTTATCACCTCTTCAAATTCTTTTAAGTCTTTTATCTTGGGTAAAACCTGTTTTATCACTTCTTCTTTTACATCTTTTTCAAGTTTTTTCTTAGAAAGTTCTGCAGCTCTATCAACGAGTTTTGAAGAAAGAGTTTTTTCAAAAGCTTCTATTATCACAAATAAACTAAGTATTCTAAAAAATTTGTTTTTTTCCCTTAAACTCAGCTCAGAAAAATTTTCTTGTTCAAGTTTATTCGCTATCTTTTTTACTTCGTCAAGCAGAGGAATCTGTATCTGTTTTTTAACTTGTTCTTCAAGAATTAAAAACTCCTTAGCAAGGTTTAAGTACTCCTCTTCTGAAAAGTTTCTATAAATCACGAGTTCTTTAAACCATGTGGCAAGTTCTTTTCTCATCAAATCAACTAAGTACATAAAATCAAAACCAAGTCTGGTTTTTAACTCCTCTATCTTATGGTAATCTATATCCTTACCCCACCTCTCAAGAAGAGTTCTTTTATAAATGTGAATTAAAGCGTAAAGAAATTCTTCTTTTTTAAACCTAACCTCTTTTCCATCTATAAAAAACTTTTCTCCTCCTTTTTGATATTGCTCAAGAAGAACTTCTATCCACTTTACAGTGTAAAGTTTCAAAATATCCTCCTTTTTAAATTTTTTCTTGAACGACTTCTTTTATGCGCTTTTTTAAGTTTTCTACAGACACCTTAGACTTAAAACTACCTTGAGCAAGGTGCTCTTTCCCTCCACCTTTTAATCCTAAATCAAAAAGAGAACTAAACACTTCTTTAGCAGATACTTTTTTACAAAGATCTTTGGTAATCATACACACTGCAAGTTGACCTGGCTTTTTGTCTCCGAGTAAAAAAATGATTCCTGACTTTATGCGACTTTTAAACCTATCTCCTATGTCTCTCAATTCGTCCATTTTACTTATAGGTAGTTCTGCTACTATAAGTTTTATTCCGTTGACTTCTTCTGCACTTTCAATGTGTTTTTCAATAACTTCCCTAAGATCAACGCTTTTAATTTTTTTAATTTCGTTTTTAAGCTCTTCTATTTCTTTAAAAAGAGCTTCTATTCGTTTTTCTATGTCCTTAGAAGATGTTTTTAACAGTTTTGCAATACCTTCTATTCTTTCCTCAAGATAGGATGTCCATTCAAGGGCTCTCATTCCAGCTACAGCCTCAATTCTCCTTATTCCAGAAGCGACGCTCGTTTCAGAAACAATTTTAAACATTCCGATTTCACCTGTTGACTTCACATGCGTTCCTCCACATAATTCAGCAGACACATCGTTAATTCGCACTACTCTTACTACTTCTCCATACTTTTCTTCAAAAAGAGCTATAACTCCTAATCTTTCTGCTTCTTTTTTAGAAGTAAAAAAGGTTTCAACTCTATAATTTTCAAGAATCCAAGTATTTACTAATTCCTCTACCTTTTTTATTTCTTCTTTACTCAGAGCTTTGAAGTGAGTAAAGTCAAACCTAAGTCTGTCTTCATCTACGAGGGACCCAGCTTGCCTTACATGTTCTCCAAGAACTTTCCTTAAGGCTGCGTGAAGGAGGTGAGTCGCTGTATGATGCCTCATAACAGAAAGTCTTCTTCTCAAATCAACTTCAAGAATTACTAACTTATTCGGTTCTATTTTCCCTTTTTTTAATTTTAACTTATGAAAAATTACACTACCTATTTTGTGCACCTCTAACACATCTGCTTCCAGATCTTCTCCTAAAACTTTTCCTTTATCCCAAACTTGTCCTCCTCCCTCTGGGTAAAACGGAGTTTCTGCAAAGACTGCAAACAGGTCTCCGTTTTCTTCAAAAACTTCTACGACCCTGCTTTTAGTCTTTAAAGTATCGTATCCTACGAACTCGGTTTTAACTTCTTCGCTAATTAACTTTTTAACAACTTCTGGTGTTTTTTCTATAGCACCCTTCCAACTCTTCTTACTTTTTTGTCTTGCCTCTTCTCTAAGTTTCTCAAACCCTTGTAGGTCTATCTTAAAACCAAGAGGTATTGCGTAATCTCTTACGAGGTCGTAAGGGAACCCATATGTATCGTACAACTTAAACAATAGTTCTCCTGGGATAACATTCTCTCCCTTCTCCTTTAATGCTTTTACTTCCTTTTCAAGAATTTCAAGCCCTGTACTCAGAGTTTCCAAAAACTTCTCTTCTTCAACTTTTATTACCTCTTCTACGACTTTTTTAGCTTTTATTACTTCAGGATACACATCTCCGTATTCTTCTACAACTGGATCAACGATTTCGTACAAAAAAGGATCTTTTAATCCAAGTAACTTCCCGAATCTTTCTGCTCTACGAATAATTCTTCTTAACACATAGCCTCTTCCTTCATTAGAAGGCATTATACCTTCTGCAATTAAAAAGACAGACGCTCTAATGTGATCAGCAATTACTTTAAAAGCGATCTCTGTATCTAAAGTTTCTTTAAAGTTTTTACCTGTCAATTCGGAAATTTTTTTCATTATCCCTGCAAACAAGTCTGTTTCGTAATTTGAAGAAACTCCTTGTAAAACTGCGGTTATTCTTTCAAGCCCCATTCCAGTATCTATGCAGCCCTTGGGTAAAGGTTTTAAATTGCCTTGAGCATCTCTTTCGTATTGCATAAAAACGAGATTCCAAATTTCTAAATATCTATCACAATCACATCCTGGAGCACAATCTGGCTTTCCACATCCAAATTTTTCTCCCTGATCGTATATAATTTCTGAACAAGGTCCGCAAGGACCAGTATCTCCCATAGCCCAAAAGTTGTCTTTTTCTCCGAGTCTTATTATCTTTGATTGGGGTAATCCTGCAATTTTTTTCCAGAGCTCTTCTGCTTCGTCGTCTTCTTTAAAAATCGTTACATAAAGCTTTTCTTTTGGTAAATTAAAAACCTTAGTTACGAGCTCCCAGGCAAACTCAATTGCTTCAGCTTTAAAGTAGTCTCCAAAGGAAAAGTTACCAAGCATCTCAAAAAAAGTATGATGTCTTGCCGTGTAACCGACATTTTCAAGGTCGTTATGTTTACCTCCTGCTCTCATGCACTTTTGACAAGAAGTAGCTCTTTTATACGGACGAGTTTCTTCTCCAAGGAATACCTTTTTAAATTGAACCATACCTGCGTTTGTAAAAAGAAGAGTTGGATCATCTGCAGGAATTAAAGATGAACTTGGAACTACCTGATGCCCTTTAGACTTAAAAAATTCTAAAAAAATTCTTCGCACCTCCTTACCTTTCATAAAAACCTCCTTTTTACAAAAAGTCTTTACCTATTTTAAATCCTTAAACCTCTTTTTCAACTTAATAAGGCTTATTTTTTAAGCACATCTTTATAAGGTACTAAAAAATTTTTACGATAACATTTACAATTTTTTACTCTTGACAAAAGAAAAAAACAAATTATTATTTTATTTGGTAATACCTGTGGGAGTGGAGGAGTATTCCCCGGTAGCTCAATTGGCAGAGCATCGGGCTGTTAACCCGAGGGTTGCAGGTTCGAGCCCTGCCCGGGGAGCCAATTTTTTCTTTTGTAACCTCTATGGGGTCTTACAACATCTACCTTTAATTTTCGGAGATAAAAAATTTTATACATAAATCAAAGTATGACCATCCTCTTTTGTAAATAAAATCTTAAAAAAAGGAGTAAATAATATGGAAAACCAGGTAGAAAAAGTAAATCCTGCACCCGAAACATCAGAAAATCAGGAAGAACAAATTGCTAAAGTGCTTAAAGAACTCGGAGAACCCGTATTTTTGTCTGAACTTAGAAGCAAAACACTTACAGAACTTTACAACATTGGTGAAAGACTCGGTATAGAAAACATATACAACTTTTATAAAAAATCTGATGTAATTTATCAAATAATCAGCTTCTTTTTAAACAGAGGTGTTGAAGTAATAGTTGAAGGAGTCCTTGAAGTATTACCAGAAGGTTTTGGATTTTTAAGATTTAACAATTATAATTACCTTCCAAGCTCAGAAGACATATATGTCTCACCACCTCAAATTAGAAAATTTGGACTTAAAACCGGTGATACCATCTTTGGGTACATAAGACTTCCTAAGGAAGGAGAAAAGTACTTTGCCCTCGCAAAAATAGAAAAAGTAAATTATCTTGCTCCAGAAATCGTAAGAACGCGTACTCCTTTTGATCACTTAACCCCTATTCATCCAAACGAGTGGTTAAGACTTGAAACTGATCCAGAAAACTTTTCCACGAGAATAATAGACCTCTTCGTTCCCATAGGAAAAGGGCAAAGAGGTCTTATCGTTGCTCCACCTCGTACAGGAAAAACCGTTCTCTTACAAAACATAGCAAATGGTATAGTTACTAATTATCCCGATGTACACCTAATAATCCTTCTTATAGACGAAAGACCAGAAGAAGTTACTGAAATGCAAAGGATTGTTCCAAGAGCAGAAATCGTTAGTTCAACCTTTGACGAGCCTCCACAAAAGCATACTCAAGTAGCAGAAATAGTTATAGAGAAGGCAAAAAGATTGGTAGAGTGTAAGTACGATGTAGTAATCTTGCTTGACAGCTTAACTCGTTTAACAAGGGCTTACAATGTCGTAGTTCCTTCAAGTGGAAAGCTCTTATCTGGAGGTATTGACGCAAACGCCCTTCACAAACCAAAAAGGTTTTTTGGAGCAGCACGAAACATAGAAGAAGGAGGAAGTCTTACCATTATCGCAACATGTCTTATTGACACTGGAAGCAGAATGGACGAAGTGATTTTTGAAGAGTTTAAAGGAACTGGTAACATGGAAATAGTACTTGATAGAAGGCTTGCAGATAAGAGAATCTGGCCAGCTATTGACATACACCTCAGTGGAACGCGAAAAGAAGAGCTTCTCTTACCACCAGAAATTCTTCACAGAGTATGGCTACTTAGAAAAGTGTTATCTCCTTTAAATCCAGTTGAGTGTATGGAATTTTTACTTGAAAAAATGAAAGATACCGAGAGCAACGCAGAATTTTTAAGCAAAATGAATCAATAGCCCTTTTTAGCTCGTACTGAAAGCTGATGAGCAAGTCTCACTGGCTCTGGCAGACGATACTTTTTCGTCACTGCTAAGGTAAGTCTTAAAGCATCTTTAAGCGAGATTAAGTTTCCAGGAGATACGAAAATAGGTTTTACTCCTTTTCTCGTGCGTAATACCCAACCCACTTTTTCTCCGTTTAAAAACATGTACTCAGCAGAGCCCCTTTCTTCTGACGGAAAAAGAAAGTCTTTTAAAAGGGGTTTTTTAGCACAACCTATGGTTGGAATTTTTAAAATTACCCCTATGTGGGTTGCTATTCCTGCTTTTCTCGGATGCGCTATACCCTGTCCATCCACGAAAATTACATCTACCTTTGTTTTAAAATTTCTTACAACGCTTATCATAAGAGGGGCTTCTCTAAAAGAAAGAAAACCCGGTACATACGGAAACTTTACTTTCTTTTTAACCACCACTTCTTCAACTTTTTTAAGTTCTGGAAAAAGAAGAACGACCCCTGCTCCTATTCCCAAATCTTCGTCTGTATAAGCAACATCAACACCTGCAATAAACCTTGGTTCTTTACTTAGATCCTGTAGTTTGATCCTACTTGCTACCAGTTTTTGAGCTCTGATAAGATTTTTAAACACCGCTTAAAAACCTTTCTATAAGTAAAAACACTGCAACCCCAAAGGCTATAGCCACATTTAAAGACTCTTTTTCACCAAAAAGAGGAATCTCATAGACTTCATCCACCTTTTCTAATACCTCGTCTTCAACTCCTGTTACTTCATTGCCAACGACCAAAGCTAAAGGAAAGTCCTTAGAACTCACTTTTTGAATTGGTTTACTATTTTTAGTTATTTCAAGAGCAGTAACTTTGTAACCTTCTGACTTTAAAGCTTCTATTGCTTCAAGAGTTGAAGGAAAATACCTCCACTTTACGAGTTTTTCCGTGCCAAGCGCAGTTTTTTCGAGCTTTGGATGAGGTGGATGAGCTGTAATTCCACAAAGTACAAGCTCTGAGATGTAAGCGCACGCAGCAGTTCTAAACATTGAGCCTACATTGTAAGCACTACGAATGTTTGAAAGGATTGCAACTATTGGAAAAGGGGTTTGAGGACGATTTTTTCTCCAACGCTTTAGTATTTCTTCTCCTTCAATCTTAAGCATTAAGTTTTAGTGTCCAAGCTTAAAACCTTTAATAAGAACATAAGCAATTAACACTGCTCCAGAAATTCTTATAACCCATAAGTACCACGGACTGTTTTTTAAGTAATTTACGATAAACTCTTTTTTACTCATTATCCCTCCTTTACGATTTCGTACACTTCTGGTAAGTGTCTGTACTTTTCTGCAAAGTCAAGACCATACCCTACTAAAAACCCTTTTTCCACTTCAAAACCCACATAATCTATTTCTACAGGGACGGCTCTTCTTTCAAGTTTGTTTATCAAAGCACACACTTTAATTACCTTAGGACTAAACTTTTTTAAGTATTCTTTTAAATAAGCAACAGTAATACCTGTGTCTATAATGTCTTCCACTAAAATAACTACTTTGTCTTTTAAATTAATTTCTGGTTCTTTTGTAAGTCTAACGACTCCAGAGGTGCTATCCGAAAAACCGTAACTACTCGCCCTTACGAAATCTACTTCAACTCTTGGATTTTTAACATTTCTTAAAAGATCAGATAAAAATATAAAAGCCCCTTTAAGAGTGCCTAAAAATACTATAGGCTCTTCCCCAAACTCAGAGTCAATTTTTGAAGCAAGCTCTTTAACCTTATCTTGAATTTCTTTTTTACTTATCACGCATTTTAGTTTTTCCATCGTAATCTCCACTATATATCAAGTTCTCTGTATTCAAGTGCGTGTCTGTAAATAAACTCTCTTCTTGGTTCTACATTTTCTCCCATAAGCACAGAAAAGAGTTCGTCAGCCTTTTCTGCGTCCTCAATACTAACTTGTTTTAATACCCTTCTTTCAGGATCCATAGTGGTTTCCCAAAGCTGATGAGAATTCATCTCTCCAAGTCCTTTGTACCTCTGAATAAAAAGCCCTTTTCTTCCTTCGTCTCTTAAGAACCTTAAAAATTCTGGTAGTCTTTCTAACCAATCCTTCCACTCAGAAACCTCATCTTTGTACTTAACTACGAGAGCGTAGTTTACGAATTCTTTAATTTTTGAAAACACCTTTAAGGCTTCTCTGTAATCCCTTTCTAAAATAATTTCCGGACCTACCTGGCAAGAAACAAAAGCCTCTCTTTCAGAAGAGACGAAAAATTCGTAATACTTTGGATTATACTCACTTGGTTTTATCTTTGAAACCCTGAATCCGAGTTCTCTATATCTTTCAGAAAGTGCCTTTAAGTTTTCTGGATTTTCAAACATTGAAAGGTTGTCAAATCCTGACTTAAGAAGTAAAAGTACGACTTGAGCAGGATAGGTCTTTTTAGTAAGGTTTAAAAGTAGTCTCTCAAGTTTTGCACACTTTGCAAAAAAGTCTTTAAAATTAACGCTTATTTTTTTGTTATTCTTTTTAAAGTAAAGTTTAACATCTTTTTCAAGGCGTTTAACTATGTAAAGATCAAGCTCTTCGTCGTTTTTTAGGTAAACTTCTTTTTTGTTGTCAACTACTCTATAAAGAGGAGGTTGAGCAATAAAAAGCCAGCCTCTCTCTATTATTTCCGGCATTTGTCTATAAAAGAAAGTGAGAAGCAAAGTCCTTATGTGTGCTCCGTCTATGTCTGCATCCGTCATTATTATAATCTTGTGATACTTACATTTATCTGGATTAAAGCTATCAGGACCTATTCCTGCACCAAGTGCAGCAATAAGACTTTTTATTTCTTCTGAAGAAAGCATTTTTTCTACATTTGCCTTTTCTACATTTAAAATCTTTCCTCTTAAAGGTAAAATAGCCTGAAACTTTCTATCCCTTGCCTGTTTTGCAGAACCACCTGCAGAGTCTCCCTCAACGATAAAGAGTTCTCTTTTTTCAGGTTTTTTTTCCGTGCAATCTGCAAGTTTTCCTGCAACTATAAAGTCCTCTATTTCACTCTTTTTTCTTACGAGCTCCCTTGCCTTTCTTGAAGCCTCTCTTGCCTTTGCAGCAAGTACTATTTTTTGAATAATTCTTTTTGCCTCTGCAGGATTTTCTTCAAGAAACTTTAAAATTCCCTCGTAAACTATTGACTCTACTATAGGTTTAACTTCACTGTTACCAAGTTTCATTTTGGTCTGACCCTCAAATTGAGGATCAGGAACTTTCAAAGAAATAACTGCACACAACCCCTCTTTTACATCCTCTCCTTCAACCTTCATTTTTAACTGCTTGGGAAGCTTGTTATTGTTTTCTATGTAACGATTTATAGCCTTGGTCAAAGCAGATCTAAATCCTATTACATGAGTTCCACCTTCCTTAGTGTGAATGTTATTAACATAACTATAAATAAGTTCGCTGTAGCCATTATTGTATTGTAAGGCAACTTCCACCTTTACATTGTCTTTTTCTCCAGAAATATACACGACCTTAGAGTGAACAGGACTTTTCTTTTGATTTAAAGCCTTAACGAGTTCAACGATTCCACCTTTAAAGTGATACTTTTCAGAAAAACCTATTCTTTCGTCAATTAAGTAAAACCTTATTTGTGGATTAAGGTAAGCGAGTTCTTTTATTCTTCTTTCAACTATGTCAAGGTCAAACTCAAGGTCTCCAAAAATTTCGGGATCAGGTTTAAACCTTACGAAAGTACCTCTTTTTTTCGTAGTTCCTACTACTTTAACGGGTCCGTCTGGAATTCCTCTTTTGTAAGTTTGTCTGTAAATTTTTCCATTTCTATACACTTCAGCAATAAGCCACTCAGACAGAGCGTTAACTACAGAAACGCCAACTCCGTGAAGCCCTCCAGAAACTTTGTAAACCCCGTGGTCAAACTTAGCTCCTGCGTGAAGCCTCGTCATTACGAGCTCAAGTGCAGCAACCCCTTCCTCAGGATGTATGTCAACTGGAATTCCTCTACCGTTGTCTTCACAGCTTGCAGAGCCGTCTTTGTGTAAAGTAACTTTTATTTCAGTTGCATAACCTGCAAGGGCTTCGTCAACTGAATTGTCAAGAACCTCCCAAAGAAGATGGTGAAAACCTGAAACATCAGTAGAACCTATGTACATTGCAGGTCTTGCTCTAACTCCTTCAAGACCTGACAAAACTTTTATACTACCTGCTTTGTAATCCTTAGAGGAAACTTCTTGACGCTGTCTCTCCATAGAACGAACTTTCCCCTCCTTTACACTAATTTTTAAAGAACCATTGGCATTACCAAGTAAAAAAATCCCTCATCTCTATATCCAGTAATCGTCGCAGGTACCCTTTCCCCTCCAACCTTAAATTCTACCTCTTCTGACTTCATAATTTGAAGTGCGTCAAGTAAGTACTCAGCATTGTAACTAACTTTAAGAGGTTCTCCTTCGTAACTTGCAGAAAGCTTGACCTGAGCAACTCCCATTTCTGTTTCCTGAGAAGTAAGAATAACCTCTTCAGGGGTTAACTCAAGGGTAATTGGTTTAAATCTCTCACTTATTACCAAAGACACCCTTTTCAATGCGTCAATAAATAACTTTCTATCCACTCTTAAAACATTTTCGTAATTCTCAGGGATAACACTTCTGTAATCAGGATAGGTACCTTCTATGGTTCTTGCAAAAAATATAGAATTTACAGTCCACAAAACTACATAATTGTTAGTAAACCCAAGTTTAACTGCAAGTTCCTCTCCTGCGATGTCAGAAATCTGTTTAGCAGCCTTTCTTGCAACTATAAAACCTTCAAACTCAACACCTTCTATTCCTGCTACCTCTCTATCAAGAAGAGCAAGCCTGTGTCCGTCAGACGCAACCGCTCTTAACTTACCCTCGTCTTTAAGAGGTTCAAAATAAATTCCTCCAAGAACAAACCTGCTTTCCTCTTTTGAGGTGCAAAAAATCGTTTTATCTATTAACTCTTCAAGAACATTTCCAGGAATTTCAATTGCCGACTCTTCAACAAACTCTGGCAAACTTGGGAATTCTTCACTATCAGTAATACTCAGGTTGTAAACGATTTTTTCTTCTTGATCTTTAATAACGAGTTTTGAGTCTTCTTTTATTAAAAAAATTTCGTCTTCTGGAAAGTTTTTGACTATTTCGTAGAACTTTCTTGCAGGTACGCAAAAAGAAGAAGTTTCTCCTTCTATTTCCGCAAAGATTTTTCCTTTATATCCTACTTCAAGATCCGTAGCAGTTAAGTAAAGATAACTTTCTTCGGGCTTAGGTTCTACGAGCACCATGGAAAGAACAGCCATTGAAGCTTTTTTATCAGCGACTCCTTCTACTGTTTTAAGCATTTTTTCAAGGCGGGATGTTTCTATCTTAGCCTGCATACTTTTCCCCCTGTAAGAACTTTTGAGTCAACCTTTAACATTATAACACAACTTTTAACCTTTGCATATTTTTTATTTATTAGTATATTAATGACTACCTAAACAATTCCTTGACAAAAAGTTGTTTTTGTGATATCTTATAGTAAGTGTTTACTTACATTCCGTAAAAGGTCTAAAAAGGGTGAAAACCATGACTCAAAACAAATTCAATAAGAACACTAAACTTTTTTTGATATTGTCCTTATTACTTATTCTCTTAGCATTTTCAGGATGTAAAAAGAAAAAAGAAGAAGGGCTTCTTGGAGGAACTCAAGAAAAAGCAATTGGAGTTGATGTTTATGTGGTAAAAAAGGTAAAAAGTACGCCTGTTCACCTTGAATATCCAGGTATTACCAGAAGTTACAAACACGCAGTCGTAAGAGCAAGAATAAGTGGAACCCTTGAAAAAGTGCTTTTTAAAGAAGGAAGTTTCGTTAAAAAAGGAACTCCTCTTTTCGTTATAGAAAAAGAACTATACCTTGCAGAGTACAAAGCTGCAAAAGCAGGACTTCTTCAGGCAATGGCTCAATTGTATCGTGCTGAAACCACCTGGGAAAGAATTAAAAAGTCCTATGCTGAACACCTCGTGAGTAAACAAACAAGAGACGATGCCTATGCCCAATACAAACTCGCTAAAGCTGGAGTTAAGCTTGCTAAAGCAAAATTTAAACAGGCTAAAATTTATCTCAGTTATACCATAGTTAAGGCTCCTATAAGTGGAATCACGAGTGAAAGAAAGGTTGATCCTGGCAACTTGGTTTCTCCAGGAACTCCCCTCGTAGAAATTAATCAGGTAAATCCAATATATGTAAAGTTCTCCATACCTGACGAGGACATATTTAAGTATCACTTTCTTGACGAAAACAGTGACAACTACATAAAAAAACTTAAGGTCAGACTTAAATTTTCCAATGGCTCAGTTTATCCTGAACTTGGAAAAATTGACTATGTATCTTCTGTATTAAACAAAGGTATTCCCTCTTTGAATGTTAGAGCGGTTTTTCCCAACGAAAAAAGAAAAGTTTTACCCAACCTCTTCGTAAGAGTTGATCTAATCGGCATTACGAGAAAAAATGTCATTCTCGTGCCTAAGAGAAGTATAATGTACGCTCCAGAAGGAGCAAAAGTTTATGTAGTTAAAAACGGTATAGCTGTTGAAAAGTTTATAAAAATATCCGGGGAATACAAAGACTTTTACATAGTAGAAAAAGGACTCAATCCAGGGGACAAAGTTATCGTGGATAATCTAATGAGGCTTACTTCTGGAAAGAAGGTAAGAGTCCTCAAGGTGGTAGGTAAGTAAACATGTTTTCTAAGTTTTTTATAGAACGACCGAGATTTGCAGCGGTTTTGTCAATTCTTATAGTACTTGCAGGAATTTTTGCCATAAGGGTACTTCCTTTAAAAGAATATCCTAACCTTGCTCCTGTTCAAATCATAGTAAGAGCTTATTATCCAGGAGCAGACGCAGATACGATTTTAAAAACAGTGGCTACTCCAATTGAGGCTGCAATAAATGGTGCTCCAAACCTTATTTACATAATAAGCAGTGCCTCTTCAAGTGGTGCTCTTGAGATGCAAGTATTTTTTAATGTTGGAACAGATCCTGAAGAAGCAAAGATTGAGGTAAACAACAGAATAAACAGAGCGCTATCCAAGCTTCCTGAAGAGGTAAAGCGTCTTGGTATTGAAGTAAGAGAAAGATCCCCTGACATGCTCTCAGTGTTATTTTTCGTTTCAAAAGGTGGGGTAAGAAGCACGGTTAGTTTGTCAAGTTACCTTGATATTCATGTAATAGACGAATTAAAAAGAGTACCTGGAATAGGTGATGTTATTAACTGGCTTCAAAGAAGGTACTCCATAAGAGTATGGCTCCTTCCTGACAAACTCGCTGAATATCACCTAACCCCAACAGATGTTTACAGAGCAATTTTAGATCAAAACGAGCAGTTTTTCGGTGGGTCTCTTTCAGCGTCTCCAATGCAAAAAAAGACCTACTTTTCTTTTACAGTAGTTGGAGAAGGAAGACTCAAAACCGTTAATCAATTTAAAAACATAATAATAAAAAGTCTTCCAGACGGCTCTGCTCTCAGGCTCAAGGATGTCGCAAAGGTTGAAATGGGAGCAGAAAGATACACCACTATAAGCTACTACAAGAACACTCCAGGAGTTCCTATTGGAATATACCTGCGTCCAGGAGCAAACGCTCTTGAGGTTCACAAAAGACTAATTAAAACTCTCAAAGAGCTTGCTAAAACTTTTCCCTCCGACATAAAGTACTACGAAGTCTTTACCATAACGAAGTTTATCAAAGCCTCTATTGAAGAGGTTATTTTTACTCTTATTTTCTCCGTAATTCTGGTTATGCTCGTTATATATGTATTTCTCGGCAAGGTGAGAACCGCTATTATTCCAGCTCTTGCTATTCCGGTATCTATAGTAGGTGCATTTGCTGGTTTTTACGCATTTGGATTTTCCATAAACCTTCTTACGCTGTTTGCACTCGTTCTCGCAATAGGACTCGTGGTTGACGACGCTATCGTAGTTATAGAAAACGCAGAAAGAATTATTGAAGAAGAAGGGCTTCCTCCAAAAGAAGCAGTAATAAAGTCCATGTCAGAGATTACGAGCCCTATAATTGCTATCGTATTCGTGCTTTGTTCTGTGTTCATCCCTTCTGCTTTTAGTGGAGGATTTAGTGGAAGGTTTTACATGCAGTTTGCGCTTACTATTACTCTTACCATGGTACTTTCTGGATTCGTTGCACTAACTCTTACTCCTGCACTGTGTGCGTACATCTTAAGACAAAAAGAAAAACCACCTATTCTTCCTATAAGAATTTTTGAATCCATCGTTAGTAAGACGAGAGAAGTCTATGTAAGAGGTTCAGAAAAAGTAATAAAGTTTTATCCTCTTAGTATTCTCGTTTTTCTGGCAATAGTAGTCTCAAGTTTTTACTTTATTTCAAAAATACCAACAGGACTCGTGCCTTACGAGGACAAAGGGGTACTTCTTTACGGAGGAAAATTACCCCCAGGATCCTCTCTTCAGAGAACTGGTGAGGTACTAAAGGAAATCGGAGCGATTTTTAAGAAAAATCCCTATCTCGTTAACTGGGGAAGTATTGGTGGAATAGACCTTGACACCACGCTTCCAAGGACTGACTCTTTCTTGGGATTCGTTAATCTCAAAGACTGGAGCAAAAGACCTATGCTTCCGGTGATTCTTAAAAGAATTATAAAAGACTTTTCAAACATTAAGTCTGCATGGGTATTTTGTGCACCAATTCCACCGATTTCAGGAATGGGAATGGTTGGAGGATTTGAGGCTTACATTCAGGACACAACAGGAGGAAAACTCACCCGTTTAGCTTATTACGCTCAAAAATTCGTGGAAGAAGCAAGCAAAAGACCTGAACTCATGTTCGTAAGAAGCTCCATAAGTTTTAATGTTCCAACTTACAAAATTATCGTTGACAGAGAAAAAGCAAAGGCGTATAAAGTTAGTATAAGCGAGCTTTACAGAACCATTGCAATGCTTTTTGGACAGTTTTATGTAAATGACTTCAACATGTACGGAAGAACCTTTCATGTGAATCTTGAGGCGTATTGGAAGTACAGACGAAATCCAGAGGACTACAGATATGTTTATGTTAGAGCTATGGACGGAAAGCTAATTCCACTTGCAAGTCTTATAAAAGTAAAAAAAGTAGCATTTTCTCCTATACTGCAGAAGTTCAACATGTTCCCTGCTATCAAGATTTCTGGTATGGCAAGACCAGGATATACATCAGGTCAGGTTTTAAAAGCAGTTGAAGAGGTAGCTAAAAAAGTTCTACCTCCAGGATACAAACTAAGTTATTCAGGAATGAGCTACTTTGAGGTAAAGGAAAAGGCAAAAACAGGAATGATTTTTCTGGTCACTTTTATATTCGTTTATTTACTATTAGTTGCACTTTACGAAAGCTGGATCCTTCCTATAACCATTCTTTTTACCGTACCTATTGGAATATTTGGCGCAGCATTCGTATTTTACTTAAGTACACTCGTATTACCCATGCCTCTTGAAAACAACATCTTTTTTAAAATAGGTCTTTTAACCATAGCAGGACTCGTTGCTAAAAACGCAATCCTTCTGGTTGAGTTTGCAGAAATGGAAAGAAAGAAAGGCACAGACCTTCTTTCAGCTACTCTTTATGCTGCAAGAGTAAGGTTTAGACCAATTATAATGACATCTTTTGCGTTTATCGCTGGTGCAGTACCGCTTCTCTTAAGTCTTGGCGCTGGTGCAATGAGCAGAATTACCGTAGGACTTACGGTTATTGCTGGAATGCTTTTTGCCACCATATTTGGTATTTTCTTTATTCCACTGTTTTACTACCTTATAGTTAGCATAAGAGACAGGATTTCAGCACTCGTAGGAATGAAGGGCTAAATTATGAAAAAATTTGGTGCTATTTTAGGGATACTTGGTATTTTAGGGCTTAGTTTTAGTTCGTGCAGTTTTGCTCCAAAGTACAAAAAACCGAGTATTGCCTTACCCTCAAAAAAGAGTTTTACCCTTTCAAAAGGTAATTTTAAAGTTTCCTGGGGCTGGTGGAAAAGGTTTAAAAATCCTCAACTTAATCACCTCATAGAACTTGCTTTAAAAAACAACGACGACCTTAAAATTGCTACTGCCAAGCTTGAAGAGGTAATGGCACTTGCTGGTTTAAAAAAGGCTCAGCTTTTTCCTTTAATAGGTTACAAAGCCCAGGTTTCAAGAACTAAAATTCCAGAGGATCTTGAAAACAGTATAGAAGGATTTGGAGCAATGCTCAGAATTCCTATAGATGTGGAAAACCCAAAAACTTCTTACAACATATTAACCTCTATTTCTTACGAGCTTGACTTTTGGGGAAAGCTCAGAAACGCACGAAAGTCTGCTCTTGCAAGAGTTCTCGCAGTTAAGGCTATGAGAGATACCATAAAGATTTCTCTGGTGTCAGGAGTAGTTGAACTTTATTACAACCTCGTGGCAATTAACAAAGAGCTAAAAACAGCTTTAAGTCTTGAAACGAGTTTAAAAGACATATACGAGCTTAAGAAAAAACAGAGTAAATTAGGACTCGTCAACAAAATTGAGGTTTATCAAGCAAAAGCACGATACGAAGAGGTTAAAAAGGTAGTTGAGGAATTAAAAAGGCTGAGAGAAGAGCTTAAATCTGCTCTTGCTTACTTAGTTGGAGAAACTCCAAAAGAGCTCTTTGAAAAAGACATAAAGGTTTCAGGAGACTTACCAAACGACTTAGAGCTTCCTTCTATGTTACCTTCCCAAGTTTTACTTAAAAGACCAGACATCGTAATGGCTGAACAGGAATTAAGGGCTGCAAACTTTGACATAGGAGTTGCAAAGGCAGAATACTTTCCTTCTATCACCCTTACTGGATACGCTGGAAGTCTAAGTTCTGAGTTTAAAAACCTGATGAAAAGTTCAACCATTTTCTGGAGTGTAGGAGCAGGAATAACAGGTCCTATCTTTACATTTGGCAGAATAAAAGCTCAGGTAAAGTTTGCAGAGGCAAAACAAAAAGAGGCGCTTTTAAACTACATAAAAACCGTTAAAAAGGCGTTTAAAGAGGTTTATACTGCTCTAAAAAACATAGAATACGCAAAAAAACAGCTTAAGATAGAAGAAGAAAGATTAAACACCCTGAAAAAAGCCTGGGAAGTTGCTAAAGGACAGTACGAAAACGGTTTGATAGACGAAGATAAGGTGCTTGCTCTTAAAAGCCTTTACCTTCAGGCAAAGCTTGATGTAATAAAAACGAAAACCCAGTTAGTTAAGTACTACATTTATCTTTACAAAGCCTTAGGTGGTGGAATCTATTAGTTGTTTTCCCTTATCTTTTTGAGAATAGCCAAGCACTCTTTAGCATACCTGCAGTAGGATGTACAATTGAGGTCTATCTTGGGATTGGGAATTCTCTTTCCACATTTCTTACAAATTCTGTAAAGGTCGTCTTTAAAAAATTCTATTTCTTCTCCGCAAAAAGGACACTTTATCTCAAAAATCGCGTCTTCTTTCCAGTACCTCCAATCCTGTCCAGGACACTTCATATTATTCCTCTTTTTCACACAGATTAATCAAGTACTTTCCGTATTCTGTTTTTCTTAAAGGTTCAGCGAGTTTTAGGAGTTCTTCCTTAGTTATCCAGCCGTTTCTATAAGCTATTTCTTCTATACATCCAATCATAAGCCCTGTTTTGTTTTCAATAGTTGCAACGAATTCTCCTGCTTCTAAAAAACTATCGTGAGTTCCTGCGTCAAACCAAGCAAAACCTCTACCAAGAAGTTTTACCTTTAACTTGCCTCTTTTAAGGTATTCCTCGTTAACAGAGGTAATCTCAAGCTCTCCTCTTTCTGAAGGTTTTACACCTTTTGCTATTTCAATAGCAGTGTTGTCGTAAAAATACATACCTACTACAGCGTAGTTTGACTTAGGTTTCTTAGGTTTTTCTTCAATAGAAATAACATTGCCTTTTTCGTCAAACTCAACTATTCCAAATCTTTCTGGATCTTTTACATAGTAACCAAATACATAAGCTCCACCACTTTTTTCTACCTCTTCTTTTGCTTCTGCCATTACCTTTGGAAGGTCGTGTCCAAAAAATATGTTATCTCCAAGCATGTAACATATGTCGTCGTCTCCTATAAATTCTTCTGCTAATACTAAGCCTTCTGCAAGTCCGTTTGGACTTTCCTGAATTTTGTACTGTATGTTCATACCCAATTGTGAACCGTCTCCAAATAGTTTTTTAAATAGCTCTAAGTCTTCTGGATTTACTATAAAAAGCACATCTCTTATTTTTAAAAGCATAACTAAGGAAAGTGGATAATAAATCATGGGCTTGTTGTATATTGGCAGAAAGTGCTTGTTTATGGCTAAGGTAACAGGATAGAGCCTCGTTCCAGAACCACCAGCAAGTATGACCCCTTTCATTTATTCCTCCACTTTAAAAGCTTTTTAAGTTAGTATAATATAAAAAATCAAAAAGTCCATCTAAAAACCAGGTTTAAAACACCAGTTAGATGTGTTAAAATAAAAAGGCTATGAGTGAAGTAATTTTAATTGATGGTTCGTCTTTTATTTACAGAGCGTACTTTGCTATTCCTGGATTTCTTGCTACTACCACGGGTATTCCCACGAAGGCTACTTTCGGCGTAACCCAAATGCTACTCAAAATATTAAAAGAAAAAAATCCCAAGTATGTAGTGTGGTTTATGGATGAGGCAGTTCCTACTTTTAGACACGAAGTCTATAAAGATTACAAAGCAACCCGTCCCTCTATGCCAGAGGACTTAAGGGTTCAAATTCCTTACATAAAAAAAATCGTTTCTCATCTTGGTATCCCTATCGTATCAGCTCCTGGCTTTGAGGCTGACGACCTAATTGCTACATTCGTAGTAAAGGTTACCAAGGATGTCCCTGCACTTATAGTAGCAGGAGACAAAGACCTCTATCCATTACTTGAACATTCTGTAAGTATTCTTGATCCAGTTAGAGAAAAACTCATGACAAAAGAAGACTTCCTTAAAAAGTACGAGTTTGAACCAAAGTACTTTCCACACTTTAGGGCATTAACAGGAGACAAAAGCGACAACATACCTGGGGTACCAGGAATAGGAGAAAAAACAGCTAAAAAACTAATAAAAGAGTTTAAAACCCTTGAAAATCTCTTTTCTTCTGTTGATAAAATCACAAACCTAAGAATAAGGCAAAACTTAAAAAAGTATAAAGATCAGGTCTTTAAAAACCTGGAAATTTTAAAACTTAACACAGAAGCACCTCTTCCGTCAGAAGAGCTTGAGTTTTATCAAAAAAAAGAACCAGATTACAAAGAATTAAGAGCACTGTTTAAAGAGCTTGAGTTTAAAAAACTTTTAAAAGAAATTCCTGCTTCGTACGAGGAAGTGCACATAAAAGTCGTAGAAGGTGAAGACCTTCCTGAAGCTTCAAAATTAGCAGTTTTTATTGAAGAAGAAAAACAACCAGGGCTTTTTACCTCGTCACAAGCAAAAGTTTATATCTCCTCTGGAACAGAGAAAGTTTTTAAACTTGACTTAGAGCAATTTTTAAAAGAGTTAAAAAGTTCTCTCGTGTGTTTGTTTGATTATAAAAGTTTTTACAAAAAGTTTAAATTAAAAGTTAAAAATGTATTTGACATCAAACTTGCAGGTTACCTGTTAAACCCCTCTCTTAAGTCTTATGACTTAGATGTATTCGTGGAGGACGAGCTTGAGACTAACTTAAGTAAAAAAAGAGGAGAAGAAGCTTCTGCTTTAAGAGCTTATGGAATTTACAAGTTAAGTGAAAAATTTGAGAAAAGACTAAGTGAACAGGGATTAAGTCTCTGGCTAAAAAAAGTAGAAATTCCTTTAAGTGAAGTGCTTGCTGAAATGGAAATAGCAGGTTTTATGGTGGATATTCCTTACCTAAGGGATCTTTTAAGAGAGTATTCTCAGAGGTTAAAAGAGCTTGAAAACGAACTTTTTGAAATAGCAGGACAGAGGTTTAATCCCAGGTCAAGCAGAGAAGTTGCTGATGTATTGTTTAAAAAGTTAAAGTTACCAGCAGTTAAAAAAACTCCAAAGGCTGGAGAGTTTTCCACAGATGCTGAGGTTCTTGAAGAGCTTGCATTAATCCACCCATTACCAAGACTTCTCTTAGAATACAGAACTTTGTACAAACTAAAAAGTACTTATGTTGAACCACTCTTAAGGCTTGCAGACTCAAAAGAGCACAGGGTTCACACTGAGTTCAATCAAACGGGTACTGCAACAGGAAGGTTGTCTTCAAAAAATCCTAACTTGCAAAACATACCTATTAAAGGAGAAGAAGGATTAAAGCTTAGGAAGGCTTTTATAGCACCTGAAGGGTGGCTACTTTGTAGTCTTGACTATTCTCAAATAGAGCTAAGGATTCTCGCACACTTTTCTGAAGACCCCAATCTTCTTAAGGCTTTTGAAAGAGGTGAAGACATCCACACCTTTACTGCGTGCGAGATTTTTGGAGTTTCTCCTAAGGAAGTAACCCCTGAAATGCGAAGAATGAGTAAAGCTATAAACTTCGGCATTGCTTACGGAATGAGTGCTTACGGACTTTCAAGGGAGCTTAAAATAGGAGTAAAAGAAGCTGAAGCAATAATAAAAAGATACTTTACCCGTTATCCTGGAATAAAGGAGTACATAGAAAGATGTATAGAGTTTGCTAAGGAAAACGGCTGGGTTAGCACGATATCTGGAAGAAGAAGGTTCGTTCCAGAGGTTTTTAGTTCTGTTAAAACTATAAGAGAGCTGGGTTATAGAATCGCAGTTAACACTCCTATTCAGGGCTCTGCATCTGATTTAATTAAGTGTGCAATGGTGGTATTGCACGAACTTTTAAAAGAATACAATCTAAAGTCAAGACTCGTACTTCAGGTACACGACGAGCTTATTCTTGAAGTTCCTGAAGACGAGCTTGAAACAGTTTCAAAACTCGCAAAAGAAGTCATGGAAAGTCCGTTTTCTAAATTAGAACTTCCTTACGAGTTAAAAGTGCCCTTAAAAGTGAATGTATCCTATGGTAAAAACTGGGCAGAATGTAAGTAAAATTAGACTTGACAAGTTCTTGTGTCTCTGTGGAATAGAAAGCAGAAGTAAGTCAAGAAGGTTGATTCAATCAGGTAAAGTAAAGGTAAACGACAAAATAGTTAAAGATCCTGGATTTAGAGTTAATCCTATTGTTGATCAAGTATTCTTATACGGCAAGAAGCTTCGTCTTCAAAAAAATTTTTATTACAAGTTTTTCAAGCCGGTAGGTTATGTAACTTCTTTAAAAGATCCAAAACACAGGGTAATAACAGAGTTTTTTCCTGAAGACTTACCTGGGAGAAACGAGATTTTTCCAGTTGGAAGACTTGACCTTGACGCAGAAGGGCTTTTAATACTTACTAACGACGGGCTTCTTGCTCACAGAATACTTCATCCAAAGTGGAAACTTCCTAAGGTCTATGAACTGATTATCAAGTATCCCCTGACTTTAGAACAAAAACAGCTTATTGAAAATGGAGTAGAACTTTCTGACGGAAAAACCCTTCCGTGTAAAATTACTTGCTTAAACCCAAATTGCACTGAATTAAGAATTGAGGTGTTTGAAGGAAGGTATCACCTTTTAAAAAGACTGTTTAAAAAAGTGGGAAATCAAACTCTACACATAAAACGCATAGCTATTGGTTGCGTTAAACTCGGAGACTTAAAACCAGGAGAAATAAAGCCCCTGTCTGAAGACGAAGTACTTTCTCTTAAAAAGGCTCTTAAGCTTCTGTAACTTAGCAGGGAATAGTTATAATAAACTTGGTTCCTTTTGGAGAATTTTTTTCTATTTTAAAACTTCCTCTGTGAAGCTGAACTATAGTATAGACCATAATAAGACCTGTTCCTACCTCTTTAAGCTTAAAAATTTCCCCTTTGTCTATTTTTTCTATTATGTCTTCAGGAATACCCTCTCCTGTGTCTGAAAATTCCATTACGAGGTTTTTGCCTTCTCTCGTGAGAAAGATGTTTATCTCTCCTTTTTCACGCATAGCTTTTATTGAGTTGTCAATTAAGTTAATCCACACCCTTTTAAACTGAAAAGGATCAAAACAACACTCTCCGTCGTCCTCAGCTTTTATGTTAAACTTTACATCTGGATAGGCAAGCTCGTACAAGGATATTGCCTCAATTATAGTCTCAAGCATTTTTGCTTTTTCAAGACTTAGAGTGGGTTTTTTGGAAAAGTAGTAAAAGTCAACTGCAAGCCTTCTTAATTCTTCTACATACTTTTCTACTGTAGATGTAGTTCTTTCAAGAATTCTCTTTTTCTCTTCTGGAAGCTCTGATTCAAGCTGTTTTTTAAGTCTTTCTACTGAAAGTTTTATGGGTGTAAGAGGATTTTTTATTTCGTGAGCAATTCGTGCTGCAACTTCTTTCCACAAAGAAAGCCTTTTTAGCCTTTCCTTTTCCTCAAGGCTTTCCACTACGATCATAAATTCTTTTTCTCTATAGCCTATAAGTTTAATTATAGTAATACCTACGATGCCTCTTTTGTCTTCTTTAACGAATTCATAAGTTCTGTAAAACGGTTCGTCAAGGTCTATAGAATTTATAAGCTCTGCTATGTCAAGAACTTTTAAAAACTCTTCAGGGGTTTTAAATTGGTAGTGAATTAAAAAGTCTCTTAACCAAAAGTTAAGATACTTAACCCTGAAGTCTTCAGAAAGAATTAGAACACCAACAGGAAGGTGATTTAAAAGAGAATTAAGGTAGTCTCCGTAGCTTCTAAGCTCTTCTTCGTATTCTTTAAGTTTTTGAGTCATTTCTTTAAAAGACCTTATGAGAATGCCTATTTCGTCTTCAGACATACTTGCAAGAAGGCTTTCTTCCACGCTAAATTCCTTTTTTGAAAGCTTTTGAGTAGCTAAAACCAAGTTGTGTAAAGGTTCTGTAAGATTTCTACCTATCTTACTTCCAACCCAGATTCCTATAAAAATAACGAGTAGCAGTACAGAAAAACCAGCGAGCATTAAAAACTTTTTAAATAGCTTTAAGTACTTTTTCTCAGGATAATTTTTTTTGCCAGGTAAAAAGTCAAGAGGAATAACCTTACCAGTAGCCAGAATTACCGCTTTTCCGTCTTTAGTCTTGCAAGGTATAAAAACTCTCACGAAAATGCCGTTTTCCAAAGGTAAAACCTGAGAGGCAGGTAAGTTCTCGTTTTTTAGTTTGTCAAGTACTGACGGAGGAATTCCCATAGGAGTCTTTGGTAAAAAAAACGGAGAAGCAGTCCATACATATCGCTTTCCAGAATAGGTATATACCTCTATTGAATCCAATCCAGAGAAGTATCTGTATTTCTTTCTTAAAATGCTTGCCTTAATGTGACGAAAGTCAGTTTTTGATATATAACTTTGTACTATTTTTTCTCCTTTTACGAAAAGCTCTTGTTCCACTTCTTTGTAAAGGTCTTCTGTTTTTATTACCTGAGATATAAACTTGGTTCTAAGATAGCTTTTAAGCCAATAATCTATGGTTTTTTTAAAGAAGAAAAAGCTTCCAAGTACGAGAATAATGGACGGAAAAACTATAGAAATAAAGTAAGTAGCAAAAAGCTTGGTTTTTATGCTCTTTGATATCTTTTTTACCTTTATTTCCCAGAATATTTTGAACAGGTACTTAAAAATAAAGTAAAGCAAAACCAAAATAAAAATGAGGTTTAATTGGAAGAGAAGAAAAAGAAGGATGTTTTTTTGAGAAAGACTCAAAAAACTAAAGTTAAAGATGTTAAATTCTAACCAGAAAAGTGCTATTATAACGGGAATAAAAAAGATAAAAAATGCAAGTTTTTTGTTTATCTTTCGTAACATGAGTCTTAAAGAGAGCTTGAAGTCTCTGCACTAAATTCGTAAGAATTAAGTCCTTCTCTGTAATCAAGCTCTTCAGTAAGGTGACACTTAAACTGAATAATTGCCTCTACTTTTAAATAGTATTCGTCTTTTCCGTTTAAAAAGTAAGGCAAGTATAAACTGTCTATTTTACAAGCCTTTAAAAGTGCTTTTTCAGGTTTGTAAAAGTTCCACTTCCACCTACCCAAGTTCACTACATAAAGATTTTTTTCTTTGTCGTACCTAACTTTTACTATTACCTGTTTTTCAAACTTAAGTACATCTGGCAAAAGAAACCTGTGTCTGTATATTTTAAAGTCGTATTGAAACTTTATTGGTGAATCTCCAGACTTAAGACAAGCGTCAAGAAGCTGAAAAGGAACTTTTTTGAGATAAACACTCGTAATTACTTTTTTACTTTTAGTAAATACCAAAACGAGACTTCTAATCTCAAGAGCAAAAGCTTTAGAAAAAGAAAAAAATAAAAAAAGTATTATTACGAAAACTCTCATTATATTTGAGGACTTTTTCTTATTATTTCCTTCTCAGTAAATAATACCTCAAAATCTTTTAAGTTAAAGAGTTTAGCAACTTCTTTAATTTTTTCCATTACTTCTTCTTCGTTTTTTCCGTGAATCATAGTGTAAAGGTTGTAATCCCAGCCTTCAACTGTTTCTCTTACATAACAGTGACTAACCCAGGGTTTTGAAGCAAGAAAACTTCCCACTTTTTCAATTAACTCTTCTGGAACCCTCCAGGCAACCATTGCATTTCCTTCAACTCCTGCAAGTCTTTGCCTTAAAGTTATTCCGAGTCTTCTTATGATTCTTTTTTCAAGAAGTTTTTTGGTTATTGAGATAACTTCTTCCTCGGAAATTCCGAGTTTGTTTGCAATTTCTTTAAAAGGTTCTTTACAAATGGGAAACTCGTGAACGAGCATTCTTAAAACCTCTTTTTCTACCTTAGTTAATTCCATTTTTACAACTGATGAGCTATTTGTACTACTACCTGAGTAATTCCTTCAATAATCATCTGTACTGCAACTACAGCGAGTATAAGACCCATAAGACGGGTCATTGCACCTATTGCAGAAGGTTTAAGCTTTCTGGTAAGAATTTCTCCGTAAATAAAACACAAATAGGTAAGAATACAAACCACGCCAAAGACTCCTATAACGATGAGAATGCTAAAAACATCGCTTTTTCTTCCAACGAGAGAAAGGGCTGTGGTAATCGTTCCAGGTCCTGCGAGAATAGGAGTACCAAGTGGAGTAATTGCGATGTCTTTTGCCTCTTCTTCAAGCTCTTCTTGGGATTCTTTAAAAAGACCTGGGTGCTCTTCTTCTGTTGGATGATGCTGATGGGAACGCTTTGCTCTTACGAGGTGATAGGCTATCATAAAAAGTAAAATTCCACCACCTATTCTAAATGCTGGAAGGGTGATTCCAAAAAGCCTAAATATCAAATTTCCACACAAAGTAAAAACGAAAACAACACCAAAAGCAAAAACCACCCCGTTAAAAGCTACTTTTTTGTGCTCTTCTGGTGGAAGCTGACTAACCAAAGACAAAAAAATCGGGGTATTACCAATTGGATTCATTATAGCTATAAAAGAAAGAAAAACCTGCAAAACGAAGGTTAGTGTTCCGTCTGCCAAAGTCATACCCATTCAAAATAAAAATAGGGGGCAAATTGCCCCCTATTTTTTTTTCTGAAAGATTTAAAAATTAATTAAAATTGAAGCTGAATCTGTGCGTAAATGTCTGTAATGCTATCTTTCTTTTGTGCAGAATTAAGATAAGCCTCCGCAGCATCGTCGTACTTTACATTGTCCAATCCAAGTGTTGCCTTGAG
>JAADEG010000037.1 GCA_013153525.1 Thermodesulfobacteriota bacterium
TTCAAGTTTTTTCTCATCAGACATACCTCCACAGAAAATTCTTTCGTCTTGATTATCTTCTTCACTATAAACCGGTACATATCCATTAAGAGGAACAAAGGTATTTCCTATCGGTGCAGTGCCATCTTCATTTACATTAAAGTCCATTATTTTTACAAGATCATGCTCTGAAATTTTTAAATTTTCTTTGTTTAAAAATTTTATTTGAAAAACTCCTAAAATAGGCTCTTCTAAATCTCCTTTACCTCCTTTTAAAATTGCTAAAGAATCCTTTTTAACTAAATTAGTACCTATGTTAATTTGATCTTTACAAATTTTGCAGGCTACATATCTTTCTTCATCTACCTCAGTTGCTCTTTTTCCACAAAGAGGACACACAGGTCTATCTTCAAACTTAAACTTATCAAGATATCCTTCAATTTTCCCTCCAAACTTAAAAAGATTAAATCTCTTGTACTTTGCTTCTTCAAGTCTTTCAAGATGTCTCTTCCAAAACCTAACGAAGTTTCCTCCTTTGAAATCTGCAGGACTTGCTTTGCTCCAAACAATTCCTATACCTGCTTCTAAGTAAAACTTATCTCTAAACCAAGCAGTAACTTTTTCTTTAAGCTCTTCAAGCTTAGCTAATGTATTTTCCAAATTAGGTGCCAAAAGGTGAAACCTACCTGCTGCTGAAAGAAAAATTTGCATAAAACTTAATCCTAATTCTTCACATATAAGTTCAGCACAAAGTTCAGTAAGAAGAGACACCATAAAAGATCTACCTCTTAAAATTTTTGCCCGGTGATGTCTTTCTTCTCCACCACTTCTAAAAATAAATTCTTGAATTCCATAAAAATCTCCAGAGATTAATAAAAACTTCTTATCATCTTCTTTCAAAATTTCTTTTGGCTCCATAGTTTGTTTGCCTTTATGATAAAGATAAAGTGCACCAGCAAGAGAAGCAGTGGTTCTTAAGTGCTCGTAAAGAGAAATATCTGGAATTACCATTCCTACACGAACAGAAGGAACTTGTGAAGTATAAATTCGTAACAAAGAATCAAAAGCCCTTACCCAAAGCCCAATGGACTTCCACTTAATCAAATCAATTTTTGCTATAAAATTATTCCATAAATTTTCGTAATCCTTTTTAGGATTACTTTTATTTTCTTTTTTTACAGGAAAAATGTTTTTTACTGACAATTCTGCAAGTGGATATTCCCATTCAAAGTCTTTTAACGAATTAAAAGTTTTATCTTTCCTTAAAATCCTTTCAAAAATAGATACTAATCTCGTGTTATAAATTTCTTTTACCTTTATTTCCTCGCCTTCTGAAAACTCTTTTCTATCAAAGCCACTACTGAGTCTATCTGCTTCTGCAATTATCCACTGAAGAGGTGTCTCTGGTTTATGATGTTTTCCTGCAAGATTTATAAAACTATCTTCTTTTTCTTGATTAAAAAGTTCTAAATTATTAAGTTCTGTAACAACATTAGAAGGCAGGTTATTTTCTATAAAGTAAACCGTATAAAGAGCATGGATGTGAGAAAAATAACTTCCAGCTTTGTGAAAAGGTAAGTAAATGTCTTGATTATTTTCTTTATATTTTTCAGGAAGCTCAAACCCTCCTTGAGCAAGTTTTCCTATGTCATGTAAAAGTCCTGCAAAAGAAACTTTTAACACTTCCAAAGAATCCATAAATATTCTCCTCTTCTTTGCCTTTTCTTTATTTTTATGTAATATTATATTTTATATCTAATTTTCAGTGCGAGTCAAACTTAATTTTTTCAAATTACCTTTTTTCTACTATATTATTAATAATTTTTTGAAGCAAAATCTGACATTTTTTAAAAAATTTTTTCATTTTTAGAAATTAATTGACAAATTTTGAAAATTTTTTAAACTTTTTAAAAAGAATAACAATTTTTAAATAAAATGGATGCTTTAAAATTTTTAGAAGAAGCCAAACAAGCTTTAAATTCTGAAAATTATCCAAAAATAAAGTCCCTTATTTTAAACCATGCCTTTGCTCCAAATCAAAAACCCAAAGATTACTACGAATGGGGTAGGTTAGCAGAAGAAGTTGGACTTTATCAAGAAGCTATAAAATTATATTCCAAGGCTTGCTCTATAGTTCACGAACATCCTCAGGCACTTCTTGCAATGGCTCAAATCTATTATCAACTAAAAGACTTCTATCAAAGCTTCAAAATTCTTAGGAAGCTTCTTACCATTGTTCCATCTCCAGAAGTAGAAAAGCTTTTTTTAAATACTGCTCAAAAACTTAAGTTTTACGGAATTCTTAAAAAGTGGAAAGTAGAATCTTCCTATATTAAAGATTCCTTTTTAGATACTATAATAAACTACGACATTTCCCCGATTTATGAACACTTTATGTATCTTTTTAGAGGCATCTTTCATTTTTCTGAGATTTCTCTTGATACTTATGGTAACATACACTTAAAACCAGAGCTAAAAAAATTAACTCCTTCCAAACTAAGAGAGCATCTTCTCGGAAGAACACACCTTGTGTTTTTCCCGGTAAAAGATAATTTAAAGTTTCCTTTCTTTTTTCTTGGCATAAAGTTTTCTGAAAAAATTCTACAAAAGTGTCTTAATTCTGAGTCTTTTTTTATAATAAAAGAGAGAGAAATTTTAAATTTTTCTTTATCTGCTTATAGGACTTTACTAAGCCTTGGACTTAAGCCTTATTTGGAAAAAATTCATGCATTTTATTATAGAATTTGGTTTTTCTTAGAAGAAGAAATCTCTCTTGGACAAATAAAACTTTTTCTCCATCAGATAAAAGAGAAACTTCCCAATTTGCCAGGAGGATTGATTTTTATTGATGGAATCCCCCAGATATCTCTTCTTCAAAAGTTTAATTTACAATACATCAGCCTCCCTCTTGGACTCTATCTTTACACTCTTGAAAGATCTCACTTTATTACAGAGGATGGTATAGCTCCTGAAGATCAGCTTAAATTTTTTAAAAGCATTAAACCTATGCCTGTTTCAATAATTAAAAACTTCAACTTTTCTTTTACTTATAAACCCGATTTTTCTTCAGAAGAGCTTGAATTAAAATTATTAAGAGAAAATTGCCATCTCATAAATTATGTCGTTCAAAAGGCTGAAGCAGGTAAACAGCTATCCCGTCACGAAAAGCTTGCAATAACTCTCACCGTGGGTTTTCTGAAAAACGGCAAAAACTTGGTTCACAAAATTTTTTCCCAGACTCCAGATTATTCTTATACTAAAGTAGAAAACTTTTTTAAAAACTTACCTTCTAACCCTATCAGTTGTTTTAAACTTGAGCTATGGCTTAAAGAGATCTCTGCTTTTGAACCTTGTCATTGTGTATTTGGAGAAAAGGTTAAAAATCGCTATCCCTGCCCTCTACTTCATGTCAATCCAGATCTCGTACCTCGTTATCAAGAAACTACTTACAGAATAAAAAACATAAACGAGTTTCTCAATTTTTACCTAAGACAAAGAGAAAAATTAACTTATTGTGAAAATATTATAAAAAATTTCATGAAAAATTATAACAAAACTTTTTTAACTATAAAAGATTTTGTAATAAAATTGGAAGACGATAAATTAGTAGTAAAAACAAAAAATTAATTATGATTCTATATCTAACAGAACAGGGGCTCAAACTTACAAAGGAAAGCGAGAGATTTCTTATTCATTATCCAGGAAAAAACAAAAAAGCTAAAGAAGTCCGTATTAGTGATACAGAAGAAATTTACATTTTTGGAAAAATTTCTCTTTCTCCTCCTGTTATTCAAACCTGTCTAAAGCGTAAAATCCCTGTACACTTTCTCAGTGCCTCTGGGGATTATCTTGGAAGTTTAAAAGGTTTTACTGCTAAAAATATAGAATTAAGGGTTAATCAGTTTCAAAACTACTTTGATTTTCAAAAGCGGATAAATCTTGCAAAATCTATAGTTAAAGGAAAAATTTTAGGACAAATTAAAGTTATTTCAGAACTTAAAAGAAGATATCACTTTAAACCTTTTGAAGGAACGATTTTTAGGCTAAATCTTTGTTTAAAAGATTTAGAAAAAGCAGAACGAGTTGATATTCTTATGGGAATTGAAGGAACAGCCTCAAAGATTTATTTTGAAGCTCTAACACTTGTGTTTAAAAAGTTGGGATGGGAATTTCCTGGAAGAGTAAAACGCCCTCCAACTGATCCTGTAAATGCTCTTCTTTCCCTGGGTTATACTTTACTTTTTTCTAAAGTATTAAGTTTTGTAGAAGCCTGTGGACTTGATCCTTATCTTGGATTTTTACACTCTACAGATTATGGAAAACCCTCTCTTGTATTAGACCTGATAGAAGAATGGCGTTCCTTATTTGTTGACACATTAGTAATTAGATGTCTCTCCTGGAAAGTGATTACTCCTAACGATTTTACAGACAAGTCTTTAGAAGAGGAAGAAGTTTATACGATAAAATTAACTCCGTCAGGGCTTAAAAAGTTTATTTCTCAATTTCAGCAAAAACTTAAAGAAGAGTCTATCTACCCTCCCCTGGAGAAAAAGCTAAAAACTATTTTTATTTTTAAAGAACAGGTATATCAATTTGCAAGGGTTTTAAAAGGTGAAAAAAACGAATATATTCCTTATGTTTATTTTTAATTTTTAAAATTAGGAGGTAAATAAGATGAAAACAGTGGTTATTTTTACAGTAGGAGGGAGTCCCCAGCCAATAATTAATGCAATAAAAGAAATAGACCCTGACTTTATCTATTTTATATGTTCTGGCGGACCAGAGGACAAAGCCACAGAAAGATTCGTTGACGGAAGACCTTTAAAAAAGGAGGACAAAATAATTGTTAAAGAAATTAATTTGCCTAAGGATAAATACGAAAAAATTATTATTCCTCTTGAAATCTTGGATTCCTTAGATATGGTGTTTTCTTTAGTAGAAAAAGAACTTCTTCATAGAATTAAGTCCAAGTTTGGCAATGTGGAAAATCTTCGGATAATTGCAAACTATACAGGTGGTACGAAAAGTATGAGCATTGCTCTTGCTTTACTTGCTATTTTACAAGATGGTTGGGAGCTTCACTTTAATGCCGGACAGAGAACAAATGTAATCAAAATTGACAGAGGAGATCATCCTGTAGCTATAAATAAAATAAATCTTCTTTTAAAACTTGATGTAAACTTCTGGCAAAGCCTTATGGAAAAGTTTTATTACGAACACATTTTAGAAAAGCTTAAAGCCTATCTCGTATCCCCTTCCCTTCTTCCAGAACTAAAGATGCGTCTTATTACTTTAAAAAATTTACTTTTAGCATTTACTTTGTGGGACACATTCAATCACGAAGAAGCTTTAAGTATGATGGAGACTGCTAAGACGAATTTAAATGGTCAAAAAGTTATTAATTATTATCTTACTTTAAAAAGAATCCTTGGAATAATGCGTGCTACAGGTTACGAAAAAGTGCTTGACTTAATAAGAAATGCAGAAAGAAGAGCTGTTCAGCGAAGATTTGACGACGCAGTAGCAAGACTTTACAGAGCTCTTGAAATGCTTGCTCAAATTCGTCTAAAGCAAAAATACAACATTGATCCATCAAAAATAACAGAAGATACTTTAATTAATCTTCCACCTAAGGCTAAAGAATTTTTAACTCAAGAATTTGAAAGGAATAAAGACGAAAGTGGAGTATTAAAAATAGCTTTAACTAAGTGCTTTGAATTATTAAACGCCCTTGAAGATCCAGCAGGAAAGTTTTACGCTGAAGTTAAGTCTAAATTTCTTGATGTTATTAAAAAAAGGAATCTTTCTATCCTCGCCCATGGTACAGATCCTATTTCTGAAAATGAATACCAAGATGTTTACAATTTCGTAAAAGATTTTATTTATACTATTTTATTTAAAAAGTTTTCTTTAAAACTTGAAGATATTCCTCAATTTCCTAAAAATTTTAAAGAATTAGACTTTTCGTTAGAATAAAATATGAGTAACAAAAAGAAAAATTTTTACATAATAACTTATGACATAGGCGATGAAAAACGGCTTCAAAAAGTGCACAGGTTTTTAAAAAATTACGGTACTGGTGTTCAAAAAAGTATTTTTGAATGCTGGCTCACAGAAAAAGAGCTTCAAAAAGTAATAAATTGGCTTGAAAATTTTATAAATAAAGAGGAAGATAGAGTACGAATATATAGACTTTGCGAGTTTTGTAGAAAAAATGCTATTTGGAGTGGAATGATAGAATTTTCTCCGGAGCCTGAGGATGAATTAATTATATAAAGAAGGAAAGAGATGGACTTTAAAAAAGTATTTAAGTCCGGCATAATAGCTGAAAAAATTTTCTCAAAATTTGAAAATTACATAGAAGCTCTTGAAAGAATTTTAGCTTTTATGAAGAAAAATGTCTGAAAAGCAGAATTATCTCGTTTGTTACGACATAAGTGACGAAAAGCGTTTGAGAAAAATAGCTAAAATAATGGAAGACTATGGTATAAGAGTATTGTACAGCGTTTTTGAATGTTACTTGACTCAAGAGGATTTTCTTGAAATGAAAGAGAAAGTAGAAGCCATAATGGATTGGTTAGAAGACAAAGTAATTTATTACAGACTTTGTGAAAGGTGCGCTTCACCGATTATCCACTTAGGATATGGTGTAAAAACAAAAGGGCTTAAGCAAGACAAAGACTTTGAGATTTTTTAGTTAAAAAATTATCCCTTGACTTTTATAAAAATTTTTATATAAAAAATTTAAATAAGTGATTTGCTTTACAACAAGGATTTTTTTAAGATAAACGATGTTTAAAAGTTTGTTAAGTTTTTGCACTAATCGTTTATTAATGTGTTAATTTTTGTTTATATCTAACGCTCTTTGAAAAGTGAATAAAGCTTATTTATTTTTTAAAAGCCTTTTTTCTGAATCCTCCTCTGTTTCTATGTTTTGCAGGGGTAGGGGTAAATTTTTTATTTCTTTGAAGCCCTTGTAAATAGCGGGGTTTAATTTTTTTTCAAAAATTACCTTTGCATATACATATAACTTATTGATTTTATGTTTAAAAATTTATTTAGTTTTTGACTAAATAACGATCTAAGAAATTAATTAAAAAGAGGCTTGCAAAATTGGAAGTTAAAAGTAAGATATAATTTAATATAGAGGTAAATACTCTTGGAACGCCTCCCCTGATGTATAAGGGATTGCGACTGTTTTAAATTTATTCTTAGAATTATTCTAAAATCCATTCCCTTGGAACGCCTCCCCTGATGTATAAGGGATTGCGACTCAGATTTTAAGAGAACAGAACTTTTTAGTAGGTTGGAAAGACTTGGAACGCCTCCCCTGATGTATAAGGGATTGCGACTATAAATAAGATTTGAAAATAATTTGAAAATAAATAATAACTTGGAACGCCTCCCCTGATGTATAAGGGATTGCGACCTAAAATGTTTAATAAAAGACACTCTAAATTAAATTTCTTGGAACGCCTCCCCTGATGTATAAGGGATTGCGACCCCTTGTACATAAGGGGTAAAAATAAAAATGGGGGCTCAAAGCTTGGAACGCCTCCCCTGATGTATAAGGGATTGCGACATAAATAGGAAACTTTAAAGGTTTCTACTTGCCAAACTTTTTCTTGGAACGCCTCCCCTGATGTATAAGGGATTGCGACACTTTACCTTTTTTACTTTTTTCTAATAACTCAAATTTGCATCTTGGAACGCCTCCCCTGATGTATAAGGGATTGCGACACTTGAGCTTTTACCTCTTTAATCATTTTTGCCTCCTTTTCTTGGAACGCCTCCCCTGATGTATAAGGGATTGCGACTTACTTGTCCAGGGAATACAATGCCTACGGCAACAAGTCTCACAACTTGGAACGCCTCCCCTGATGTATAAGGGATTGCGACTGGTAATTTTTCACTAAATTGTACATACGCCTTATTTAAGCTTGGAACGCCTCCCCTGATGTATAAGGGATTGCG
>JAADEG010000062.1 GCA_013153525.1 Thermodesulfobacteriota bacterium
TTAAAACTTTAGAAAGTAAGAACTTAGTGAATTTTGATGGAGATTTTGAAAAAGATTTAAAGGTCTTAATAAAAAGGTTTTTTACCTGGTTAAGAAAAAATTTTATTCAAGAAGCAGAGCCTATAAGGAACCAATTAGAAAGTTTAGAAAAGGCTATTAACGAAAAAATAGAAGAAAAGTTTAAAAATCCTCAGATGGTAAAGGAATTTTCTAAAGAAATAGAAAATGAAGACGAAGAAAAAGCAGTTTTAAAAGTGATAAAAGATGTTTTTAAAGAGGTAATCCACGAGAAAAAAGAGGTTATTACTAAAGCAACAAAATTTTTAACTAATGAAAAAGAAAGTCGTCAGGTTTACGAAGAATTAAAGGTGCAAAACTTAGAAGACGATTTTAAGAAAAATTCTGCATCGTCTGCAGAACTTAAAAACGAAGTAAAAGAGGCAAAAGACAAACGCGAAGTACTTAAGAATTGGGATGTTAGTTTAAAAGAAGATAAATCCCAGAAGTTTGAAGGTATTTTAAGAGAAGTAAAAAAAGAAGTCAAAAGTTACCAAAAAATAGACCAACGAGAAGTAGCTAAGGTTAAATTAGAGCATTCAACGAGAAAAGATAATTATTCAAATAGATTTGAATTTAAAACAGTAAACGATAATTTTGACGAAAAACGAGTGTTTAACGAATCACACCAAAGGTTGTTTAAAAAGGAATTTAACGGGTCTCAGGAAAAGGCTTTAAAACTTTTAAGTCAAACTTATCAAAGTTTAGACTTAAATACTTTTGTAAGAGTTATTAACAAAAAGGTTAAGCCTTTTAATGAAAACGGTTTAACTTCAGAATTTTTGCAGTTTGTAAAGAGGTTTACCACAGAAGTTTATCCTCGGGGAGAGAGAGTTGCAATTATAGATCTTGAACCTCCGAGCTTAGGAAAAATGCACTTAGAAGTAAAGGTTAAACATAAAGAGGTTGAGCTCGTAATTAAGGTTGAAAAACCAGAAGTTTTACACGAGCTTCAAGCTCACATTCATCACATTAAACAGGGGTTAGAAGAGGCTGGCTTTCAGTTAAAGGATACGACTTTTTCTTTAACGAGTAGTTTTGAAGGAGGTTTGTTAAGAGAGGGTTTTTCAGAGAGAAGAGAGGAAAACAGAGGATCCGAAGCTAAAAAGGAAACTACGAGAATTGAGAGGGTCTCTTCAGAAGAAGTAGTTGAAGTTAGAGAAAAGATCTTTAAGAACGAAAAAGGTAAGTATTACTACATAGCTTAGGAGGAAGAGGATGATAGATACGGTAAGTTACACTAACTTAAGCAGATATCCTTTTAACTTAGGTAATAAAGTCGTTCCAGAAAAGGACTTAAATGTTTCTAAGAATAACCAGACTAATGGTGTTTCTATGGAAAAAACAGAGGACGAAAAAGTTGTTAAACCTCCTAACTTAACGAGAGTACCCAAAAAGGTTCTTACGAAAGAAGACTTTATAAAGCTTTTCGTTACGCAATTACAGTATCAGGATCCTATGAAGCCTATTGATAACAATGAGATGGCAATTCAACTTGCATTGTTTAATCAGGTGGATCAACTTTTTAACATAAACGACAACTTAAAAAACATAATGGATTTAGCAAAGGACTTCAACTTAACTTATGCTTCAAGTCTCATAGGTAAGGAGATAAAGGTTGATACTAACATAGGAAGAGTGGAAAATGGAAAGTTTTTAGGGGGAGAGTTTAGTATAGACCATCCTGTAAACAAGTTAGAGGTGGTTATAAGAGACGAGAATAACAAAATAGTAAGAAAGCTTGAGCTTACGGATGTTAAAAAAGGTAATCATAAGATTGAATGGGATGCTAAGGATTCAGATGGAAAGCAGGTACCTGACGGAAATTACAAGTTTTCTATAGTTATTCCAGGAGAGACAGAGGTAAAGCCTTTACCTATTACTATGGTAGCAAAAGTAACCGGAGCAAAACTCGGTGACAAAGTAGAACTCGTAATAGACGAGAATAAAACCATACCCCTTGACAAAGTAGAAGAAATAATGGGGGGTGAATAGCTATGGGACTTTTTGGAACGATGTACATAGGATATTCAGGAGTGTGTAGTATGACTACTGGAATGAGGGTGGTAGCAGACAACATTACTAACTTAAATACTATAGGATTTAAGGAAAGTAGGTACGAATTTATGGATGAATTAGTTTCAGCTACGCAAAGAGTTTTTGATCCTGAAGAGGGTATAGGAAGTTTTATAAAAAGTATAAGAACTATTTATTCTCAGGGAGGATTAAGTACAACGGACATTCCTACGGACTTAGCTATATCTGGGAAAGGATTTTTTATCGTTGAAGACGAAAAGGGTAACATTTATTACACGAGAGATGGACAGTTTTACATAAATCAGGTTGACGATGCACACCTTGCACTTCAAAACAGTTTTGGAATGTACTTACTTGGTGGAGCTCCTGATCAAACCACTGCAGACTTAACGACTTTAAAGCCTTACCTGATTCCTAAGACAATGGATGCAAAAGCTACATCTCAAATAAAAGCCATTTTAACCTTAGACAGTAGAAAACCTCCTAATGACAAGACTTTGATAGAAAAATACGATGCTCAAGCTAATCCTTCAGAGCCTTTAACAGAAAACAATTACGATTGGGTATTTGATTGGTCTATATACGACAGTACTGGGAAACCTATTGACTTAAAGTTATATGTAGATAGAGGAGATAGTGCGAATAAGTACGAAGTACTTTTAGCTTTAGCTGATCCTTCTATGGATGGAAGAGGAGACGGAAAACTAAAAGGAGCTTTTTTGTATGGTGAACTTGAGTTTGGAGGTTCTGGGGATGTGATTTCTGCTAATTTTTACGATGTGGGTATAGACGGTACTTTAACTCCTGTAGATCTCAAGTCAACAGGTAAACCACAGTGCAACCTTAATATTAATGGAAACGAACAGCCTTTAACCTTAGACTTAGGATTTACGGTTAATCCAGATGGTTCTATTACTAAGGATCCAGAGTCAATAAAAATGATTGCTAATCCTTTTACTCAACTAAGTTTTACTCAAGATGGATATCCAGAAGGTTTATTTGATCACATAGAAATAATTACTGAAGACGGGCTTATAAAGGCTTGGTACACCAATCAAAAGAGTATAGATGTGTCAAGAATTTTTCTTGCTGACTTTTCAGGTTATGAGGATTCCTTAGAAAAAGTAGATGGTAATTTATTTGTTACTAAGGCAGGAGCTAAACCAGTTATATTTGCACCGAGTCCAGGAGGAAGAGGTAGAATTCTTTCAGGTGCTCTTGAGACTTCAAATGTAGATCTTGCAGACGAAATGGTAAGACTTATAACTTTACAAAGAGCTTTTGAGAGTAATACCAGGATTATTACTACTGCTGATCAAATGCTTGAAGAATTTATAAGACAAAGATAAACAAAATAAAATAAATGCCGAAAAATAAAAATAGGAGGTGAGTTAATATGGGACTTACAGACGCCCTTTTTACTGGAACAAGTGGTTTAAGGGCTTTAGGACACGGGATGAGCGTAATAGGAGATAATGTGTCTAATTTAAATACCACTGCTTTTAAAGGAGCAAGAATAACTTTTAGTGATGTAATGGCTCAAAGTATAAACACTGCAGCAGGTACTGGTCAACTTGGTAGAGGAGCTACTATTCAAGCACTATATCAGCAATTTACTCAAGGAGCTTTTGAATCTACGGGTAATCCCACTGACATGGCAATTGCGGGTTCTGGATTTTTTATGTTGAGGAATCCCCAAACAACAGGAGGAATTTATTATACGAGAGACGGGCAGTTTATTATAGACAAAGACGGATATCTGGTTAATCCTCAAGGATTAAGGGTTCAGGGATGGAGAATTGACGAGACCACAAACGACATTACAGGAGCTTTAACCGACATTCGTATAGATAGAAGCTCTCCTCCTGTAAAGACTACTAAAATAGACATGATAACGAACTTAGACGCAAGAGAAGATACGAGAACGAAAACCGTAAATATAAGAGGACACATTAATACTACGGGAACATACAATAACAGTTATGACTTCGTTATAAGAGACATAGACGGAGAATATGTAAAACTTAGAATTACCTTAGGATACGATTCATCCAAAGGGACTTGGACATATACTATACAAGACATAACAGACATAGCAAATCCTGTAACTCTTGCTCAAAATACAGTAGGTACTACTGCAACCCAGACTACGATCACTTTGCCTAATACTCACGAAGAAGTTACCATAGACTGGAGCGCAGTTACTCAAGACAATACCACAGCACCGTCTCTTAACATTGGAGAAAAAAGTACGGGAAGAATAGAAACAGACACAACCTATCTTACCAATCCTCTTTATTGGACGGCAGTTACTTATGGAACATCAACATGGTATTATAGAGACATTGATGTAAAGGACGCAAATGGAAATACTAAGACTTTAAGACTATTCTTACAACAGAACGGTACAGTTTGGAATTATTATGTATTTCAGGATCCTACGGCAGCTCCAAATACTACTGCATCTTCTCCTGAAACTGATCCTAACAACGGTACACTTCTTGCCAAAGGAGTTAATTACGATATAGACAAAAATGGTCCTGTTAAATTCTTTTTAAACGGAACGACTGAGAAGTTTACATGGGATTGGGATCCAGCAAGGATAAACACTGACGGAAGTAATGATTACAGTTACGAACTTTACGAAGACGGTACAGACGATCCATCTTTATCTATATACGAAGTTTCTGACATTCCTTCACTTTTAAACGAATGGAATGCAACCAATGACACGCCTATTCAATCAACAGACTACACTTATCGTTCAACTTTGTTTATATATGATTCTCTTGGAACTCCTCACGAAATAACTATTTACTACAATCCCACTACTCAAGACAATGTGTGGGAATTTCTCGTAACTTGTGATCCTAAGGAAGATCAAAGAGACTTTTTAAGAGACGAGGATCCAATGCAGTGGTATGACACAGCTACTGGTACGAGAATAGACATTCCTTCAGGAAAAACTTTTACAGAGGCAAAAAAGGGTGTGTTAATGTACGGCAGACTTGAGTTTGACAATCAAGGTAATGTTAAGAAGTTTTACGATACTTACAGATTAGATCCAAACACCGGTGCTTTGGTTGAAGTAATAGACGAAAACGGTTTGCCCGTACCTTCACCAGCAGACGGATACAGTTCCTTAGGAGCTGACGGTTATCCATTAATGATTGCGGACTTTCTTGGAATAGACTTTCCTTACGACGACAGACCAGCTAATAGCCAAGATCAAGGGCAGGCTCGTAACGACTTACAACAAATAGAATTAAACTTTGGATATTATTACAAAGATACCTGGCGTTCTGAATCAGTAAGAACTACTCAATATGCTACTTCAAATGCAACTTTGTTTTACGATCAAAATGGATTTGGTCCAGGAGCACTTGAAAGTATTACAGTAGATAACGAAGGAAGAATTACAGGCGTGTATTCTAATGGTAGAGTTATTCCTTTATGGATGGTAGGACTTGCTAATTTTAATGCACCAGAAAAACTTCAGAGAGTAGGTGGTAATCTTTATAGAGAAACCACGCACTCAGGACCTCCTATTACTGGAAAACCAGGAACGAATGGTCTTGGTACGATTGCTCCTAATTCCTTGGAACAGTCAAATGTGGATCTCGGAGAGCAATTCGTAAAGATGATAATCTTTCAGAGAGGTTTCCAGGCAGATTCAAGAATAATTACGGTATCTGACTCGTTACTTGAAGAATTAATAAATCTTAAAAGGTAAGTTTTAAAAGAGGAGGGAGGTTATCCCTCCTCCAAAAATTCTCTTAACCAACCGTTTTTTTCAAGTCTTTTTATTATTCGGGTAACGGTTTCTCTGGTAAGTCCTATTTCTTCTCCAATTATTCTGCGAGAAGGAAGTATTAACTTTTTGTTTTCTGCTTTTGACTTAGCCCAAAGAAGTTCTATGTACCTTTTAACCCTTTCTTCAGCTGAAGCAATAGAAAGAATTCTTATTTTTTCATTAGTTTCCCTTAGTCTTTTACAGAGTTCTGTCAAAAGAAGTATTGCACAATCTGGACTTTTTCTAATGGCATACAAAAAGTCGTCTCTATAGATTTCAAGTACTTTACAATCTGTTCTTGCTTCAACATTAGCAGACCTTGGAAGTCCTTCTAAAACCGACATTTCTCCAAAAAAGTCCCCTTCTTTTAAAGTATTAAGAAGTACTCTTCTACCTTCAGAACTATACAATACTATGTCAACCATTCCTTTCAAAATTAAATAAAAAGAAAAACCAGCTGTTCCTTCTGTTAATATAGTTTCTCCTCTTTTAAAATTTTTTAAATTACCTTTTTCTCTTAAAAGTTTGCACTTTTCCAAGAAAGTTTTATAAGATCTATAAAGAGATGTCATGGTATTCTCCTAAAAATTAAGGAGCTTTAACTACTTTTGGCACTACTATACTTCTGTCTTTTAATTCAGGAGCGTTTTTTAGTATAGAGTCAATGTCTTCAAAAGGCTTGACCTCGTCATCTCTAAAAGGGGTAGCAACTCTTATTGCGTGAAAAGTTGGTTCAACTCCTTCTGTATTAACCTCACCTAACTTTTTAAAGTAATCAAGAATTTTAGACAATTCTTCACTTAATCCTTTTGCTTCTTCTTCGTTAAACTCAAGTCTGCTCAGGTGAGCTATTTTGTAAACTTCATCTAAAGAAATACCCATAAACCTCCTCCTGCTTCTGTCTTTTTTAAAGAACACCTTAGGTATAAGTATAACCAGTTTTTAGCCTTTTTAAAGGCTTTTTCTAAAGGAAGTCCTTTTATTAAAAAACTGAGTAATGCACTTGAAAAAGCACATCCAGTACCGTGAAATTCAGCGTTTAGTCTTTCTTTAGAAATTTGTATTACTTCTCCTTCTTTTGTAAAAAGTAAATCTTTTACTTTATTTTTTTCTTTTATTCCTGTAACGATCACCCCACGATTGATTCCAAATTCAAATAACTTTTTTACTCCTGAGGTTATGTCTTTTTCTTCAGTAATTTTAATTAGTTCTTCCAGATTAGGAGTGATTACATCTATTAAAGGTAATAATTGAGTTTTTAGCGAATCTATGAAGTTTTTTCCTGAAAATAACTTTTTACCTAAGGTAGCTTTTAATACGGGATCAAGTACTATCCAGTTTTTGTGAGTTTTTTGTTTTTTTAAAAATTCAGCTATTATTTTTATGTTTTCTTCACTTCCAATCATACCTATTTTTATTCCTAAAAAATTTATGTCAGAACCTAAAGCATTAAGTGTATTATATAAATATAGGGAAGATATAGGTACCCAATCTACGAATTTGAAAGGGGTTTGTATAGTCAGGGTGGTAGGGACAGCAGAAGACCTAATTCCTAATAGAGTGAAGACTTTTACATCCATAAGAATTCCTGCTCCTCCAGATGGATCAAGTCCTGCAATGCTCAAAGCTTCCATTTTTCATAACCTCAAAATTTTATGTAGTTTTTCTTGCCTTTTATTAAAATTTTGTTACACTGATATAAATCAATTTTTAATTTAAATATTATTTTTAAAAATATTACTTTAAGGAGAAAAAAAAACAATAAAAAATGACTTCGCTAAAGTCAAAAATTAGTCCTGTAGAAATTTTTTGCAGAGGCATCAGGTGTAAGTTTTTTTTAATGTACTCTATCCCAATTTTAATATTCGTAATACTTGTTTCTACTTTTGAAAGTTATTATCATTACAAACTTGGAGAAGTAATTACTAAAAACTATTTAAAGGCTTTAACTTTAGTAATAAGTGATGTAATAGGAGATCACCTTTATACTAAAGACTACCCTGAAATAAAAGCTCACTTACAAAGTGTTTATTTTAAAGGATTAAGAAATATTTTAGTAATAAATCCAAAAGGTAAAATTATAGCAGCTAAGTACGACAAAGGTTTAATAGGTAAAAAGTATCCTCAATTTTGCCAAATCAAACGCACAGAGACTTTTTTAAAGGTTTTTTCTAAGGGAAATCTATTGTGTTTTGCAAGTCCTATCATTGAAAAGGGTAAGTTTTTAGGATATGTTCTTTTATTAGAAGATCTTTCTTGTATAGAAGAAATATTTTCTTATCACTTGCATTTGTTTATTATTCACATTTTAATTTTATTTATAATAATTTTGGTAGTTTCTTACATAGTTTCAAAAAGAATACAAAAGGTAATTGCTCAAGCTACTAAGTACTTAAGGCAGATAGGAGAGGGTAACTTTGAAATTAAGTATTCTTACGAAAGCGGAGATGATGTTGCTCAGCTCTTTGAAGAAATAAAAAAAACAGCAGAACACCTTAAAACCACGGTAGTTTTAAAGGATTACTACAGAGGTTTACTTAACGCTTTACCACAAGCAATTATCGTTATTGACGAAAAAGGTTTCGTTAGAGAAGCAAACAATTATGTTAAAAAATTTTTAAATTTAGATCCAGACCAAATAGTAGGCAAACCTCTTGAAGAGGTGTGCAAAACTTTGTCAGAAATTTTTAAAACTAAAATAAAAGGAAGAAAAACTCCTGTGGAAATAAGAGCAGAAGTAAAGTGTGTTTGTAAAAACTTTTGGGCAAACATCGTTGTTAATAAAGTAAAGGATACATACATTTTACTCATTGACGATGTAACAGAAGAAGTTTTAAGAGAACAAAAACTAAGAGAACTTGCAGCAAGAGATCCATTAACGGATTTATTTAACAAAAACAGTTTTTGGGCTCACCTTGAAGAACAGGTTAAAGAAGCAGAAAAGTCTCATACGAGTTTTTCAGTACTCGTTATAGACATGGATAACTTTAAAGAAGTAAACGACAACTACGGACACGACTTTGGAGACAAGGTACTTAAAAAAATTGCAGAAGTCTTGAAGAAGTCCTTTAGAAGTAAAGACATCATTGCAAGATACGGAGGAGACGAATTTTGCGTTATCTTAACGGATGTAGATAAAGAGTTAGCCCAAATTTTAGCTAATAGGTTTATAAATAACCTGGAAAACATGAAAATAAAAGCACCAGACGGTAAAGAAATTAAGCTCAAAGCCTCCTTTGGTATAGCTTCTTATCCAATAGAAGCTACAGATCCAAGAGAACTTTTTAGAATTGCAGATAGAAAAATGTACAAGTGTAAAAATAACAAGTGCAAGATAAACAAAAATTAATGAAGTTACTTACCTATACAGAACTTGGAGAAGATTTCGCTTAATACATCTTCAGAAGTTACTTCTCCTACTATTTCTGATAGTTCAGACAGAGCATCCCTTACTTCAACTGCTACGAGCTCTGGTAAAGGTTCTTTTGAAGAAAGGGCTTCTAAAGCCCTTTTAAGTGCATTTTTAGCCTTCTCAAGTAAAACTTTTTGCCTTAAAGTTGGCACGAGTTGTGGTACATCTCTTTTTTCTTTACCAAGTATTTTCTCTACGACCTTTTTGGCTAATAAGTCAAGATTCGTTCCGGTTTTTACGGATATTTCTATCCATTCTTCGTTAAGACCTTTAATCGTTTCTCTCCAATCTTTTAAGTAGCCGTTTTTGATGTCTATTTTGTTTAATACAACGAGGTGGGGGAACTTTGCAACCTCCTCTAAAAGTTTTAAAACTTCCTGACTTACTGGTTCACTCGTATCAATTAAAAACAAGATCAAGTCAGCTTCTTTAAACTTCTTTTTTGCAATTTCAACTCCTATTTTTTCAACCGGGTCTTCTGTTTCTCTTAGCCCTGCAGTATCTATTAGTTTTACTGGTATCCCTTCTATAGTTGCCTCTTCTTCTAAAAAATCCCTGGTTGTACCTGGTATAGGAGTAACTATGGCTCTTTCTTCTTTTAAAAGAGCGTTCATTAAAGAAGACTTTCCTGCGTTTGGTTTACCTGCTATTACCAAGCTTATCCCTTCTTTGTAAATTCTTCCCTGATTATAAGCCTTTATAAGAGAATCTATTTCAGGAAGTATTTCGTTTTCTATTTTCTTCTTGAGCTCTTCTGGTTGCATTATTTCTACATCTTCTTCTGGAAAGTCAATAGCTGTTTCAACTTGTACGAGTACTTCTAATATTTGACTTTTTATTTGATTTACTTTTTCAGAAATACCACCAAACAAGTTTTTAAGAGCAAGGTCAAGAGCCTCTTCACTTTTTGCAGAGATGAGTTCTTCAATAGCCTCAGCCTGAGCAAGGTCAATCCTACCGTTTAAAAATGCTCTCAGAGTAAATTCTCCTGGTTTTGCTTGTCTTGCTCCTGAAAGTAAGATCAATTCAAATATCTTTCTAAGTATTAAGTATCCACTGTGGGCATATATCTCCACTACATCTTCTCTCGTATATGTTCTTGGAGCTTTCATGTAAGTAACAAGAACCTCGTCAATTACCTTTCCTTGAGAGTCTATTATAAAACCATAGTAAAGCTTGTGAGACTCAAAAGATTCCCTTGGTTTTGCAGGTTTGAAGATTTTTTTTAAGATAGATAAAGCGTCTTTACCACTTATTTTTATAACACCTATAGCACCTTTGCCAGGAGGCGTTGCAATAGCTGAAATCGTGTCTTCTAAGAAGTTTTTAGCGTTCATAACTAAGTTGAGGGGCAAAGCCCCTCAAGGTTTTAAAAAATTAAACTGGTTCCCACTTTAAAATTACCTTTTTCTGTTTGCCCTCCCCCTCTACTTCATAGCCGATGTTGTTTTCGTTTTTAGCAATATTGATCACGATCTTTTGCTCTCTTGGAGAGCTTACTTTTATTATTTGAGGTTCTTTAGTGTTTTTAACCCTTTCTATAGCCTTTTTAACTGCGTTTACGAGCTTCTTTTCCCTTTCAATGTTAATTCCTTCTGGTTTTAATACTATTTTAGGTCCTACTCCAAGAGCTCTTGCAACTATTTTATTGGTTAAAAATTCAAGAGCTGATAGTGGTTCTGCTCCGTTTTGTAAAAGGTACTTAACATCCTCACCACTAAAAATTATCTCAATTTGAAGTTTGTCTCTTAAAAGTTCTGTTTTCATGTCAATCTGAAAGTCAGCATAATAAAATAGTTCCTTTAAAAAGCTTACTGCTCTGTTTGCTCTTTCAGAAAGTACCTTGTCAGGCTTTATTCTTGCCTTTACCTTAATTTTTTTACCAGGTAATCCAAGTAGCCCAGAAGATGTGCTGTACTCCAAAATTTCAAGCTCTATGTCTTCAGGAACGCAACCAAAATCTTGACAAATAACTTCTACGAGTTGATCAAGGCTTTTTCCCTCAAATTCCTTCTCTACTACCATGGCTCTCACCTCTCCCACAGTTTTTTAGGCTTTCTCCATTTTTAAAGTTATGTATTGCTGAATTATAGATAAAATGTTGTTTACAAACCAGTAAAGCACCAGTCCAGACGGAAAGTTAATAAACAAAATAGTAAAAAATATAGGCATAAACAACATTAACTTGCTTTGTAAGGGATCAGCAGAAGTAGGAGTAAGTTTTTGTTGTAAGTACATGGATACACCCATTAAAATTGTAAGAAGTGGAATACCTCCAAGTAAAGGAATGTGGATGTGATCAATGTAAAGCCTTTCAGGAGCACTGAGGTCGTTTATCCAAAGCATAAAAGGCGCGTGTCTAAGTTCTATTGCCATAAGCAAAACTTCGTAAAAAGCAATAAAAATTGGAATCTGTATTAAAATAGGCAGACATCCTGAAAAAGGATTAATTTTATAAGTTCTATAAACATTCATTAGCTCTTTGTTAAGCCTTTCTGGATCGTCTTTGTACTTTTTTCTTATTCTTTCAATTACGGGCTGAATTTCCTTCATCTTTTTCATACTCTTAAAACTCATTTGATTAAGAGGAAAGAAAATAATTCTTAACAAAATAGTAAGAATAATTATGTCCCAACCAAAGTTGTGAGTGTATTTGTGAGAAAACTTTAAGACATAAAGAAGAGGTTTTGCCAAAATGTCAAAGAATCCAAAGTAAAGAGCCTTACCAAGAAGGGGATATTCTTTTTCCATGTCTTCAAGTTTTTTAGGTCCCATATAGACTTTAAACTTATATACCAGTTTCTCTCCTGGCTTAAGACTGAACTTTGGTCCCCACAAGATAAATTCGTCAACACGAGGACTTAGTTTTCTAAAAGTAGCGTAAAGCGTTTGATTACCCATGTTCATAGGAATTACTGCTACCATAAAGTAGTTTCCCTCGTATCCTACATACTTAAACTTTCCTTTTTTCGTTACGAGTTTGTCTTTTAACTTAACCTCTTCCAGATGAGAAGTGTAATAAAAAGGTCCTTTAAAAATGTACCGAGTTCCAGGAACAAAAGGTTTAAAGGCTCCTCTTATAAGAAGCCTGTCTTTAAGCACCTTGCTTCCTCTGTTAATTATACTTATCTTTAAATCTAAAAAATAAGAATTGTTTTTAAAAGTAAAAGACTTTTTCATCAAAATTTCAGGAGTTTCTACATAAAAACTTACTGTTTTGGTGCCGTTTTTAACGACGATTTTCTTAGACTTAACTTCTGAAGCGTAATTTATTGCTCCAAGATCACTGTGTTTTTCAAGGTATATTTCTAATGGAAGACACTCCTCAGGAGCAGATACTAATTGAACATGTTTCGTTTTTTTAATGTCAACGAAGTACTTGTTTAGGGTAAAGTTACTAAACCTTACCCCTGCACTAATAAGGGTTGCGTTGTAGTTTGGAGAAAAAATGTAATAACTTTTGTAATTTTTTATTAACTTTAAAATTTCAGTTTTCTTGAGAGAACTTTGGGAAGGAGCAGAGCTGGTGGAATTTGTTGTTTTATAGTAATTTCTAAAAGTTGAAGCAGGAAAAAGTTTCGTGTAAATAAATTGAAAGAGTAAAATTACTACGAAAGACAAAGCTATGGCAATTATAACCCTTTTGGTATCCATTTAAGACTCTCCTCCCTTTTTTAAGTTTTGAGGAACGGGATCAAATCCACCAGCAGAAAAGGGATGACACCTAAGAATCCTTTTTAAAGTAAGAACACCACCTTTAAATATTCCAAACCTAAGAATGGCTTCTTTTGCATAATTACTACAACTTGGATAAAACCTGCAACGGATCCCAAAAACGCAAGAAAATACCGGAGAAATAAAAATTTGATAGACTTCTATAAGTTTAACAATAAGTCTTCTTATCATAGAAATTCTGTCCTTTTCTGCTTGAAAGAAGTTTCTTTTTTATTCCTTCTAATAATTCGTGATAACTTTTTTCTAAAAGGCTTGGGTGGGGAATTATAATTATGTCACTTGATTCTGGAAACCACTCTTTGTTTCTTCTAAACACTTCTCTTATCCACCTTTTTAATTTGTTTCTTTTAACTGCTTTGCCAACCTTTTTGGAAACTATTATCCCAAGCCGTCTTAATCCCAAGTCATTAGGAGCATAAATAATAAGCACCAACTTGTCAACCCAAATTTTTTTTCCTTCTTTAAAAACCCTTTCAAACTCCTTAGCTTTTCTAAGCCTCTCTTTTTTAGAAAGCCCTTCTTTTTTCATTAAACCTTAAACCGTGAGACGCCAGCGTCCTTTTCTTCTTCTATTTTTAAGAATTCTTCTTCCTGCACGAGTCCTCATCCTTGCCCTAAAACCGTGTCTTCTTTTCATCTTGAGTCTGCTTGGTTGATATGTTCTCTTCATCGTTAATTCCCCCTCCTTTCAAAAGGAAAATTTTTTAAGATATTACCATCTTTTAAAAATTTTTCTACAGTTTAAAATAGATTAAAAAGACCTTTTTAAAGATACTATGGAAAACGGTAAAATCAACAGGGTTCTAAGAGAAATTTTGGACGAAAAACGAAGAGAAGTCTCTTTAAGAAAACGAAGAGGACTATTTTACAAACCTTACTTTAAAAGAGAACCTATAAATGTATTAGCTTACCTGAAGTCAAGAAACTTCACCGTTATTGCTGAAGTTAAAAGAGCAAGTCCTTTAAAAGACGAATTTAGACCTGGTTTTGATCCCGTGGTTCTTGCTAAAACCTATACGAAAGCAGGAGCCGGGATGATCTCTGTTATAACAGAAGAACCTTATTTTAAAGGAAGTTTAGAATACTTATTAGCCATTAGAGAGGTTACTTCACTTCCTATTTTAAGGAAAGACTTTATAATTGATCCAATTCAAATTGAAGAAGCAAGGGCATTTGGAGCAGACACGGTGCTTTTAATAGCAACTATTCTTGACGAAGAAACTTTAAAAGGTCTAATAAGTTACGCTAAAAAACTCGGACTTTTTGCACTCGTTGAAGTTCATGACGAAGAAGACCTTGAAAAAGCATTATCTTGTAATGCAGAAATCATAGGGATTAACAATAGAAACCTTAAAACACTTGAAGTAAGCGTTGAGAACTCCGTAAAGCTTAAAAAATTAATTCCTCCAAGTATTCCTGTAATTGCAGAAAGCGGGTATAATAGTTGCGAGCAAGTAAAAGAATTAGTTGCTCACGGATTTAAGGGAGTTTTAATAGGTACGCACTTCGTTAAGAGTGAAAACCCAGAGGTTGAAGTAAGAAAATTCGTGGAGGCAAGTTATGAAGCTTAACTTTGAAAAAGCCGGTGGACTCGTTCCAGCAATTATTCAAGACTACTTAACTGGAAAGGTTTTAATGCTTGGCTTTATGAACGAAGAAGCAGTTAAAAAAACCCTTGAAAAAGGAGTCGTGCACTTTTTCAGTAGAACCAGAGGTAAACTTTGGATGAAAGGAGAAACTTCTGGACATGTTCTTGAAGTAAAAGAGGTATATGTAGATTGTGACGAGGATACACTACTTATTAAAGTTAATCCAAAAGGACCTGTTTGTCACAAAGGATACATGAGTTGTTTTTACAGAAAACTTGAAGGAAACGAACTAAAAGTAGTTGAAGAAAAATTATACAATCCGGAGGAGGTGTATGGAAAAAAAGCTTAAGTTTGGAATTCCTAAGGGAAGTCTTGAGAAGTCAACTATTGAACTTTTTGAAAAAGCAGGTTGGACTATTGAAGTACATCACAGAAACTACTTTCCAGAGGTTGACGATCCAGAACTTGAAATGGTTATTTGCAGACCCCAGGAGATGAGTCGTTACATAGAGGCAGGAATTCTTGACGCAGGTATTACGGGAAAAGACTGGATTTTAGAAAACGATTCAGATGTCGTAATCGTAGAAGACTTGATTTATTCCAAGGTGAGTAAAAGACCTGCAAGATGGGTAATAGCAGTAAAACAAGACTCAGGTATTGAAAAGCTTGAAGACTTAAATGGTAAAAGGATAAGCACAGAGCTCGTTAGTTACACCAAGAGATTTTTTAAAGAAAGGGGAATAGATGTTGAAGTGAGTTATTCTTGGGGGGCAACCGAGGCAAAAGTCGTACAGGGACTTTGTGACGCAATTGTTGAAGTTACAGAAACCGGTACCACTATAAGAGCTCATGGACTAAAAATTATTTACGAAATGATGATTACTTATCCTCAACTTATAGCAAATCACGATGCATGGAACGATCCTTGGAAACAGAAAAAGATAAAACAAATAGCAACGCTTCTTAAAGGAGCACTTAATGCACACAAAAAAGTGGGACTTAAGATGAATGTTCCTGAAAAAAACTTAGACGAGGTTATAAAACTTCTTCCCAGCATTACTGCACCTACTGTTTCTAAGCTTTATAATAAAGACTGGTACGCCCTTGAGGTGGTCGTTTCAGAAAAAGAAGTAAGGGATCTCGTTCCTAAGCTTCTTGAATTAGGAGCAGAGGGAATAATAGAGTACAGTCTTAATAAAGTAATTTAGAGGTGAAGTATGCAAAGACTTCCTTTGTCTTACATAAAACCAGGTATGATTACTGCAGAAGAGGTTATAGACGCAAACGGAAGGATTTTATGTGGAAAAGATGTAGAACTTACAGAAGAACACCTGAAAAAGTTTGAAGAATTTGGGGTTCACTTCGTTACCGTAAAAGGACATCCTGTTAAACTTGAGTGGGAAAAGACCTTAGAAGAAGAATTAAGGGATCTTGAGAAAAGATTTGAAGGAATAAAAGACGAAAACTTGATTAAACTTAAAGAAATTATGGAAGAGTTTTTGAAGGAAGTACATCAGTAAAAACTTCGTGAGGTTAAGAAATGGATGTTTATGAAAAGAGAAAGGAGGTGAGAAGGAAGCTTAGAAAGCTTGAGGGGCTTCCGACTCTTCCTCCAATAGTCCAAAAACTTAATGTAATGATAGAAGACGAAACAGTTTCTATTAATCAGATTGCAGAAGTTATAGAAAAGGATCAGGTTATAACGAGTAAAGTATTGAGACTTGCAAATTCAGCGTTTTACGGATTTCCTAAAAAGGTAAGTACCGTTCAAAACGCCTTGATGCTTCTCGGAATAAATGTAGTAAAAATTTTAATTACTACTTCTTCTATATTTGAGATTTTACACAAAGAGGATGTAGGTCTTTGGGAGCATTCAATAGGGGTTGCTGCGTGTACCAGAATTATAGCAGAAAAAATTGAGCTTAAAGAGCCTCAGGAAATAGCTACCGCTGGTTTGTTACACGACTTGGGAAGAGTTATAGAAAGAGTTGCTTTTAAAGAAGACTACGAAAAAATAGCAAAAATGGTTGAAGCAGGTGAAGACCACATAGAGGCTGAAAAAAAGGTTCTGGGTATAGATCACGCAGAAATGGGTGCGTATCTCATGAGGCAGTGGAACCTGCCTGATCGTTTGATAGAAAGCGTAGATGCTCATCACGAATTAAAAAGGGCTAAAAAGTTTAAAAGAGAAGCTGCTGCAATACATCTTGCAGATGTAATAATACACGCAAGAGGATACGGTGAAACGATACTTAAAAAGGTTCCACCTCTTGATGAAAAGGTTTTTAAGATCCTTAAGTTTGACATCTGGGAAGTAAAAGAGATTTTAAAGGTGCTTGAACCAAGGCTTTACGAACTTAAGTTTTTCACAGAAGAATTAATAAGAGAATCTGAAAGTACATAGTTAAGCTATGGAAGAAGAATTTAAAGAAGTAATTTATGTATTTTTAAAAAAGAGTAGGTTTTTTCTTGATTGGAAAAAGAGCCTTTTAGACGAGTTAAAGGATAAGTACGAATTCAAGTTTTTTTACAATTCAAAAAAGTTTTTGGAGTATCTTCTTTTTCATCCTCCTTCTATGATTCTTTACTATTATCCAAAGGATCCAAAGACTTTTGAGAGATTGGTATCTATTAAAAAAGAGTTTAACCTTAGAATTATTCCTCTTATTTTAATGGTAGATAAAATGGACTTTGAGTTTTTAAGGGAAAAGGCGGATGTAGTTGACGACTTTATTATTACTGTTGAAGAGCCAAAGGAAACGGTTTTAAGAATAGAATATGCCTTTAAGAGGCTTGAAAGAGTTGCAGACAACAATTCTCTTACTGGTCTTCCTGGAAATACATCCATAGCAAGGACTATAGAAAGGATCCTTCACAGTGACAAAGCGTATGCAGTTGCTTATGTAGATTTAGATAATTTTAAAAGTTATAACGATAAGTATGGATTTTCAAAAGGTGACGAGATGATAAAAAATCTTGCAAGGATTTTGTTAAATGCGGTTGTTGAATTTTCACCTGACGACTACTTCGTAGGACACATAGGAGGAGACGACTTTGTTTTTATTGTTCCTTTAGAAAGGGTAGAAAAGATCTGTCAGGAAGTTATAAGAAGATTTGATAGCACGGTTCCTTACTTTGTTAATCAGGAGGATCTTAGTCAGGGATACTTTATATGTAAAAATAGACAGGGGCAACTTACCAAAATTCCACTTCCTTCTGTTTCAATAGCAGTGGTTCCGGTTCACAAGGGTAAGTTTTCACACATAGGAGAGATTTCACAAAGAGCTGCTGAAGTAAAAAGTTATGTCAAAAAAATGTCAGGAAGCAATTACTTTATAGATCGTAGAGCTTAGAAAAGTCCTCTAACTTTCTCGTCGGTCACTTTGGACTTTTAAATAAAATTTTTGTGAAATTTTTGCTATTTAGTATTGCAAAAAAATAAAACAGTAGTTAATATAAACAAAATCAGTCTTTTAAGTGCTACTAAATTTCGTAAAGAGGAGGTAAGGATGCGTAAGGTGATCACTTTGGCAATTGCTGGAGTTTTCGCTTTGCAATCAGGCATTAGTATAGCAAAGGCAAAAGAGACTAAACTTCCAGAAATAGTGGTTACAGCTACAAGAACGAAAACGAGTGTAGAAAGTGCTCCAGGAATCGTTGAGGTAGTAAGTTCAAAAGAAATAAACGCCACTCAGCCTTTTACCTTAGACGAAGCTCTTAAAGATCTGCCAGGAGTGTTAACTAAAAGAGGAAAGGGTTTAATGGATACCCTTGCAAGCATAATGCTAAGAGGAATTCCTGATCAAAAGAGAACTCTTATAATGATTGACGGAATTATATTAAACAATCCTTATTACGGAGGAGTTAAGCTGGGAGGTATATTTCCTGAAAACATAAAAAGAATAGAGGTGGTAGAAGGACCTGTTTCAAGTCTTTACGGTGGATATGCTATGGGAGGAGTAGTTAATGTTATTACGAAAATGCCAAAAAAGTTGGAGATAAAGGCAAAGGTGGGTTATGGTTCTGGTTTTTCTCGTGGTAAGGCGATGGACGACCTTAAAAAAGTGTTCGTTTCAGTTGGAAATAGGTTAAACAAGTTTAGTTACTTCGTAAGTTATGGTAGAGAGGAGACGAATGGTTACCCTACTAATCCCGTAATAAAGTCATCACCTCCTGCAGGAACGAGTGGTGCTACATATACGAAGTACATAAAGTACGGTAGTGTTTCAACTGGATACATTCTTGGAGACAAAGGAGACAATACTTATTGGGACGACGGCGTATTAATTAAATTGGGATACGAGTTTAACAAAGAACACAGCATAACTGTTGACTTTTTAAGGTTGAGGTACGGATATGGATACGACACTCCTCATACTTACATTTACAATTCTACTACCCTTCAACCTGTTTATTTACCTTCAGAATACGACTTTATAGGTGGATACGGAGGAAGAATAGAGGACATACTTGGAGTTACTTGGAAAAAGTTGATAGCAGGAAAGTACAGAGTAAAAGCAGTTATATCTTACTTAAATACTGAAAAAGATTGGTATGTGTTACCTCAATGGGGAGCTGACTTTTCTGGAGGAGCAGGTAAACTTAGTAATACTTATCAAAGAAGATACTACGGAGACCTTCAGGTAAGTTTTCCTATTTTTCAGAATCACTTAATCATTCTTGGAGGAAGCGTAACAGAAGATTATGCTAAAACTACGGAAAAGACCCTTGCAAATTGGGCAACTACAGAGTTCACCTTAGGAACGAGTTACGAATCTAAAGGTAAGACGAGAAACATAGGAATATTTTTACAAGACAGTTGGTTCGTATCTCCAATAGTAACTTTTTATACTGGAGTCAGGGCTGACTTTTGGGAGACTTACGATGGTTATGTAAATCAAGCAGGACAGACTCCAAAGAGCTATCCTAAGAATTCAGAAACTGCAATTTCTCCTAAGATAGCAGTAGTGATTAAGCCTACGCAAAAAACCACTATAAAAGCCTCTATAGGTAAAGCATTTAGGTGTCCTACTATTTACGAACTTTACAGAACCTGGGTATCTTCTTGGGGAACTACTTACAAGTCAAATCCTTACTTAAAACCTGAAAAAGTTTGGGCAGGAGACATAGGTCTTTATCAAAAACTTTGGAAAGGGGCAAACTTTGAAGTAACTTACTTTTACAATCAGCTTGAGGATCTCATTTACAGAAAAACCGTAGGTAGTACCAAAGAATACATAAATGTAGGAAAAGCAGTATCTCAAGGAGTAGAAGTTGGTTTTAATCAGAAGTTAAAGAATTGGTTTAAGTTCTTCTTAAACATTACTTATACGGATTCAGAGATAAAGAAAAACGACGCTGATCCTGCTACAGTTGGTAAGAGGTTGACTTTCGTTCCTTTGTGGATGGGAAATGCAGGAATTGATGTAAAAAAAGGAAAGTTTTCAGGTTTCGTAATTGGGCACTATGTAAGTAAAGTGTATGCAGACGACGAAAATAGGGACAATATTTCTGGAGTATTTGGTTCTTACGACGGATACTTCGTAGTTGACGCAGGAGTTGGATACAGTTTTAACAAAAATGCAAGAGCATTTTTAAAGATAACTAACTTGTTTAACAAAAAGTACTATCAATATTACAAAGCTCCTGAAAGGGCATGGTTCGCAGAAGTGTCGTTCAGATTTTAGTTCTCTGCCTCCTCCTTTCTTCTTTCAGGGCACCTGTTGCTCTTGCAGGTGCCCTGGTCCTTTTAAAGGACAAACTTGGGAGAACCGTTAAGGTAAAAATTCCAGTTAAAAGAGCGGTTTTTGTGGTTGGATACGAGCTCATACCAAGCCTTAACATATGGAATCAGGTAGTTGGAATTTCCAGGTGGGCACCTCAGTTTTGTGATCTGTACAAGTACTTCGTAAAATTACATCCAGAATACGAAAAACCTACAGTAGGAACCGGGGTAGATGTAAATGTAGAAAGTCTATTTAAACTGCGACCAGATTTAATTATTACTTGGACATACAATGTTAAGGTGGTAAAGTTTTTAAGTGAATTAGGATTTAAAGTATATACGATTTATCCTGATAGTATTAAGGAGCTGTTTAAATTGATAGTTACCTTAGGTAAAATTTTTGGAAAAGAAAAAAGGGCTAAGGAAGTAGTAAAGCACACGAAGAAGCTGTTAAACTTCGTGAAACTAAGGATTTCAAAAATCCCTAAAAGTAAGAGAAAAGTAGCAATTTATGTAGGGATGAAGCCGACCTTGGTTGGATGTAGGGTAGGAATAAGCAACGAACTTTTAAGAATTGCAGGTGGAATTAATCCGTTTTCTAATATAAACCGGCGAGAAGCCCAGGTTTCTATAGAAGACATTTACAGAGTAAATCCTGATGTAATTTTTATTTGGGGATTTGCGAGATATGGACCAAAGTACTTTTATACTCATCCTGAGTGGAGGTACATAAAAGCAGTTAAAAAGCACGAGATTTACAAGCTCCCTGAGTGGAGTACATGGTCTCCAAGGGCAGGGTTAATAGCTCTTTATATGGCAAAAAAGATGTATCCAAAGGTTTTTAGAGACATAGACTTTAAGAAAGTAGCAGATGATTTTTACCTTAAAGTATTTGGAATTCACTTTTTTAATTTTTGTTCAGTCCATTGACAAAGTTTAATTTTTGTGTTTTATAAATAGTAAGCTTTTAAAATGGTAAAAAGATAGTAATGTATTTTTTAAAACTTCTCGTAGATTACGGAATAATAGTTTTTTTGTTTTTACTTAGTATCATTGCGTTTGGCATAGGTATTGAGAGGTACAGGTTTTACAAAAAAATAGACATTAGTATTTACAAAAGTGCCAAAGAGCTTGAAATGGAGTTAACTAAAGGGCTTTACATAATAGCTACGATAGCCTCAAATGCACCTTACATAGGACTCTTAGGAACTGTTCTTGGAATAATGTTTACTTTTTACATGATAGGTCATCAAGGACTCGTAGAAACCAATCAAATAATGGTTGGGCTTGCTTTAGCCTTAAAAGCTACTGCTATGGGACTTCTCGTTGCAATACCTTGTACTGCACTTTACAACTTTTTGCTTAGAAGAGTAAGAGAAATCGTTGCTAAGTGGGAAGTAGAAAATGGAAGAAAAGGAATTTAATCAATTAAATGTTATTCCTTTAGTAGATATAATGCTGGTATTACTTACCATAGTATTGGTTACTGCAACTTTTATAGCACAGGGTAGTCTTCCTATAAAACTTCCTTCTGCAAAGTATTCAGAGTCAAAACACTTAAGAACATATAAAGTAGTTATAAACAAGTCAGGAGAGGTATTTTTTGAGGACAAAAAGGTCAATTTAACGGAATTAAGGAATGCACTAAGCAGAATTCCCAAGACCTCTGCAATTTCCATTTACGCAGACAAAAGGGCAAGTGTAGAGGCATTGGTATCGGTTTTAGATGTGTTGAAAGGACTTAAAATGAAGAAAGTATTCATCACTACGCAAGTTCTTAGGTAAATGTTAAGACCTAAGTATTTACTCATTTCCTGTTTGATACACTTTTTACTTTTGTTTTCGTTTTTGGTTTTAATAAGATTCGTTACGGTAGCAATAGGTGGTGGAGGAAGGGTCGTTATTTCTTTAAGTTTAGAAGGAGGAGGTGGTGGTGGATCAGGAGGGTCTAATTCTAAACCCGGAATAAAATCTAAATCTAAACTTCACCACGGAATTAAGTCTAAACTTAAATTAAGCTCTAAGTCAAAGCCAAGGGCAAATCTTAAACCTAAAGTCAAACCTAAGGTAAGACCAAAACTTAAATCTAAACCTAAACCCAAGCCCAAACTCAAGCAACCTAATCCTAAACCTACCAAACCTAAACCTGAGCCCAAGCCTGAACTAAAACCCAAGCCTAAACCTAAGCCTAACCCTGAGTCTAAGCCCGAACCTAAACCTCGTTCTCAAACAAAAGTTAAAACACCAACTGAACCTCTCTCTAAGTCCAAATATCAAACAAACTCCCAACCTAAGTCAACTTCTGAAACCAAAAACTTATCCTCACAACTTCAACAAAACCTTTCCTCTTCTTCTGTTAATTCTCAAGGAAAGATGGAAGGAAAAAACGGAGGGGCTCAGGGATTTAACAGGGCAAAAGGTAACGGAAGTGGTGAAGGTAAGAACAAAGGTAAAGGTCAAAAAGGCGGACTTCCAGGAAAAGGGAAAAATTTTTTGAAGCTAAATTACGAAGTTATTTATAACATTTTGCAAGAACACCTTACATATCCTTTTATTGCAAGAAAAATGGGATGGGAGGGTAAAGTCATTATTTCTTTCGTATTAACCCCTTTTGGTAGGGTAGAAGACATAAAAATTATTAAAAGCTCAGGATACAAAATTCTTGACGAAAATACCATAAGAGTAGTAAAAAGTTGTGCTAAGTTGTTTCCAATTCCACCTATAAGAGTAAAGTTAACGGTACCCATAGTGTATAGACTTGAATAAGTAAAAAGTCTTTGGTAAAGTAAACCTTGGGACACTTTTAGGAGGAGGCAATGAGAAAAACTTTAAGTGCGTTTTTTATTGTTTTTTTCTGGTTTTTTAGTCTCGCGTTTTCCAGAAGTGTTTTTAGAGTAAAGGTAATAAGAGTAATAGACGGTGACACGGTGGTATTAAGTAACGGAATACACCTCAGATACGCAGGAATAAATGCTTTAGAGCTTCACACTCCAGACGGAATACCTCAACCTTTTGCAATTGAAGCTACAAAACTTAATCAAAAATTAACCCTTGGTAAAACTTTTCTTTTAAAGCTCGTTCCAACTAAAAAAGATAGGTATGGAAGGTGGGTTGGAGAGCTTTACTTTCCAAACGGTACCTCTGTTTCTGAAGAACTCATAAAAAGCGGATATGTTCTCGTGTGTTATTACAGAGACAGTAAGTTTCTATTTAAAAAGTACCTACCTCTTCAAAGAGAAGTATTGAAAAAGGGAAAAGGAATTTTTGCTCTTGCAAAGTTTATAGATGTTTTAAGAAAAGGGGTTTATTATGTGGGTAACAAAAGAAGTAAGAGGTTTCACTTTATGAGTTGTCCTGAAGCTCGCAAAATAAAAAGAAAAGTTATATTTAACAGCATAACAGAAGCACTTTATCAGGGCTATTGTCCTGCAAGAGGGTGTTTTGACATGATTTTTCCGAGAAAGTACATAAAGTTATTTTTTAGGAGTTATAATCTCAAGACCTCCGGTGTAAGCCCTTAGTACTTCAGGTATAACTACGGAACCGTCTTTTTGCTGATAGTTTTCAAGAATAGCCATAACGGTTCTTCCTACTGCAAGCCCAGAACCGTTTAAGGTGTGAACGAATCTGGGTTTTCCTTTATTTCCTGGTCTGTAACGAATGTTTGCTCTTCTTGCCTGAAAGTCTTCACAATTAGAGCAAGAAGATATTTCAACGAATCTATTTTGTCCAGGAGCCCATACCTCTATGTCGTAAGTTTTTGCAGCAGCAAATCCAAGATCTCCTGTACAAAGAAGCACGACTCTATAAGGCAATCCAAGAAGTTGTAGTACTTCTTCTGCGTCAAGAAGAAGTTTTTCAAGTTCTTCGTAAGAATCTTCAGGTTTAACGATTTTTACGAGTTCAACCTTGTTAAATTGGTGTTGACGAATAATACCTCTTATGTCTCTTCCATAAGAGCCTGCTTCAGACCTAAAACACGGAGTGTATGCTGTATAATAAAGAGGTAATGCATCTTCTGGTAAAATTTCGTCTCTGTGAAGATTAGTAAGTGGAACTTCAGCAGTGGGAATTAAGTAGTAGTCCCAGTCTTCAAGTTTAAAGAGGTCTTCTTTAAACTTTGGAAGCTGTGCAGTACCGAAAAGGGTTTTTTCGTTTGCGATAAAAGGAGGTAATACCTCTTTGTATCCGTGTTTTTTGGTGTGAAGGTCAAGCATAAAATTGATCAGAGCTCTTTCTAAAATTGCTCCTTCGTTCCAATAAACTACGAACCTTGAACCGGTAATTTTAGCAGCTCTTTCAAAGTCAAGAATTCCAAGTTTTTCTCCGATTTCCCAATGAGGAAGAGGAGTAAAGTCAAACTCTCTTGGTTCTCCCCACCTTTTTACTACGACATTCTCTGTTTCGTCTTTACCAATTGGAACGCTTTCGTGGGGAAGATTAGGAATTAAAGCAAGTTGAGAAAATAGTTCCTGTTCTACGCTTCTTAAAATCTCTTCTTGATCCTTTAGTTTTTGAGAAAGCTGTTTAACTTCCTTAGCGAGGTGATCTGCTTCTTCGTGTTTTCCTTGTTTTTTTAGTCTGCCAATTTTTTCGGATAGCTCTTTTCTTAAGTGTCTTAAAGATTCAACCTCTTTTAGGAGTTCTCTGCGTTTTTTGTCAAGCTCAAGAACGAGGTCTATAGGATATTCCTCTCCTCTTGTTTTAAGTCTTTCTTTAACAAACTCAGGATTTTCTCTTAAAAGTTTTAAATCAATCATCCACAGCCCCTTATTTTTGTGTCAAGTATATGCGCAAATTTTATCACGAAATTTTCCCTTTGCCAAGTTGAATTATCTTGCAATTGACTTTAATTAAAAATAAAAAATAAAAAGAAAAAAATTTTTTAAAATATCTTGATATATTCTAAAATTTATATTATAATGAGCTATAAATATTACAATACACTACATTAGAAGGAAGGGGAGGGCTATGTTTAAACTATCTACAAAAGGTAGGTATGCAGTAAGAGCGATGTACGAAATTGCTAAGGCTTATCCCAGTGGTGTAACCCTGGAAGAAATTTCCGTTAATCAGAACATTTCCAGGGTTTATTTAGCTCAAATTTTGAATAGGTTAAGACAGGCGAGACTTATTAAGTCTTCAAGAGGACCTGGTGGTGGATATGTATTAAGAAAGGAACCTGACGAAATCTCACTTTACGACATTCTTGAACCTCTTGAGGGACCTGTTTGTATTGCTTCTTGTATTGATCCTGGTGAGGGATGTGACGATGTAGAAGAGTGTTTAGCCTATCCTATTTGGAAAAAGATTGCTCAATACATTGAATGCCTTTTAAGGCAGGTTAAACTTGGTGACTTACTTAGAATACAATCTGAAAAGGACAAAAAAGAGCTCGTAGATAACCTTGCAAATATGTGTTATTAAAAAGTTAGCTTAGGTATGGAAAACTTTTTAAAGTTTTTTGAAGGTGCTAAGAGGTTGTTCTTCCCTCTTGAAAATAGGGAAGAACTGAGTGAATTAAAGTGTGGAGATCCTGTATTAATTTCGGGATGGGTTCTTTGTGGAAGAGACGCAACTCATAGAAAAATTTTGCAAAGTGTAGAAAGAGGAGAATTTAGTATAGACTTAAAAAATCAACTGTTTTACTATGTAGGACCTACTCCAGCTCCTCCTGGGAAAGAGGTAGGCTCTGCAGGACCCACGACCTCTTCCAGAATGGACGCTTATATGGAGTTTATGTTAAAGGCTGGAATAGCTGGAAGCCTTGGAAAAGGCAAAAGGTCTAAGGAAGTGAGAGAACTATTAAAAAAGTACAAAGGAATATACCTTTCTACCTTTGGAGGAGCAGGAGCTTTTCTTTCAAGATTTATAAAAAAGGTAGAGTGTTTGCTTTGGGAAGACCTTGGACCTGAAGCACTATTTAGAATGAAAGTTGAAGACTTTCCAGCAATAGTAGCTATAGACACTCAGGGAAACGACTTTTTTGAATACTAAAACTTTATGAAGTTTTCTACTGTTTTATTTTATCGTACTCTTGTAAAGGCCTCTTTATGTAGTTTTAGAGTCGTCTATAAAGAAACGGACTTACAGGTTTTTGCTGAAAAAAAGCTCGTTTCAGAAACTCTTGAGCTCATAAGAAGGATTAGGAGCCCTATAGAAGCTTACATTGCTTCTCATCCTGAATTTTTGACTTCTCTTGAGCCTTTAAAGATTCAAGAAGGGGTTAATAAAGTCGTAAGAAAAATGCTTGAAGCAGGGGAAGTAGCTGGAGTTGGTCCAATGGCGTCTGTAGCTGGTACTATTGCTGAAGAGGTTGGATTTGGATTAATTAATCAGGGATTAACTAAGGAGGTCGTAGTAGAAAACGGGGGGGATGTATTTTTAGCTCTTAGCAAAAAGGCAAAAGTAGGGATTTTTGCAGGTGATTCTCCTTTGTCTGGTAAGGTTGCGGTGGTGGTTGGAAAAGAGCTTATGCCGTGTGGGGTTTGTACTTCTTCTGGAAAGGTAGGGCATAGTCTGAGTTTTGGAAATGCTGACGCTATTACCGTGATACACAGAAGTGCTTCAATAGCAGATGCACTTGCTACTGCTTTTGGTAATTTAATGAAGACACCTTCAGACTTTAAAAAGGTGATTGCTAAGGCTGAAAAGGTTAAAGACATTTACGGAGTGGTTTGTATTTTTGAGGATAAACTCATGGCATGGGGTAAAAAAATAAGATTAGAGCCAATTTAATTAGTTACATTGAAAAAAAGTTCTCAAAAATTTTATATTTTCCAAATTTTGAAAAGTTTTAGCAAATTTTGCAAAATTTTCAAATTTGACAAAAGTTAAGTTGTTACTTAATATTAAAATATGAGAAGCAAAGGGCATAAATTTTCTTTTTTAAGAGGTTGAATATAAGTTTTAAAGTTTTATTTTTTTAAAAAAACGCGATCTGAATTAAAAAACGAGGGAGGAGGTGCAGTATGAAGGCTAAAAAGTTAGGAATTTTAGGAATTGCAGGGGCACTTGTATTAGGTTATGCAGGGGTTTCTAAAGCAGGGGTTGAACTTAAAGCTGGTGAGAACTCCAAAGTTGACTTAGGGGTGTGGACTCAGGTTAATTATACTTACAAAGCTAAAAGAGAAAACAGCGGAGATTCTGAAAATGTAATTTCCGTAAAGGATATGAGGGTTACCTTAGACGGAGAATTAACTAAGAATGTACAGTTTTACGGAGACATCGTTTCTGAAGACGGAAACGGATTTACCTTAGAAGAGGGAGGAATTAACATCGTTATTAATCCTTATGCTGAAGTAAGAATTGGAAAAGTAGTAGTTCCTTTTACGAGACAACAGCTCGTATCATCTTATTATAGTATAGTTCCAAGTGGTTTTCTCTATGATTCAAAAGTATATGATATTTATAATGATGATTCTCTCATGGAAAGTGGAGACGGAGTAGGTCCTGCAAGCATTATAGCACCTGAAAATGCAGGAGCTATTTTACACGGAGAGTTTGCAGATGGAATAGTAAGGTATTCAATCGGACTCTTTAATCAGGAAAACAGAGAGGGCAAGACGAATAACGGATTTGGAATCGTTGGAAGAATAGAAATTACACCCGTAACTTTTGGATTTAAACCAGCTCCTCAAAACGAGATAAACGGTTGGGAAAAGGATACCTACTTTGGAAAAGAGGGTAACATTTTAACCTTTGGAGTAGGAGTTTATAGAACTACTTTGATTGATAGTGGAGCATCTATTAATTTAGGAACAGCTCCTGACGATCTCGTACTTACTGGCTGGACTGGAGATGTATTCGGAGAGTTTAAAGTACCTGGATCTCCTGTAATAATAAATGTAGCAGGAAGCTACATTTACTTAAAGAACAGCCATTATTA
>JAADEG010000059.1 GCA_013153525.1 Thermodesulfobacteriota bacterium
GCCTCTGGCTTTGCTTATAACTTTAACCTCTTAGACTTCGTCAAAAATAGAACTCCAGAAAACCTCCTTACTACTGATAATGTAGTTAAAGATGCTCAGGGTGAGTTTGAGATTGGTGGAGGTGTTGCTAATCTTAATGGAATTTTTGCAGGAGGACAAAGAGTAAGTATAAGCGGAGATGTCGTTAATTTCGTTGGAAAAATGGGTGGTGGAAGAATAGACCTGGTAGGAAACAAAGAGTTTAACATAACTGGTAAAGCCTTGAGCTTAACGAGTTTTAAAGCTACAGGTGGTAGATTTAAAATTAATGGAGATGTCTTTGCAAAGGGAGACATTTATATATCCACTACGGAAGGGGCAGAGATCAACGGAACACTAACCAGTGGATACGATTATAATGGAGAAGTAAAAGACTTTATAATTAGCGACGATCCTGTAGTCAGAGAGAGTAGAAGTATTCCTGAGGGAGGTAACATATACTTACTTTCTGATAGAGGTGTTTCTTTAACTTCAACTCAAGTTTGGGCAAGAAGAAGTGTATTTATTAAAGGTGCAGAAGTACTTGAAAATCCAGATAGCTTACTTAATGCAGAGGCAGGAGATGTTACGATTGTTTCAACCTCAAAGAATGTGTACTTTTCCAACATTAAGGCTGTAAAAGGAAAGATTACGATAAAGTCAGCAGGTAAAATTTACGATTCAACTGAGAACTTTACTATTGAAACTCCAGAGATTTACTTTAATGCAGAAAAAGGAGTGGGTAGCGTATCTAATCCTCTTAACTTAAACATACCTAATACTAAGGTGAATGCTTTTGCAAATGCAGGTGGAATTTATATTGATTCTAATACAGACATAAAGCTAAACAAAGTCATTGCAAATGAGGGTAACATCGTCGTTAGAGACTCAGAAGGAAACATTTACATTAATTCTTCTGTAAAAACTTTTGAGGGAGGGGTAGTTTTAAAAGCTAAAAGAGGATCTTTATTAGGACATGGTTTAATTTCTGCAACGAGAAGATCTTTACTGTGGGCAAACGGGACTATTGGTAACACTAATTCTCCACTCTTCGTGGATGTTGCTTCAGTATTAGACATAAAAGCATTTGGAATGGATGCTTTTAAGATTTCTACATACATCAACGGAATAAAGAATCCGAGAAAGATAAACTTTGGTAATAATCCTCCTGGCGTCGTAGTCGTAAATGATAGTCCTTTTGCGGGAAGGGTAGAAGATAGCGTGTGGAGTAACTTATTGACTACTCATCAGGAAATAAACTCCTTAGAAGAAATTTTCAGACAGCTTCCAATAAAGCGCATGTGGACGGAAAAGGAGCTTGAAGAAGGTAAGTTTGAGATTAATCGTTCTATTGAAGAAATTATTAAAAATTACGAAATTTTAAGTCAGCCTGTAAAGGAAAAGTTATTATTCAACCTTTCTTCTATTTTAAGTATAGAACCAGAAACTAATAATAAGAACTTTGTTAAAAAGTTTCGGGTTAATTCTAATAATGAGATAATTTTACCAAACGCTATAACTCCAGAAATACCAAGTATTGAAAATCAAATTTTAGAAGTACCTCAGGAAAGGGGGTGGTTGAACAATCAAGAATAAAAAAAGAGTTTTTAAGCTATTGACAGAACGCAGAAAGGATTGTAAGATTTTAAGTATGTGAAAAATCCAGCTAAGGGTGAAAGTATGGACTACGAAGCGGTTATAGGTCTTGAGGTTCATGTTCAGCTCACTACCAAAACCAAAATGTTCTGTTCCTGTTCTACCAAGTTTGGTAATCCCCCCAACACCCAGGTTTGCCCCATTTGTATGGGGCTTCCAGGGGTGCTTCCAGTTATTAACAAAAGGGCTGTAGAATACGCCTTAAAACTCGCAGTAGCCCTTGGATGCAAAATAAACCTTAGATCCGTAATGGCAAGAAAGCACTACTTTTATCCTGATCTTCCAAAGGGTTATCAAATTTCCCAATACGAATTACCCATTGCTGAAGGTGGAGGAATTGACATAGAATTAAACGGAAAAAAGAAAAGAATAAACTTAGTAAGAATTCACATGGAAGAAGACGCAGGAAAGCTCGTACACGACGAAAAACAGCCTTATTCTTATGTAGATTTCAACAGAGCCGGGGTTCCTCTTCTTGAAATAGTTAGTAAACCTGAGATTTCTTCTCCTGAAGAAGCAGTAGCTTACTTAAAAACTCTTAGGAGAATCGTTCGTTATCTTGGCATATGCGATGGTAACATGGAAGAGGGAAGTCTCAGGTGTGACGCAAATGTATCGGTAAAACCTAAAGGAAGTGATAAGTTTGGGACAAAAGTAGAGCTCAAAAACATGAACTCTTTTAAACATGTAGAAAAGGCTTTAGCTTACGAAATAAAAAGGCAAATTGGTCTTTTAATGGAGGGAAAAGAAGTCGTTCAGGAGACGAGACTCTACAACGAGGCAACTCAGACCACCCATCCTATGAGAGGAAAGGAAGAAGCTCACGACTATTGTTACTTCCCTGATCCAGACCTCATAGAAATAAAGCTTTCTGAAGAGTGGATAAACAAAGTAAAAGACGAGCTTCCTGAACTTCCTGCAGAAAAAAAGAAAAGGTTTATTGAAACTTACAAGCTTAGTGAGAAAGAGGTTGACATACTTATAGAGGAAAGAGACTTTGCAGAGTTTTTTGAAGAAACCGTAAAGATTTATCCTAATGCAAAGGGCGTGTGTAACTTTATGCTTACGGAGGTATTAAGGTACTTAAATAAAGAAGGAATTTTTATTTCAGAGAGCAAATTAAAACCAGTACACCTTGCAGAGCTTTTAAAGTTGGTTGAAGACGGCATAATATCAATTACTATAGCAAAACAGCAGGTATTTCCAGAGGTTTTTGAGACTGGAAAGGCTCCAAAGAGTATAGTAGAGGAAAAAGGACTCGTTCAAGAAAGCTCAGAAGACAAGTTAAGAGCTATATGTGAAGAAGTTTTAAAGGATCATCCAGCTGAGGTGGAAAAGTACAAAAAAGGAAAGAAAGGACTTTTAGGATTTTTCGTTGGACAGGTAATGAAAAGAACCAAGGGAAAGGCAAATCCAAAGCTTGTAAACGAGATCTTTGTTAAACTTTTGGAAGGTTGATGAAAAAGGGAGGGACTGGAACACTTTCTAAGGAAAAGTTTTTTGAGCCAGAAGGGGCTGACAAAATAAAGCCCTTTTTATGGACGGAAAAAGGGCTTTATGTTCTTGATCAGCGAAAATTGCCTTTAGAAGAAAAGTACATTCTTTGTGATTCAATTCACAAAATAAGAAAAGCAATCAAGGTTCTCGCAGTAAGAGGTGCTCCTGCTATTGGTATCTGTGCAGGAATAGGTTTCGTTATAGGTCTTGAAAATTGGCTTAAAAAAAAGGAATTGAACAAGTTTAAGGTTAACAAGTTAAGACAAGTAGTTGGCTGGATAACGAACCTTCTTGCAACTGCTCGTCCTACTGCAGTTAACCTTTTTTGGGCTTTGGAAAGACAAAACAAAGTTTTTGAAAGTTTCGTTAAAGACAAAGAAGTTTTAAGTAAAAGCGAAGTTGAGGAACTTTTAGAAATTTTAAAAAAAGAAGCTCTTAAGATATGGGAAGAAGACATTAAAGCCAACCTAAAAATGGGAGAATTTGGAGAAAAGTTACTGCCAGAGGGAGGAATTTTAACTCACTGTAATACTGGTGCACTTGCAACTGGTGGATACGGAACTGCTCTTGGAGTAATAAGGTCTGCCTGGAATAAAGGTAAAAAAATTTTGGTTTATGTAGATGAAACCCGTCCCCTTCTTCAGGGAGCAAGACTTACAGCTTGGGAATTGAGTAAGTTAAAAATTTCCTATAAAGTAATAACAGACAATTCTGCTGGATTTTTAATGCAATTAGGAAAAGTAAAAGCAGTAATTTTAGGTGCCGACAGAATAGCTAAAAACGGAGACACTGCTAACAAAATAGGTACTTATGCTCTTGCAGTTCTTGCTAAGTATCACGGAATTCCTTTTTATGTAGCAGCACCGTCTTCTACATTTGACCTTAAGGCTGAGAGCAAAAAAGACATTCCTATTGAGGAAAGGAGTTCCTGCGAGGTATTAAATTGTTTTAAGTCAAGAATTACTCCTCCAGGGGCTGAAGCACTAAACTTTGCGTTTGACATAACCCCTGGAGAGTTGATTACTGCGTTTATAACAGAAAAAGGTATAATAAAACCACCTTTTGAACAAAACATACCAAAGGTCGTGAGCCATGAAAGTTAAAGAAGTACCAGAAAACACACTTGAAAGACTCGTTATTTACCTAAAAGTTTTAGAAAACTTAGATACTCAGGGGATAGACTCTATATCCTCTGAAGAGCTTGCAAGAAGGTGCGGAATTAATTCTGCACAATTAAGAAAAGACCTAAGTTTCGTAGGTACCCTTGGAACCAAAGGAGTAGGGTACAATGTAAAAAGCCTTAAGTTCAGTCTTAAAAGATTTCTCGGAAGATCCCAAGAGTGGAACATGGTTCTCGGAGGGATTAATTCTTTTGGTATTTTTTTACTTGAAAACAAGGAGTTACAAAAAGAAGGTTTTTACTTTATGGCTGCATTTGACACAAATGATTCAAATATCGGAAAAATTTACAACGGAGTTTCAGTATATAATCTTGATCAACTTTCTTATGTGGTTAAGGCAATTAGAGTTGACATTGGAGTAATAGTAGCTGAAGAGAATCCCGAAGAGTACCTTGAAGCCTTTTTAAATCACGGAATAAGAGCAATACTTAACTTAAGTAAAGTTCCTCTTTTTCCAAACGAAAAAAACATAAAGATTGAAAACTTCTCATTTTCTATGGGATTAACCAAGCTTTCTTACTTTTTAAGTAAGTAAAGGATTCTCAATGAAGATTTTTGTCTGGAAAAGGCACCCAGAAGCAAAACTTCCTGAAAAAAGCACCGAGGGTTCTGTTGGATACGATCTGTTTGCTTTGGAAGACACTGAGATACCTCCAAGAGGACTCGTGTTTCTCAGAACAGGTCTCGTAATAAAGTCTGAACCTCCTTTTGCACTTTTTGTTTTTCCAAGGTCGTCTTTGTACAAAAAGAAAGGACTTATTATGCCAAACTCTGCTGGAATTATAGACTTTGATTACTGTGGAGAGGACGACGAAGTAAAAATTCCGCTTTTGAATCTAACAGACAAACCAGTAAAAATTAACAAAGGAGAAAAGGTTGCTCAAGCAGTTTTTATAAGAGTGGAATCACCTCAAGTGATAGAAGTAAGTGAACCTCCTTCTAAAAGCTCAAGAGGTGGTTTTGGTTCCACCGGAGGGTACAATGAGACTTGAAGAACTAAAAGAAGCTCAAAAGTCTTTAATTAAGTACATCTACGAGGCATTAAACGAAGAGGTGTTAAAAGAATTTTTGTTTTTTTCCTATCTCGGAGCAAGAATATGTTATGCGTCAACTCATCCTTTGTCTTTATTTGAAGAAGACAAGTTTAAGAATTACGATAGGTTCAAGAGTTTTTTATTACACCTAAAAAAAGCAGGGCACTACAGCGTATTTGCTCACTCTCCTGTGTGGGTTGACTTAAGTAGAGTGCCTTTAGAGATAAGGTTTAAAATTGCTACGAGTTTTTTTAAAGTTTTTTGGGATAATAAAGGGGAAAAGGCTATTTTCAACTTAAGACACCTTGCAGAAAACATCTCTGAGACTGAATTTGAAAAGTTAATAGAAGTTAAGCCAGATCTTAATAACATTTTTATAAAGATAATTAGAAATAAAGAAAAACTATTTGAAGGCTACTTTAATGAGTTAAACGAAAGCGTTCTAACTCCTTGTATTAACGATGTTTTTATTGAAAAGGAAGTTATAATTATTGAAAATAAAAAAATTCGTGAATTCAGATGGATAGGAGTGATTGCTCATAACTTTTCAAGAATATTTTCTCATCAATTCGTTAGGCACACATGGCTTAACTTTAATCAAAGGTCTCATAGATATACGGATGTTGATTATTTCGTTTTACCAGAGGTGTTTTCTGAAGAGGATAGAGAGATTTATTCCCGAATAATAAAACAAAGCATGAGTGCATACGAAGAACTTAAGAAAAAAATGAAAAAGGAGTGGGCAAGATTTATCGTGCCTCAGGGAGTGGCAACTACGGTTCTTGCAACAGGACCAGAGCTCGTTTGGAACGACTTTATAAGCAAAAGAGCTATACCACAGGCACAATCTGAAATAAGATACCTTGCAGAGGTGTTAAAAGCCGAATTATTTTAAAAAATATAAATTTTATTTTCCAACGACCTCTTTTACTACTCTTTCTTTTACATCAAAACTCACACCTACTTTTATTACCTCAAAGCCCTGGGCTTCGTACTTTTTAGCATATCCTCTTTCTTCTATCTGCCTTATAGCAGATTCTGCAGAGACTCCAGCTTTAAACTCAATTATAAAAACTTCGTCACGCATAATAAGAGCTACATCACACCTTCCTCTACTTGAAAGAACCTCTGCTTCTGCAGGATAACCAATAAGATTTAAACAAAGATAAAACACCGTGTGGAAAAACTTTTCGTCTGCCTTAGTATAAAGAGGATAGGGGATTTGGGAGAGGATGTCGTTAAAAATTTCTTTAACACTCTCCCAGTCTTTTCTTAGGATTGCTTTTCCAAGATCGTATGCAAGTTTTTTGGTTCCAGGTCCTGCCTGATAGATTTTTCTAAGTAAAACCTCACTGAAACTCGTCTTCACTTCTATGTTAGGATATCCAAGCCTTATTAAGTCCTTTCCATCAAAGTCTTTTATCGTTAAGTAACCCGTTTGAAAAAGTAGGGCTTCTATGGGAATATCCTCCAGTTCAAAGGCTGAGACAAAGTTTATAGTTACTTCAAGTTCTTCAAGTTCTGGAATGTAATAATTCTTTTCTTTGAGGATGTTTATAAGAAACCCTGGAGTTCCTGTTTCAAACCACCAGTTGGAAAAATAACCTTCGTTAAGAGCTTTCATAATGGAAACGGGATTATAAACTTTTACATCCTTCCAGGGAGAAAATCTATAACCGTTGTACCAGTACCGAATTCTTTCAAGGCATTCATCAATAGTTTTAAACTCTTGAATTTTGCAAAAGTCTTCTAAGTAGTCTTTGAAATAAGACAAAATTTCTTCTTCAGTGTAACCAAGAAAATCCGCGTAATGAGGAGAAATTGTGATGTTATTTAGATTATTCCACTTGGAGAAAATAAAGACCTTTGCAAAGGCAGAAATTCCCGTAACGAAAACGAATTGAAGCTTTTCTATAACACTTTCTCCTTTAAGGACACCAAAAAAACTCTCCAAAACTTCTCTATTTTGGATAGCAATGTTTAGTCTTTCTTCTCCTTTTCCCAAGTGCTCAGTTATGGGTTTATCGTATTCGTCAACGAGAATTACCACCTCTTTTTTAAACTTTTTGTAAAGCCTTTCAATAAGAAGTCTAAATTTTCTTTCAGGACTTTCTTCTTCAAGGGGCACTTCATATTCTTCAGCAATTTTATTAAGTTCTTTTTTTAGTTCTTCTTCAAGGATATCCGGGGTTTTACTTTTTATACCATTGAAGTC
>JAADEG010000002.1 GCA_013153525.1 Thermodesulfobacteriota bacterium
CAAAATTCACTAAGTTCTTACTTTCTAAAGTTTTAAAGTGAGTTTTTAAAAAATCTTGAAAAAGTTGAATCCATGTTCCGTAAAAGTTTGTATTTTCCTTTTCTTTTAAAAAGTTAAGTCCATTCTTTACCTGAAGGTCTTTTTTACTTTGCTCTCCAACTAAAGTAGGGGTTATTTCGTTATTTTTTCCAGGATTAATTTGAAAATTTTGACCTTCAAATAGATTCATTAACAAAATCTCAAGAAAACTTAAAAAATTTTGTACCTCTCCTTGGGTAGTAATTACCTCACCTTTTAAAGGCACTTCTAAGTTAGTTAATCCTTGAAAGTTTATGAAGTTTACATTAATCCCTGGAGGCATTTTAACCTCCTATTTTTTACCTTTTTAAAAACTTAATCAAAAAAAATGCCTAAAGTACAAAAATGACCTGTTTTAAAGTTGAGACAAAAAGAGACAGAAAAGAGATAAAAGTAAAAAGAGCCCCTTAAAAGGGGCTCTTAAGGAAAAACTTTCTTAGAACAAAGGAAATTTTTTCCTAAATTAATGAGGATAAAAGAGCATGGTTATGTAGAAAAATACGGTCTTGTAAAACAACTCTGTCCAAGGTTTTGGAAAAATACCAATTATGAGAATAAGTGCAGAAGTAACTAAAATAGGAATAAGTAAAGTTGCTCCGTAACTTGGAGTAAATTCTTTTCCTTCTCCTTTTTCCATGTATATAACTTTTAATACTCTTAAGTAAGGATATGCACCAATCACAGAGAATAACAAAGCAAAAATTGCTACTAATATAAACTTAGCTTTAATAAGTGCCAAGAATAGGTAAAGTTTTGCCATAAATCCTGCCGTAGGTGGAACTCCTGCCAAGGAGAACATAAAAATAACGAACATAAACGCCATAAAAGGAGATCTCTTACTAAGACCTGCAAGATTAGGAATTTCTAAAAGCTCTCTATTACCTTTAGCAAGAATTATTAAAAGACTAAAGCTACCTATAGCCATAAGCATATAGACGAACATGTAAAACAAGCTAAAACTATAACCCGTATAATTTGCAGAAATAAGACCAAGAGTAGCGTATCCAGCATGAGCTATAGAAGAATAAGCAAGCATTCTTACGATGTTGTCCTGTTTTACTGCGAGTACATTACCAATAAGGATCGTTAAAAGTGCAATAGGAATCAAAAGTTCTCCAATTGCAACTCTACCACTGTTAAATCCAAGTATTATAAGTTTAACCAGGGTTGCCATTACTACGAACTTAATAAGAGAAGCAATAAAAGTAGTTACAGGAAGTGGAGCACTTTCGTATGCATCAGGAGACCACATGTGGAAAGGAACCATCGCAAGCTTAATAGAAAATCCTGCAAGTAAAAAGATAAAAGCTAAAATTCCAAGTTTACTTAAACCGTACTTCTGAAATACTTTTGAAATTACGAGTAAATCTACGCTATGAGTAAGGTAATACACAAAAGCAATTCCAATTAAGAAGAAAACACTTCCAAGAGAACCTAAAAGAAAGTACTTAAAAGCTCCTTCAACAGACTTTCTAATGTCTGCAAAATTGAGAGCAATTAAAAAGTATAAAGGAAAGCTCATGAGTTCCATAGACAAGTCAATGGTAATTAAATCCATTGCAGAAACCATGAAAAATGCACCAAGAAGTGAGAACAAAATCAATGCATAATACTCTCCGTAATTAAGTGCAGGAAAACTCTGAAGGTAGTTGTAAGATATAAAGAATATTAAAATAGCACCAAAGAGAAACAGAATTTTTAAGGTTACTGAATAAAAGTCACTGTGATACGCATGAGTAAAAACTCCAAAAGGAGAGAAAAACAGAAATATTAACGCTGCAGCTACTGTAACTAAACCTATAAAAAATGCGTAAGTCTTATTCCGTATAAACTTGTCAATTAAAAATATACCACATCCAATTACTAAGAAGAGTAACTCAGGTATAATCACATTTAAGTTTAAACTAATTCCCATCTGCCCTCCTCCATCCCCTTACCTAAGATTGTTTAAAAGTACTCCAACTGAGGTGTGCATAAAGTTTAAACATGCATTTGGATAAAGTCCTATAAAGAACACTAAAAATAACATTGGTAAAAGTGCAACGAATTCGTTAACCCTCATTCCTGGTAATCCTATAAGCTTAGGATTAACCTCCTGGAAAAATACCCTCTGATAAAGCCATAACATGTATCCAGCTCCGATAATTACTCCAAGTGCTGCAAATGCAACTGCTACTTTGTTTACCAGATAGGTTCCTGCAAGAATTAAAAATTCTCCTATAAATCCATTCGTTCCAGGAAATCCTATAGAGGCAAGAGTAAATATCATAAAGAAAGCTGCATACACAGGTAATATAGTAGCAAGTCCACCGTAGTCTTTTATAGCTCTCGTATGAGTTCTGTCGTAAATAATTCCGATACACATAAAGAGTGCACCTGTTACCACTCCGTGGTTAATCATCTGAAGAATAGCTCCTTTAGTTGCTATAGCATTAAAAGAAAATATACCTAAGGTTACAAATCCCATGTGGCTAACAGAGCTGTATGCAATAAGCCTCTTAAGATCTTGTTGAGCAAGGCAAGCAAGTCCTGCGTAAATTATAGCAATTACTGAAAGAGTTATTATAAGAGGTGCAAAGTATTGAGCAGCCTTTGGGAATAAAGGAATCAAAAATCTTAAAAATCCGTATGCTCCAAGCTTAATCAAAATACCTGCAAGAATTACAGAACCAGCAGTTGGTGCTTCTGTGTGAGCATCAGGAAGCCATGTGTGTACAGGCCACATAGGAATCTTAATCGCAAATGCTATAGCAAATGCAAGGAACAAGAACTTTTCAACTCCAAATGCATAGCTCTTTCCAAGAAGCTCCGTATAGTCAAATGTACCAAACTTAAGATAAAGATAGATAATAGCTACGAGCATAAAGACTGAACCAAAGAATGTATAGAGGAAGAACTTAAGTGCTGCGTATATTCTATTAGGTCCTCCCCATATTCCTATAATAAGGTACATAGGAATGAGCATTGCTTCCCAGAAAATGTAGAAGAGAAGCAGGTCCAAAGCACAAAGAGTTCCAATAATTGAAATGTTAGTAAAAAGAAGCGCTAAGTAAAACTCTTTAACTTTATCTTTTATTGAATTCCAAGAAATTAAAATACAAAGAATTGTAGTAAGAAGCGTTAAAGGTATAAATAAAATACTTATTCCATCTACTCCTAAAAAGTAATAAGAGTTAATAAAACTGATCCACTTGTACTTCTCTACGAATTGAAAACCCTTAGCGTGAAAGTTAAACTTTGCAAGTAAAATAACCGCAAATAGTAGGTCTATTAAAATAGTTATTAAGCTGATCCACTTAATCGCATTTTCGTACTTCCTATCTGTTAAAAAGATCAGCAGTATCCCTACTAATGGAAACCAGAGTATCCACGACAGTATGTGGTCACCCAGAAAGGCCATATACCTCCTCCAACCTTTTGTGTTTGTTTACTTCATCAAAATTAAGTATCCTATAAAGTAAATTACCAATCCTATAAGTACAAAAGCACTGTAGTAATTTACAATACCATTGTGTACCTTTCTTAATCCCTGCCCTACGGTCCTAACAAGCCAAGCACTTCCGTTAATTGCACCGTCAATAATTATATTGTCACTAATTTTAATCACTACCCACTTTCCAAGCCAAAGTGCTCCTTGCACGAATACACAATTATAAACTTCGTCAAAGTACCACTTTCTATAAAAGAATTCGTAAAATCTTCTAAAATTACTTGAAATTACATACTGAAGGGATGGATACTTCATGTAAGTTAACCACGCAAGGAAAATTCCAAAGAAACAGACAGAAACAGAAAGTGCCATGAGAGTGTACTCTACAGTCTTACTTCCTTCAACCACATGAGGCTTACCAAGTACTGGTTCTAAAAAGTGATAGAATATAGGATGTCCACCAAGTGCCTCAGGAACTCCAAGATATCCAGTAACTATAGCTCCTATAGCAAGAATAATGAGAGGTATAGTCATAACCTTTGGAGATTCGTGAATTCTGTGATCCTTAGGTCCTTTGTACTCTCCACAAAATGCCCTAAAGATAAGCCTAAATGTGTAAAAAGATGTAAGTAATACTACTACAAGACCTACAAACCATACTGCTTTACCCCAAGGATACTTAGAAAAGAAAGACATACTTAAAATAGCATCTTTACTAAAGAAACCTGCAAAACCAGGAACTCCAGCAAGTGCAAGGCTACCAATTAAAAATGTTATGTATGTAACTGGCATAAACTTCTTTAAACCACCCATTTTTCTAATGTCATTCGTGTGAAGAGCATGAATTACACTACCAGACCCCAAGAATAAGAGTGCCTTAAAGTACGCATGAGTAAACAAGTGGAACATTCCTACTGCAAAAGCTCCAACTCCGCAAGCCATAAACATGTATCCAAGCTGAGACATCGTAGAATATGCAATGATTCTCTTGATGTCAAATCTCGTAGGTGCAATACTACCTGCCATAAAACATGTAAACGCACCTACAAACGCTACCATTGCCATTGCAGCGTTAGAAAGCTCAAATAAACTGTGAAGACGAGAAACCATAAATACTCCAGCAGTAACCATCGTAGCTGCGTGAATCAATGCAGAAACCGGTGTAGGACCTTCCATTGCGTCAGGAAGCCAAACATGAAGTGGAAACTGAGCACTCTTTCCCATTGCTCCACAGAAAAGCAAAAACGCAATCAAAAAGGGTACATGAACCTTCAGCCCCCAAAAACTTATGTACTTGTTAGCAATTAAGTCTAAGTGCTTAAAAAGATCCGTATAATAAAGAGAACCTATAAAGTAAAATACAGAAAATACTCCAAGTGCAAAACCAAAGTCTCCTACTCTGTTAACTATAAATGCCTTCTTTGCTGCATTAGCTGCACTCCTCTTTTCGTACCAAAAACCAATCAAAAGATAAGAACAAAGTCCAACTGCTTCCCATCCAAGAAAGAGCTGAAGTAAGTTGTTAGAAAGAACGAGCATCAACATGCTAAAAGTAAACAAAGAAATGTAAGAGAAAAATCTATAATAACCTTTATCGTCGTGCATGTATCCAATAGAATAAACATGAATTAAAAATGAAAGTGAAAGAACCATACATGTCATCATTATAGAAAGAGGATCTACTAAGAAACCAAGTCCAACCTTTAAGTGCCCTGCTACTATCCACTTGTACAGGTCAAAGTCGTAAATCTTACCATGAATAACATCTAAAAGTACTTTTAAAGATATTAGAAAACTCGTAAATACTCCAAGAACAGGTAACCAATGGGAATTTTCTTTGAAGTACTTTTTACCAAATATAAGGGTTATCATACTTGCAAAAAACGGTATAAACGGAATCAAAAACACCAAAAAGTTAAACTCACTTATCACTTCAAATCCTTTCTCCACCATCCTCTCCCTACCCCTTATCCGTTAAAGTTATTTATGTCTGTAGAATATACCGTCTTTAACTTCTTATAAATTAATACTGCAAGCGTAAGTCCTACTGCAGACTCTGCTGCTGCACTCGCTATAACGAAAAATATTATAATATATCCACTTACATCCTTTACATAGTGAGATATAGCTGCAAACAAAATTATTATTCCATTAAGCATTACCTCTATAGAAACGAGCATAACGATTAAGTTTCTCCTCAAAATGAAACCCATTAGTCCTATGAAAAACAAAATAAAAGCTAACACTATGTAATAATTCATAGGTACCATACTTTACCCCCTATCCTCCAAAGCTTTCACCTTCCTCAAGAGAAATACAGATCCTAATACCGCAACAAGCAATATAGTTCCAACTATCTCAAACTGTAACAAGTAATACTTAAACAAATAACTTGACATCCACCACAATACACTCTTGGAAGAATTAAACGGTAAGTACGCCTTTACTTGAGGATTAAATTTTATAAGAACATTTATGTTTAACCAGAAGAAAAAGGCAAAAAACAGTATTCCTATTAGAGCTAAAGCCCACTTTCTTATAAACATGCTACTTCTCGTTTCCTTCCGCAAATTAACCAGATACACCACAAATAGAAACAGAACCATTATTGCACCAGCATACACAATAATTTGTACCGCAGTCAAAAATTCACATCCTAAGGTAAGAATTAAAAACGCCTGATGAATTATCATTACGAGAATTAATAACACCGTGTGAACAGGATTTCTACACAAAATAGCCCATAAACTCGTAGTTACTATCGCAAATGCTAAATATGCAAATATTAACATGTCCCAATTCATCGCTACACCCCTTTAGCCTCCCTTTTTCTAACAGGTAAACACTTATCCGGAATACCTCTTGGCTTCCAAAACGGATTAAAATAAGGTCTTTCCTGCTGAGCTATAAACTCATCCCAGTTCTTTAAAAGCTTTTCTTTATCAAAAAGTAAGTCCTCTCTCGTATATCCACCATACTCGTACCACTCTGTAAGCACTATAGCATTAACAGGACACACCTCAACGCAATACGCACAGAAAATACACCTTAAAGCATCTATTTCATATTTTGTCACTTTTCTTCTCTTCGTTTTCTCATCCGTAGTATATTCAATAGTTATACACTTAGCAGGACACACCTTAGCACACCTTAAACAGGCTATACATTTCGTATCCCCAGTTTTTTCATCTCTTACAAGAGCATGTCTTCCTCTAAATCCAGAATAAGGTTTAGGACGAACCTTATCATAATACTCAATAGTTACGGGTTTAGCAAAAAGCATTTTTTTCAGGGTCAAAGAAAGACCCTGCATTATTTCTGTCATAAAAATTTTCTTTACAAGGCTCATATTCCTCCCTCTCCCTCTATACTATTAACTTTATAAATGCAGTCAAAAAGAGGTTTGCTAAAGCAAGTGGTATTAATACCTTCCAACCCAATCCCATAAGCTGGTCATAACGATATCTCGGAAGAGTAGCTCTAATCCAAATGTAAAAGAATAAAAGAGCATATATCTTTAACAAAAACCAGAAACACGGAATAAAAGGTACATCAAACGGTCCTGCCCATCCACCTAAGAAACATGTAACTGCAAGAGCACTCATTACTATCATTCCAAAATATTCTGCAAGATAGAAAAGAGCAAACCTCATTCCGCTGTACTCTACGAAGTATCCTGCAACGAGCTCGTTTTCTGCTTCTGGTAAGTCAAAAGGCGTTCTGTTACACTCAGCTACTGCAGAAACCATAAACACGAAAAACGCAATGATCTGAGGTATAGCATAAATCTTAAAAGGACTGTGTATCTGAGCCATTACTATGTCTCTTAAGTTAAGAGAACCTGCCATAAGAACTACACTTAAAAGCGCAAGCCCCATAGCTATTTCGTAACTTATCACTTGAGCTGCAGATCTAATTCCTCCCAAAAATGCATACCTTGAATTTGAACTCCAACCAGAAAGAATAATTCCATAAGCACTAAGAGAACTCAATGCTAAAATAAAAAGAAGACCTACATTTATATTACTAAAAACAAAAGTCTTCCATATAGGAATAAGTGCAACTCCTGTTGCACCACACACAAGAGAAATAAAAGGCGCTATGTAAAAAATAGGTCTATCTACTCCATCCGGAGTAATAAGCTCTTTTGATAAAAGTTTAAGCATGTCAGCTATAGGCTGAAGAAGTCCACGAGGTCCTACTCTGTTAGGACCAAGTCTCTGCTGCATACGAGCAACTATCTTTCTTTCTGCATAAGTTAAATACGCAACATGTAAAACACTAACTATCATTAAAATTAATCCAGCTACAACTAACTTTATGATTTCAATTAATGTTCCCTCCATCCTTCCCCCTCACCTATCAGAGTCTCCAAGCACTATGTCAAGTGTTCCTATTATTGCTACAAGGTCTGCTATCATGTGCCCCTTTGCCATGTGTTTTATAGCAGCTACATGTATAAAAGACGGAGTTCTTATTCTCCACCTCCAAGGCTTGTTTGAACCGTCACTTACAAGATAAACAGATAACTCTCCCTTAGGAGACTCAATAGAAGCAAAAGCCTCTCCTATAGGTGCCCACTGCTTAGGTTGTGCCTTAAATATCGCTCCAAGCTTTGGATGGGGCTTTGGCACCACATCCTTCAATCCATCAGGTAACAAGAGATCAGGAGCACCCTCTGCTAATACAGGCTCTCCCTCTGTCTCTGGAAGTTTGTCCAAGCACTGTTTTATAATGTAGTTAGATTGACGAAGCTCTTCCATTCTCACACGGTATCTATCGTAGGTATCTCCATTTTTACCTATAGGAACCACGAATTCTACTTCGTTATATGCATCGTAAGGTCTGTACTTTCTTACATCGTAAGCTAATCCAGATCCTCTTAAACAAGGACCCGTTAATCCAAGATTAACTGCTTCTTCAATAGAAACCACAGCAATACCCTTGGTTCTCTTAAGCCAAATTCTGTTAACATCAATCAGCGTTTCATAATCAAGTATCCTCTCAGGAAATACTTCCGTAAACTTGTAAAGGTCGTCAATTATTTCGTTCGTAAAGTCAAGCCTTACTCCTCCAACTCTCACATAACTATGAGTAAGTCTCGCTCCACAAATCTTTTCAAATATGTTCAAAAGCCATTCTCTGTCTCTAAAACAGTAAAGGAAAACCGTCATTGCTCCTATGTCAAGCGCGTGAGTAGCAAGCCAAAGAAGGTGATTACAAATTCTCGCCATTTCTGAAACGATCGTCCTCAATAGCCTCGCTCTCCTCGGAACCTGAAGTCCCATTAACTTCTCAACTGCAAGAGCAAAAACCACATTATTAGCTGCTGAAGAAATGTAGTCCAATCTGTCACTTAATACGATAGTTTGATTGTAATTCAAGTTTTCTGCAAGCTTTTCAACTCCTCTGTGTAAATAACCTACCCTTGGATCACAGTTAACTATAGTCTCTCCATCAAGCTCCAAAAACAACCTCAACACCCCGTGAGTTGACGGGTGCTGAGGACCCATATTAATGTAAAACGGTTCACTCCACTGACTATCTTCTACTTGCTTCTTGTTTACCTCAACGGCTAATCCCATAGCTCCCCTTACCTCTTAGGTTTATTCTTCTTAACTAACTCTTTATATACTTCCCACTCTTCTTCCTCACTTAAAGCTAACGGATAATCCTTACGAAGTGGATAACCCTTCCAATCGTCAGGCATAAGTACGCGCCTTAAGTCTGGATGTCCTTTAAACTCAATCCCAAACATGTCGTAACACTCTCTTTCAAAGAAATCTGCCGTCTTCCAGAGCTTTACCACAGAATAATGCCAACAGTCGTCTTCAGGAACCCTCACCCTGATCCTTAAAAGCTCCTTAGCCTCAAAGTTGTAAAGATGATAAACTACCTCAAACCTTTCTTCCCAATTCTTTGCAGGATAATTTAAATAATCAACCCCACACAAATCAATTAAATAAACAAAACCCTTCTGATCTTTAAGATACTCTATAAACTCTAAAAACCCCTCCCTACCACAAATCAAAGTTAAACAATCTCCCTTTTTTACTTCCCTAATTACATCTGGAAACTTTTTCTGAAGTTCCTCAACCGCTAAGTTCATCTTTTATCTCCAGCACCCCCATCTTTTTGTCTCTTTTTTAATCTTTTCTTGAAGACTTAAAAGCCCGTAAAGTAAAGCCTCTGGTCTTGGAGGACAACCAGGCACATACACATCAACAGGTAAAAAGTTGTCCGCTCCCTGAGCTACTGCATAAGTTCTAAATACTCCCCCAGAACAAGCACAGCTTCCCATTGCAATAACATACTTAGGCTCTGGCATCTGATCATATACTCTTCTAACAATAGGTGCCATCTTTTTGGTTACGGTTCCTGCTACTATAAGAACATCTGCCTGCCTTGGAGACGCTCTAAAAATTATTCCATATCTGTCAAGGTCGTAATGGCTCGCACCAGTTGCCATCATCTCAATTGCACAACACGCAAGTCCAAATGTAACAGGCCACATAGATCCTGCACGAGCCCAATTTATTATCTTATCAATAGCTGCTATTATAACAGGTGCTCCAGGTATTTGCCTTACTCCAGGAGCTATCTCTATAGTATCCTTCTCTATACCTCTTTTCTCTCCTCCCTCTTGTACTTCTTGAGCTTCTTGTACTTCCTGCTCTTTAATCTCTTTCTCTTCTGCCATACTCCCACCTCTCCTTTAATCCCAAGTTAATCCACCTTCACTCCATGCATATATGTACGCTACCAACAACAACACCGTAAAAATAAATATCTCTATAAATCCAAACCACTTAAGATGCTCAAATATTATCGCCCAAGGATAAAGGAAAATTACCTCTACATCAAATACTAAGAAAATTAACGCTATAATGTAAAACCTAATTCTAAACGGAATTCTCGCATCACCAGTAGGATCAACTCCACATTCGTAAGGAATGTACTTTTTTACATCTGGTCTTTTTATTGCAAGAATTTGGTTAGCTATAATAAGCACCACTCCTAAAACGAGCAACAATAACGAAAATAAAAGCAGTGCTCCATATCCACTCATTGCTTACTTGCCTCCTCTTTTGCCTGCTGTTGCTGTGGCTGAGGCTTTGCCTGGGCTTGAGCTTTTGCCTGAGCCTGGGGCTTTGCCTTTGGTTTCGGCTTTGCCTTTGGCTCAGTCTTTATGAGCTGTAAAGCCTTGTTTGGACAAGCACTCACACAATAAGGTTGCTCCCCTTTCTTAACTCTATCTATACAAAGATCGCACTTGGTAATTGCACCTGTAAATGGATTATACCTCGGCACTCCAAACGGACAAGCCTCAGCACAGTTCAAACACCCTACACATCTCTCTAAGTAAAACTTTACTACCCCCTCCACCTTTTCAAATGCCCCAACAGGACACGCGTTCATACACGCAGGCTTAACGCATTGAACACACACAAAATAATAAAACTTACCGTTTAACTCAAATATAGCGTTGTTTGACATCCCTTTGTGTGCCTGCCTACACGCCTCCACACACTTCTGACACCCATCACACTTGTCAGGATTGTGCTTTAATTTATACCCCATTTATCCCCTTTGCCTCCCTATAACTTTCTAATTTCCAAACTGTTATATTATAAATTGCAAAATAAAAGAATACTTTGTTACTTATTTCACAAAAAGTTAACGAAATCTCAATCCCTCCTATCTCTTACTTTTACCCTTTTTTCCATTATATATTTCAAAAAAATAAGTAAATGTATTGTTAAAAGTTTCACTCATAAAGAATACACCTTTATGTCTTCTTCCTCACTATTTTGTACTAAATAACACTGCCTTAAATAGCTTAAAAATAAAATTGCAAGAAAATAATACACAATGTCAAAAACTCTCTCCTTACAAAAACATCCAACTTCTTTTAGAAAACTTCTAAACTTTATTTCTTTTCTAACTTCAAGCTCTTTTTTTACCCTCTCCATGTAGTCTTCTATAGAATTACAAGAAATAACTTCCACAACCTCCTGCTTTTTTGCCTCTCTTTCTAATACTTCTAACATTACTTTTACGAGAAATTCTATCCCTACTTCGTCTAATTCCTCTTTAAACTCTACATAAACACTCGGTAAAAATCTTTTTTCAAAAAGTCGGTTGTCTAAGGGAATTAACTTATAATAAGAGTATCCTATGGTTCTTTCTTCTGCAAAGTCTTTCTCATTTGGTTCTTCCACAAAAACATCTTCTTTTAAAAGTCTGCAGCTCCTCCAATAAAGGATTTGGGAAATCCGTATCACTACTTCCAGTACGAAGTCTTTTAAAAATGTATCTAAGGATAGCGAGGAAAGTTTTTTGATAACTTCTACGAGATTACACTTCTCCCAGTTATTTCTTGAAATCAAAAGGTCGTTGTAATTAACGATCTCTTTTTCTGCAATTTCCATTTATGTGCCTGCTGTGTATATGTCGTAAAACTTTTCTGGATCTAAAGAGGCACCTCCTACCAAAACCCCGTCTATGTCTGGTTGTTCAAGTATTGAACCTGCGTTTTCAGGTTTTACGCTTCCACCGTATAAAATTCTTATAGAATCAGCTACTTCACCAAATAATTCTTTAAGCTTTTCTCTTATAAATTGATGAACCTCTTGTGCCTGTAGAGGTGTTGCAGTTTTACCTGTACCAATTGCCCAAACAGGTTCGTAAGCAATTACCAAGGTCTCTCCACTTACTCCTGAAATTCCTCTTAACCCCTCCTCAAGTTGTGTTTTAACTACATCAAAAGTCTTTCCTGCTTCTCTTTCCTCAAGAGTTTCTCCTACACAAAGCACAGGAACAAGACCTGCTGAAAAAACACCCTTTACTCTTTTATTTATGATTTCGTCTGTTTCTCCAAATATGTGTCTTCTTTCTGAATGTCCGATTATTACATACTTTACTTCAAACTCTTTTAACATTTCAGGAGAAATTTCTCCAGTAAAAGCACCTTTTGGTTCCCAACAAGCGTTTTGTGCTCCAAGACTGACAGGAGTACCCTTTACTGCTTCTGCACATGCAAACAGGCATGTAAACGGTGGAGCTATCATTATCTCTCTGTCAACTGTTTTTTCTTTAAGCTTTCTTAAAAAATTTTCAAAAAATTCTTTTGCCTCTTTTACAGTTTTGTGCATCTTCCAATTACCTGCTATCAAGTACTTGCGCATAACTTTGTCACCTCCTTTACCCTTTTAAAACTGCAAGCCCTGGAAGTTCTTTACCTTCCAAATATTCCAAAAAGGCTCCACCTGCTGTAGAAATGTAAGAAAACGCAGTCTCTACTCCTGCAAGTTTTATCGCTGAAATAGTATCTCCTCCACCTGCAATGGTCGTACATCCAAGACTTGCAATTTTTCTTGCTAAGATAGAAGTACCTTTGTGAAAGGGCTTTTTCTCAAAAAGACCAAGAGGTCCGTTCCACACTACTGTAGAAGCTCCCTCAAGAGCTTCACAAAACAGTCTTATCGTATTGCTACCTATGTCAAAAATCTTATCCTCTTCTTCAACCTCCCAAAGTTCGCATTCTCTTATCCCATGAATCCCTTCTACTACTACATCAACAGGAAGGTATATCTTTACCTCTTTTTCTTTAGCCTCTTTTAAGATTTGACGAGCAGTTTCAAGGTATTCCTCTTCAATAAAAGATGCTCCTACTTTGTAACCCTTTGCTGCAAGAAAAGTATTTGCCATTGCTCCACCTATAATAAGCTTGTCTATTTTGTTAAGTAAGCTTTTTAAAACTCCTATCTTCGTTGAAACCTTACTACCACCTATAAGTGCGTAAAAAGGTCTTTCTGGTTTTCCAACGATTCTCGTCAAGTACTTGAGTTCCTTTTCCATCTGAAAGCCTATGCCTTTGTCTTTAACGAATCTCGCTATGCCAACTACTGAAGCGTGAGCTCTATGAGAAACAGAAAAGGCATCGTTTATAAATACATCTGCAAACTTTGCAAGAGTTTTAGCAAATTCCTCGTCGTTTTTAGTTTCTCCAGGATAAAACCTAACATTTTCAAGCAACAAAACCTCTCCTTCTTTTAACTCCTCCAAAACTTTATCTACTTCTGGAGAAGTAATGTCTTCAAGAAACTTTACCTCAGTGTTTAAAACCTTTTTCAAATACTCATAAACTGGTCTTAAAGATAGTTCTGGAACCCTCTTACCTTTTGGTCTTCCAAGATGAGAGCACAGTATCACCTTTCCAGAAGACTTAATTGCGTAATTTACAGTAGGCAGACTTTCAACTATTCTCGTATCGTCTGAAATTTTGCCCTTTTCAAGTGGGACATTGTAATCAACTCTTATAAATACTTTCTTTCCCTTTAATTCAAGCTCCCTTATAGTTTTCATAAGCCCTCCCCCAAAAGGTTGTCCTTTAAATAGATGCTATCTTCCTGAGTAAACTTACCATTTCAAGAGCACTTAAAGCTGCTTCTGCACCCTTGTTTCCTGCTTTAGTCCCTGCTCTTTCTATTGCCTGCTCTATTGTATCAGTAGTGAGTATTCCAAATATAACAGGGATACCCGTTTCAAGCATTACATGAGCTACTCCTTTTGAAGCCTCTGCTGCTACATATTCAAAGTGAGGAGTTGCCCCTCTTATAATTGCTCCCAAACAAATCACAGCGTCAAACTTCTTGGTCTCTGCAAGTTTTTTCGCAACGAGAGGAATCTCAAAAGCCCCAGGAACCCAAGTAACATAAATGTCTTCTTCTACTACCTGATGTCTTTTTAAAACATCAAGAGCTCCTTCAAGAAGTTTTTGAGTTATAAATACATTAAACCTACTTACTACTATAGCTATTTTGGCTCCTGCTCCCTCAAAAAATCCTTCAAGTACGATATATCCCTTGCTCATCTGGCTACCTCCTTGTACTTTCGCAAACTTCTTTCAGAGTAAATTACTATTTTTTCACCCTCTTTTATGTACCCTAACCTCCTTCGTACTTCTTTTTCGTATTCCTTAGGATTGTTTCTCAAAGTCGCTATTTTTTTTCTTAAATACTGATTACCGTACTTAAGTTCTTTTATTTCTTTAATCTCATGTTCCACCAGTAAACTCATCGCAAAGTATCCAGAAATACACACAAAAAAGAGTAAAAACAACACCCTAAGAATTATTAACTTTATGTTACGCCTCTTTCTTCTATACCCTGCTTTTAAAATAATCTTAGGTCTATACACAGCCATTTTTACTTTAAAAATCCTTGAGGTGGTGGTGGCAAAGGTACTGGTATGTTTAATTCAAAACCTCTCTTTAAAAATACTAAACTTTCTAATGCAGACTTTATCTTTTTAAAAATACTTCCCTTAGGTTTAGGAGGTATTACTAAAAAACTCTTTAAAACGCACAACAACTGTTTTTTTACTTCTATGAACAATTCGTCTCCTTTTACTTTAAAGCTTACTTTTTTTAACTCCTTTCCTTTTTTGATTAACTCAAAACTCAAGTTAAACTCACTGTTTTTATCGTTAAATCCAACTTTACAATAAAGTTCGTACGAAAAATTACTTTTACTTACTTTTATTCCTGAAATATCGTTGAGCTCTTCTATAACTTCTTGAGTAATTACCTGAGTCAAATACGGATAAGGCACCCCTGTCTGTTTACAGGGGTGCACATTTATAACAATTGTACAACTTCCACTTTTTACTAAGAAAAAAATTCCAATTAAGGTTAAAAGTAAAACAATTACTTTACTTTTTAAGTGCTTTTTCTTTTTCTGCAACAAGCAGCCTCGTCTTTACAATAGTATCTGGGGTTAAGCTCATTGAGTCAATGCCACACTCAACCAAAAATTCTGCAAAGTCCGGAAAGTCACTTGGAGCCTGTCCACAGATTCCAACCTTTCTTCCTGCTTTCTTAGCAGTTTCTATAACCTGTTTAACGAGTCTTTTAACCGCTGGATTTCTTTCGTCGTAAAGGTGAGACACGAGCTCTGAGTCTCTATCAAGTCCAAGAGTAAGTTGCGTAAGGTCGTTAGATCCTATTGAAAAGCCGTCAAACACCTTTGCAAATTCCTCAGCAAGAATTACATTACTTGGAATTTCACACATTACATAAACTTCAAGTCCGTTTTCGCCTTGTTTTAGTCCATGCCTTGCCATAACTTCTATAACCTTCTTACCCTCCTCCACGGTTCTGCAGAAGGGTATCATTACTTTTACATTGGTAAGCCCCATTTCGTCTCTTACTTTCTTAATTGCCTTACACTCAAGTGCAAAGGCTGGTTCAAACTTAGGATCGTAGTATCTTGAAGCCCCTCTCCACCCAAGCATTGGATTGTGTTCAACTGGCTCGTACAAAAATCCTCCTACCAGATTTGCATATTCGTTACTCTTGAAGTCTGAAAACCTAACTATAACATCGTTTGGATAAAAAGCAGCAGCAATCATTGCAACGCCTTGAGCAAGTTTGTCAACATAAAAGTCTGCTTTGTTTTCGTAGTTATAAGCCTTTTCTTCTATAATGTGTACTACTTTTTCTATGTTTTTGTCCTTTTTCGCCTTTTCTTTTAGTTTTTCGTATTCAAGGAGTGCAAGAGGGTGTATCCCTATGTGAGATCCAATTATAAACTCTATTCTTGCAAGACCAACTCCGTCGTTTGGAAGCTGAGCCTGTGAAAAAGCTTGTTCTGGAATCCCTACATTCATCATCACCTTGGTTTTGGTTTTAGGAATAGAAGCAAGGTCTATTCTTTCCACTTCGTAAGGAACCAATCCTTCAAGAACTCTTCCTTCTTCACCTTGAGAACAGTCAACTGTTATTTCTTCTCCAGTTTTTATAAGCTGGGTTGCCTTTTCCGTTCCTACTATACAAGGAATTCCAAGCTCTCTTGAAACTATTGCAGCGTGGCAGGTTCTTCCTCCTCTGTCAGTTACGATTGCAGATGCCTTTTTCATAATAGGTTCCCAATCAGGATCCGTCATGTCAGTAACAAGTACTTCTCCTTCTTTAAAGTTACTAATCTCGCTCACATCTAAAATAACCCTTGCTTTACCCTGACCAATTTTGCTTCCAACAGCCTTTCCAGTACAAATAACCTTACCTTCTCCTTTAAGTTTGTATATTTCATAGTACTTTTGAGCCTTGGTTGCGTGAACAGTCTCAGGACGAGCCTGAACTATGTAAAGCTCTCCTGTACCTACATGAACTCCGTCTCCATCTTTTGCCCACTCAATATCCATTGGTCTTCCGTAGTGTTCTTCTATTGCAATTGCCCACTTTGCAAGAGTAAGGATCTCGTCGTCAGAAATAACGAAACTCAACCTCTCGTTTTTGGTAGTTCTAACGGTTTTAATAGGACACCTTGCACTTTTACCGTATATCATTTTTATTTGTTTAGATCCGAGTTTCTTTGAAAGAATGGGTCTGTATCCCTGTTTTAAAGTAGGTTTAAACACATAGAATTCGTCTGGATTAACCTTACCCTGAACGAGTGCCTCTCCAAGCCCCCATGTTCCAGTAATATATACAACATCCTTAAAACCGCTTTCCGTATCCAGAGTGAACATAACTCCAGAACACGCAGCGTCACTTCTGACCATCTTCTGCACTGCAACAGAAAGATAAACAGAAAAGTGATCAAAACCTTTGTCTTCTCTATAAGAAATAGCTCTATCAGTAAATAGTGAAGCAAAGCACTTTTGAACATACTTTACTACATTCTCAACACCTCTAACATTGAGATAAGTCTCTTGCTGTCCTGCAAAAGATGCATCAGGCAAGTCCTCAGCTGTTGCAGAGGACCTAACTGCTACATCCACATTTTTTTCATACTTTTCTTCAAGCTTGTGATAAGCAGATTCTATTTCTTTTTTAAGATCTTCTGGCATTTTTGCTCTTAAAATGAGGTTTCTAATCTTCTTTCCTCTTTTTTGAAGATCTTCCACATCGTGGGTGTCAAGTCCCTGAAGTATATCTTTTATTTTACTTTCAAGTTTGTTTTCCCGGATAAAGTGTTTATACGCCTCTGCAGTGACTGCAAATCCGTAGGGAACTTTTATTCCTTTTGGACTAAGTTTTGAATACATTTCACCAAGGGAGGCATTTTTTCCTCCCACTAAAGGTACATCGTCTTTAGTTATCTCGTCAAACCATAAAATAAAAGGCTTTGAACTGCTCATGGTTTGCCCCCTTGTGAATTTTTTATTTAACCACTTTTTTACCTCTCTTTATTACAGGATAATATCAAACTTATCTTTGTTGTCAAGACAAAGCTACAAACTTGCAAAAATTGACTTTATCAATATTTATGGTAAGCTTGTGCTATGCCAGAAAAGATTGTGTGTACTAACAAAAAGGCTTATCACCTTTATCACATAGAAGAAACTTACGAAGCTGGAATACAGCTTTTGGGATGTGAAGTAAAGTCTCTTAGAATGGGTAGAGCCAATCTTAAAGATAGCTTTGCAAGAATTGTTGACGGAGAAGTTTATTTATATAATTTTCACATAAGTCCATACCCTCACAGCAGAGAGGCTCAAAACATTGATCCCACGAGAACTCGCAAACTTCTTCTTAAAAAGTCTGAAATCAAAAGACTCGCTGGTAAAGTTCAACAAAAGGGTTACACCCTCATCCCTCTTAAAGTCTATTTTAACGACAGAGGCTGGGCTAAGGTTGAACTCGCTCTTGCAAAAGGTAAAAAAATTTACGACAGAAGGGAGGATATCAAAAGAAGAGATATAGAAAGAGAAATGGGAAGAAAGTACAAAATTAAATGAGATTGCTCTCCTTGGTGGTAAAAGGGTTTGGACCTTATGTAAATCTTGAACTCTTAGAAGACGACTTACGCACTCTTAATGACTCTAAGGTATTTTTAATATCTGGAGAAATTGGAGCAGGAAAAACCACGATTTTTGACGCGATACTTTACGCTTTATACGGAGAAACCACCCTTGAAGGAAGAACTGCATCTGATCTCGTATCTCACTTTTTAAAAGAGAGTAAACCTGCTGAAGTCAACCTCAAGTTCGCATTAGACGGAAAAGTTTATAGGATTTCAAGAAAAATTTCTCCAAAAACAGGTGGTAAGGACTACTCTGCCCTTTGGATAGAGGATAAATTATTTTCTACTAAAAAAAACGAAATAAAAGAAAAAATCAAAAGCCTTTTTGGACTTGACGCCAAGCAATTTAAAAAGGTTTTTCTCATACCTCAAGGTGAGTACCGAAAAATTTTACTCGCTAAAAAAGAAGAAAGACTCCAGCTGTTTCAAAACATCTTTGACACAGAGCTTTTTTACGAGTTTGAAGCCTTTTTAAAAGAAAAAGTTAAAAGTTTAAAGTCAGAGTTAAACACCCTGTTTGAAAGGGAAAAGGAACTTAAAACACTTGCTAAGGTAGAAACCCTTTCTGAGCTAAAACTCAGGTTAAAAAAACTCAAAACTCAGGAAGAAACTCTAATAGAAGAAATTAAAAAATTGCAAAACACCGCGGAAGTACTTGAAGAAAAATTAATAAACCAAAGAAAAGCACTTGAACTTAAGCGTCAGCTTCACGAACTTAAACAAAAATTAAAAGATCTTGAAGGCAAAAAAGAAGAAATAACAAGACTTGAAGCCGAAGTAAAAAAACTCAAGACTATAAAAGACTACATACCCTCTTATCATCAATTGAGAAACTGGTGGAAAGAACTAAGAGCTTCTACGATACTTCGCAAAGAATTAAGAGAAAAGGTTAAAAACTTGAAAACCGAAGTTGAGAGAAAAAGAAATACTTTAAAAAAACTGTTAGAAAAAGAAGAACTAATAGAAGTAAAAAAAAGAGAACTTACTCTGCTTAAAGAAGCCGAGGAATTTTTTAAAAAAAGGGAATTTTTAATTAATGAAAAGTTAAAACTTGAAAAGTTGGTTAAAGACTTAAAAAACGAGCAAACCTACTTGGAACAAAAACAGGTTGACCTAAAGAATAAACTTGAAAAAACAAGGGAAAAACTGCAAGAGATAGCAAAAGCTAAACTCGTTTTAAAGGAAATAGAAGTTCTTGAAAAGAGGTGTGAAGCTTATAAAAGTTGGCAAAATTGGTGTGCAAAGGAAAAGGAGGTTTTTGCTAAAATTAAAGAAGTTAAGGCTAAAATACGAGAGCTTGAGAAAAAGAAAGAGGAGCTTGAATTAAAGTGCCACGCTGAGTTTTTAATAAAGCACCTTAAAAAAGGAGAACCGTGTCCTGTATGTGGTTCAACAGAACATCCCAAGCCTTTTAAAGGATCTGGAGAGTTCACAAGTCTTGAAAAAGTAAAAACGCAGATAAAGCAATTAGAAGAAGTTTTAAAAAGAGAAGAAGAAACTTATTACAAAATTCTGGGAAAGAAAGAGGGGCTTGAAAAGGAAATTGAAGAATTAAAAGGAGAAACCCCAGAAAAGATTTTAAAAGAAAAAATATTAGAAGCTGGAAAGTGGTTTAAAAAACGGAGAGAAATAACAAAGATTGAAAAGGATCTGGAGGAAGAGATTCGCTTAACGAAAGCTCTCCTTGAAAAAGTGGAAAAAGAGCTAAAAACGAAGTCTCTTGAGAGAGAAAAAGCAGAGCGTGAGTTTGCTAAAACTTCTTCTCAACTTGAGTTAGTGGAAAATCATCTTAACAGATTTGAGGTTTTTAAAGACGCAGACATAACAAAAAAAATAGTTCTAATTTCACAGGAAATAGATTTCTGGAACAAAGAAAAAAGTAAACTTGAAGAAGAAATAAAAAGACTTGAGACCCTGGTTACTCAAAAAGTAACAGAGCTTAACAAAACCGAAGAACTCATTCAGTTTGCCCTTAAAAACTACAAAGAATGTTTGAAAAGTGTTTGTGAGCTTAAAAAGAAAAAACTCATTAAAGACTTAAAGGAACTAAAGGTTCTTGAATCCAAAATTGGAGGCATTGAAGCACGCGAAGAGGAGCTAAACAATTACTACTTAGAAATGGAAAAGTGCAGAGCTGAGATACAAAAACTTGAGGCAGAGCTTGAAAAGGTGGTTACAGAAGTTGGAGAAAAAGAGGTGGAAAAAGAGCTAAAAAGGGTAAAAGAAGCGCTTTCTCGTAAAAATAGAGAGCTTGGAGGAGTAAAAGAGCTTTACTCTCAGCTAAGCGCAGTGTGTGAGTCTTTTTCAGAGGTAATAAAAAAGAAAAAAGAGCTTGAGGAGCTTTACGGAAAAACTCAGTGGTTGTACGACTTCCTATCAGGGAAAAACCGGCTTGGAGTCTCTTTTCACTCTTTCGTTATCTCTATCTTTGGAAAGTTCGTGTTTGAAAGAGCGAGTCAGTACCTTAAAGAGTTTTCTTTTGGAAGGTACGAATTCGTTAAAGACAAGCTTTTTGAAAAGAGTTTCTCTATAGATGTGTTTGACGCTTACACGGGTAAAGTGAGAGATGTTAAAACTTTATCAGGAGGGGAGTCTTTTATTGCTACCTTATCTCTTGCATTAGGGATTTCTGATGTAATTCTTTACATGTTTAGGACGAAACCTCTTGAGTCTCTTTTTATTGACGAGGGTTTTGGTAGTCTTGACGAGGCAACACTTGAAAAGGTAATGGAAATCTTGCTTGGGCTTGCTTATAAAAGTGGAAGAACCATAGGATTAATATCTCACTTAAAAGAATTAAAGGATAGATTTCCTGTGGTGCTTGAGGTTTACAAAGATCCTTTAAAGGGAAGTTATGTAAAAATAAGGAAGAGGGTATAAAGTTGAGGTGTGCGATACTTGCAGGTGGAGAGGGAAGACGAATAGGAGGAAATAAGCCTTTAAAACTTTTTAAAGGTTTTCCTTTGATCTACTTGTGTTTAAGCAGGCTTTTAGAAGTGTTTTCTCCACCTATTTTAATTTCTGTAAAAAAGAAAGATCAGGCAGAAAAAATAGCTAAAACTTTAAAAAAATGGGGAATAAGAGAGGAGTTGTTTTCTTTTGTTTTTGACGAATTTCCTGAAGTGTGGGGACCTGTGTCAGGCATTTTTTCGGTATTAAAATCCCTTAACGAGTCTGAAAAAGCAGTGTTAATCACAGCGGTTGATCAACCACTTATCAATCCAGACTACCTTAGATACTTAATTTCTCTGCAGAACATTTTTTGTAATGCCTTTTTAATAGTTGCCAGAGACGAAAGTAAAATTTATCCCTTTCCCGGAGTTTATCCTTCGTGGCTTAAGAGTTTGATGCTTGATTTCATTAAGTTTTCTGTTAAAAAAAGTTTATTCCGTTTGTTTATGGATCTTAAAAAAATAGGGAGTATTTTTTTCGTAAAAAAAACTGAAGCAAACGAAGAAAACTTTGTAAACATAAACACAGAGAGGAGGTTAAAAGAGCTGGAAACATGTTTCTCCCAGAGATTGAGAATCCAAAATATGTAAAAGTTTTAATAGTAGATGACGACAAGAAAATAAGAGAAATTCTTGAAGAGTTTTTAAAAAGAGAGGGTTATAATGTCTTTTCTGCAAGCGATGGTAAAGAAGCGCTTTATCAGATACACAAAATAAGTCCTGATGTAGCTCTTATTGACTACTTACTTCCTGAGATTGACGGAATTTCTTTGTGTAAACTTATTAAAAACAATCCAGATACTATTGACATAGGAGTAATTCTCATAACTGGACTAAACGACCTTGAAGTTAAGATAAACGGACTTTCTGCAGGAGCAGACGACTTATTAACTAAACCTTTTTTTCTTCCTGAACTTAAAGCAAGAATAAAGTCTCTTGCAAAGATAAAGAAGTATAGAGACTTTTTAAAGAATTATCAACAAATTCTTGAAGAAGAAGTAGAAAAAAAGACGAGAGAACTTCAAAAAACTTATCTTGAACTTCAAGAAACTTATCAAGAAATCAAAGAGCTTTCCCTTGAGATAGTTTTTAGACTTGCAAAGGCAGCAGAATATAGAGACGAGCACACAGGAGCTCACATTCAACGAGTAAGTTATTATTCTGCTAAAATAGCTGAAACTATTGGGCTTTCTTCTGAAGAAATAGAACTAATAAAGTACGGAGCTCCTCTTCACGACATTGGTAAACTCGGCATACCAGACAACATATTACTTAAACCAGGTTCTTTAACGCAAAAAGAATGGGAAATAATGAAAATGCATACCTTAATAGGGGCTAACATACTCGCTGGATCAAAAATAAAGTATCTTAATGTTGCTGAAGAAATAGCACTTTATCATCACGAAAAGTGGGATGGTACGGGATATCCTAAAGGTCTAAAAGGGGAAAATATACCTCTATTTCCAAGGATCGTGGCAATTGCTGATGTATTTGACGCTCTTACCACAGACAGACCTTACAGAAAGGCTATTGAGTTTAACATAGCTATAGAAATAATTAAAAATAAAGCAGGAACTCACTTTGATCCAGAAATAGTTCAAGCCTTTTTGAAAATTAAAGACGAATTGATAGAAATAAAAAATCTCTTAAAAGATGAAGAAATTCCTCACTTATTCGCTTTACACAAAAAATTAAGCCCCAATTAACTCCTTTAACTTTAATGCGTTTTCTGCTGCGTAACCCTTTGCAGTGTTGTCAAAATACACATAAACTTCCTTTACATCAAACTTCTTTATTTTTAAAACCAACTCTTTTAAGTCCTCTTCTGAATAATTAGACACATACAGAACTTCTCTTCCGTGTAGTCTTATGTATAAAAAATCAGCAGTCTGAACCTCGTACCAAGAAGGATACCTCTTACCACAATCAGAAAAACAAAGACACACATTAAACTTCCTCAACAGCTCTACAAACTCCTCGTTGTGAAAAGTTTTGTGTCTTATCTCCAGAACATTTAAGTAGTCTGATGGCAAAAGTTTTAAAAAGTTTTCTATAACTTCTTTTTCGTACTTAAAAGAAGGTGGAAGCTGAAAAAGTAAAACTCTTGCCTTTTCTTTGAGTGGTTTTATGTCTGTCAAAAATGTCTCAAGCTCTTTTTCTACATCTTTTAGTCTTTTTATGTGAGTAATTACCTTAGGAGCTTTAACTGAAAATACGAACTCAGATGGAGTTTCTGCATACCACTTTTCAAAAGTGCTTTTTCTTGGTCTTCTGTAAAAAGTAACATTAATCTCAACAGTATTAAAGTATTTTACATAGTAACCAAGCCATTCCCTTGATTTTGAATCTTCTGGATATATGATCCCTTTAAAAGAAGAATAACTCCAGCCACATGTTCCAATGTAATACTTTGGTTGCATTTTCATCCCCTTGACCTTATTTACTTAAAAAGTTAGAATAAATCCTGAAAAAGTAAAGGGTTTAAACAAAAGTGAAAAAGCACTTTAAAAAAGAAAAAGACTTGAGACTTTTCGTTAAAAACTTTTTAAAAACCAGCCTTAAAGGACTTCCAGAGGACAAAAAGTTTGAAGTAAAAGTAAAGAGTATTAAACCTCCTTGTGTACAGATTTTTTTTCCGTTTTATTCTGAAGGAAACTTGATAAGAGCAAACGAAGTGGACTTTCTAATTGGAAAACTTCTTGAAGAGTTTCAAATAAAAGCCGAAGTTATTTACTTAGACGAATTTGAGGAATTGTTAGCCATAGAAGAAAAATGAAAAAAAGTGTGATACTCGTAGCGTCTTCTTACGAATGCGAATTTTTAAAAGAACTTAGCAAAGACATATTCTTAATAGGATGCGGTGTAGTAGAAGCCGGACTTGGTACTTACGAAGTGCTAAAGCAAAACCCTTGTAAGCTTGCAATACTTGCTGGCATTGGAGGAGCTTATCCAGAGTCTGAATTAAAACCAAAAGACATTGCCCTTGCCTACAGAGAATACTGGGTGGACTTTGGAAGAAGGTACAAAACTCACTATTCAGACTTACCTAAGGGGATTACCTCCTGCTCTATTGAAAATTTAAATCTAAGTTACACGGAAAAGGCTTTTTCTATACTTATGGATAGTGGTTTTAAAGTAGAAGTAGGAAACTTTGCTACTGTTTGTGCGTGTTCTTACGACGAGCAGATTGCTAAGTTTTTTTCCAAGAGGTTTGAGGTTATAGTTGAAAACATGGAAGGTTTTGCAGTTGCAAGAGCTTGCAAAAAGCTCGGAATTCCTTTAATAGAAGTAAGAGCTATAAGCAACTTCGTAGCAGAAGATAGGTCTTCTTGGAAACCGCACGAGGCTCTTCAATCTCTTAAGGAGGCTTTAAAGTGCCTGTTAGAGAATTTATAAACTTTGCCCTTTCTCCTTGCCCAAACGATGTCTTTATAATAGCTGGAATAATTTTAAAAAAAGTAAGCACTCAGGTTAACTGGAACTTCTGTTTTGCAGACATAGAAACCTTAAATAATTGGGCTATAGAAAGAAGGTTTGAAGTGATTAAGTGTTCTTTTGGAGTCTGGAAAGAGATTCACGAAGACTACATTTTACTTCCTGTTGGTTCTGCAATGGGATTTGGTTCAGGTCCGCTCCTCGTAGGAAATGAGTTGTTTAACAGCTCGGACTTTCCAAAACTCAAAGTGGGAATCCCTGGAGAACACACTACTGCTCATCTTTTGTTTAAGTACTTTTATCCTGGAAAAACCAAAAAAGTTTTTTTGATTTACGACGAAGTCATTCCCAAGCTTTTAAAAGGTGAAATAGACATGGGGATTCTAATTCACGAAGGAAGGTTTTTATATGAAAAGTACGGATTAAAGCTCATAGCTGACCTTGGAGAGGTGTGGGAAAGAGGAACAGGAAGCCCTGTGCCCTTGGGTGGTTTTTTTGCTAAAAAAAATTTGTCAGAGGATACTTTAAGAACTCTCGTAAGTGACTTGGAAAGAAGTTTAAAGTGGAGTTGGGAAAACTTTGACGAGGTCTTACCGCTTTTAAAAAAGTTTGCAAGAGAGCTTGAAGAAGGTGTTATAAGGGCTCATGTAAAGACCTTCGTAAACAGGTTTACGGAGTCTTTAAATTCTGAGGAAGCAAAAAGAGCCCTTAAAGTGGTAAAAGGGCTCCTTGGGATTAAAAAAGACTTAAAAGACCTTGTTTGGGGGATAGAAAAATGAACTTGTGGGAGGCTTTTTTAAGAACGAGTTTAACTGGAAAAGTGGTTTTATTAGTGTTATTTTTAATGAGTATTCAGAGTTGGTATGTAATGTTCGTACTTTACTTTCGGTACAAGTGGTTTAACGAAGAGGTTGAAAAAGCCAAGTATTATACAGAAGTTTCTAATTTTAAAGACTTTGTTAAAGTAGTTAAGGAGCTGGAAAAAACGGGTATTGCTAAGGTTTTCAAAAAAATTCTTGCTATTTTTGCAGACATTTACGAGGAATACATAGAGAGAGCAGAGGGAAACATAGCAGAAAGGATAAAGTTTGCAGAAGAGGACTTAAAAGAAGCAATATCCGTTGAATCTGAAGAATTTTTAAAGGATCTTGACAAGGGTTTAGGATTTCTTGCGACTGTAGGGAATGTTGCTCCGTTTATAGGACTTTTTGGAACGGTTTGGGGGATTATGCAGGCTTTTCACGAGATAGGACTTAAAGGAAGTGCTAATCTTGCAACAGTTGCTCCTGGAATTGCAGAGGCACTTATCAACACTGCTATGGGACTTTTTTGTGCAATTCCTGCTGTAATTGCTTATAACTATTTTTTAACGAAAAAAGAAGGTATTTATAAAAAGTGTGAGGTGTTGTTTAGAAAAGTTTTTCTTTTAGTAAAGAAGGGTTTTTTGAAAAATTTATAAAATAAATTTGTTGACTTAAAAAGGGTTTAGAGGTATATTTTAATTTTTGAAAACTGAAAAAGGGAGGAAATAATGACTGCGTGTAAGGTAAGTGACGCTGATTTTGAAAAAGAGGTTTTGCAGTCTTCAATTCCCGTATTAGTGGATTTTTGGGCACCTTGGTGTGGACCGTGTAGAATAATTGCACCAATAATTGAAGAATTAGCAGAAGAATTAAATGGTAAAATAAAAGTTTGTAAAATGAATGTTGACGAAAACCCTGTAACTCCAGGGAGGTACGGCATAAGGGCAATCCCGACTCTTATAGTATTTAAAAACGGAGAACCCGTAGAGGTTATCGTAGGTGCAGTGTCTAAAAATACTATTATGAAAGCACTGGAAAAAGTCCTTTCTTAGTTTTGTTTTATGTTTGTCAGAAAGTTTTTTTTCTTTTTGATGTTTATAGGGGTATTAGTGTTTCTTTTTTCCTGTAGCAACACCCCTAAAAGGGAAAAAATTCCTAAAGTATCAGTGATTTTTAAAAAAGCTGAAAGTGCTTATAAAAACAAGGATTTTTTAACAGCCTATGCTCTTTATAAAAAAGTAAGAGACTTTTATCCAGCTTCTCCTCAAGCAATAATTGCACTTTTAAAAATGGCTGATATTAAATTTTTTGAAGGTAACTACGCTGAAGCAATACCTCTTTATCAAGAGTTTGAAGAGTTCTATCCTACTAATCCTGCTGTACCATATGTAATTTTTCAGATAGCTAACTGTTATTACAAAATGCGTGAATCTGCTGATAGAGATCAAAGCTTTACTAAAAAAGCCTTAGAAAATTATCAAAGACTACTTGAAGAATATCCACACAATCCTTACTTAAGTTTGGTCAAAAGAAGAATTAAGGCTCTTAAAAATCTCCTTGCAGAACACGAACTTTATGTAGCTCGTTTTTACTTTAAAATGGGGTACTATAGAGCTGCCTATAATAGACTTCTATTTCTAATCTCCAATTATCCAAATACTAAACCTGCTAAAACAGGAAAAAAATTGTTATACACTTATTACAAAAAAGCTCTTATAGAAACTAAAGACATCCAACTGGGTAAAAAAAGAGACTTTTGGGGAGCCCCTGTACCTTAAAAACTTAACTTTCTTCTTTCTTTTTTTCTATTTCCTCTGAAAAAGACGGAAGTTCTTCTGGAAAAGACAATTCTATCTCTTTTTCAGGAGCTTTTTCTTCTATAAAGTCAAGATTAATCTCCTTAGGAGGAGCTGTAGTTTCTTCTTTTTTTTCTTCTATTTCTTCTGAAAAAGAGGGGAGTTCTTCTGGAAAAGAAACCTCAATCTCTTTTGCAGGACTCTTTTCTACTTCTTTACTCGCAAAGAGCATTTCTTCCGAAGTGGTTTCAACCTCTTCTTGAGTAGTAGAAGAAATAAAGTCATTAAGAGTAATTATTTGTATGTTAGAAGACCTCGGAAAGTAGCCGAGTTTTTCAAGCACCTCTCCCATGTCGTGCCCACACTTAGGGCACACTTTTATTTCTTCTGAAAATACATAATTACACTTTGGGCAAATCATTGTCTTGCTCCTTCGTAAAGGTGTCTTCCACAACACTTTTTATACTTCTTTCCACTGCCACAAGGGCAGGGATCGTTTCTACCTATTTTCTGAGACTTAGCAGGTTTTTTCTTCTGTTTTTCGTCTGACGCAAACAAACCATCCCTGCGATATTCTATCTTTTTCTTTTTCCCTTCTTCTGGAAGCATCTCCTCTTCTGTAATCTCTTCGCCCTTTTCTATTTCAACTCTAAAGAGGTATGACAGGGTAATTTCTTTTATCCTCTTCATAAGTTCTACGAACAGGTGGAAAGCCTCTTTTTTGTACTCTTGAAGCGGATCCTTTTGTCCATAACCTCTAAGTCCAACGCTTTCTCTAAGGTGATCCAAGGTTAACAGGTGCTCTTTCCAAAGTGCGTCTATGGTAGTAAGAAGGAAGTACTTTTCAAGCTCTCTTAAATTTCTTTCTCCGATTTCTTTTTCCTTTTGTTCGTACCTTTCAAGGGCAGATTTCTTTAGAACATCCAGCACCTGATCCTTGCGAGATGGCTCTACATCTACCTCAGGAGAAAATCCAAAGACTTCCTTAAATCTGTCTAAAAGTGCTTGCCAGTCCTCTTTTTCAAGTACTTTTTTCTCTAAGAATGCTTCTTCAACGAGCTCTTCACACTTTTCCTCAATCATTGAGATAATCCAGTCTTTTATAGACTCTGACTTAAGAATTTCTTTTCTTTGAGAATATATAGTTTCTCTTTGTTTGTTCATTACATCGTCGTATTCAAGAAGGTGTTTTCTAATTTCAAAGTTGTAGGACTCAACCTTTTTCTGAGCTTGTTCTATAGCTTTGGTGAGCCAAGGATGTTCAAGAGCCTCACCTTCGCTCATTCCGAGTTTTTCCATAAAGGCTTTCAGTTTGTCAGAACCAAATATCCTTAAAAGGTCGTCTTCAAGAGACAAAAAGAACCTGCTTGCTCCAGGATCTCCCTGTCTTCCAGCTCTTCCTCTAAGCTGATTGTCTATTCTTCTTGACTCGTGTCTTTCCGTACCAATTATGTAAAGTCCTCCAAGTGCTTTAACTTTTTCTGCGTCTTTCTGACACTCTAAGAACTTTTCGTAAAGCACCTTTGCCCAGTATTCGTTGTACTTTTTAGTAGGATCTTCTCCTTGCTTAGCAAGTGTTAAGACCTCGTTCCAAGCCCTTTCGTCTATTTCTGAGAGGTCGTATCCCTCAGCCTCAAGTTGAGCTCTTGCAAGCCCTTCTGGATTACCTCCAAGTAATATGTCAACTCCTCTTCCTGCCATGTTAGTTGCAATAGTAACAGAATGAGACCTTCCTGCCTGTGCAATTATCTGTGCCTCTTTTTCGTGGTGTTTTGCATTCAACACCTGATGCGGAATTCCTTTTTTCTTAAGCATTTTTGAAAGAAGTTCGCTTTTTTCTATACTCGTAGTACCAACGAGAACAGGTCTTCCTTCTTTGTAACACTTCTCTATTTCTTCAACTACCTTTTTAAACTTTTCTTTCTGGGTTCTAAAAATTACATCAGGATAATCAATTCTTATCATTGGTTTGTGCGTAGGAATTACTACTACATCAAGGTTGTAAATTTCTTTAAATTCTGCTGCTTCAGTTGCTGCGGTTCCTGTCATACCAGCAATTTTTTCGTACATTCTAAAGTAGTTCTGAATAGTAATCATTGCTAAGGTCTGATTTTCAGCCTCAATTCTAACTCTTTCCTTTGCCTCTATAGCCTGGTGAAGACCTTCGCTCCAGCGTCTTCCAGGCATAAGCCTTCCAGTAAACTCGTCAACTATTATTATTTTTCCGTCTTTTACTACATAATCTACATCTCTTTTAAATAAATGATGAGCTCTTAAAGCCTGATGTATAAGATGCACGAGTCTAACATACCTTGGATTGTAAAGATTCTTAATTCCAAGAAGTCTTTCACACTCAGCAATTCCTTCCTCAGTAAGAAGCACATTTTTAGCCTTTTCGTCAACTGTAAAGTGTTTATCTCTTTTAAGTTTTCTTGCTATTTCGTCTATAAAGTAGTAAATGTCTGTGGATTCTTCAGAAGGTCCTGAAATAATAAGAGGTGTCCTTGCTTCGTCAATTAAAATTGAGTCAACTTCGTCTATAATTGCGTAATAATGTCCTCTCTGAACCATGTCTTCTAAGGAAAATTTCATGTTGTCTCTCAAGTAGTCAAATCCAAACTCACTATTAGTACCGTAGGTTATGTCACAGGCGTAAGCCTTTTTTCTTTCTGAATCGTCCATACCAGAAGTAATGTATCCAACGCTTACTCCGAGAAACCTATAAATCGGTCCCATCCATTCGGCGTCTCTCTTTGCAAGGTAGTCATTTACAGTAACGATGTGAACTCCTTTACCCGTAAGAGCGTTTAGGTAAGCTGGAAGGGTTGCTACTAAAGTTTTTCCCTCCCCTGTTTTCATTTCAGCAATTTTTCCTTGATGAAGAACTATTCCACCTATGAGCTGAACATCAAAGTGCCTCATTCCAAGAACTCGCCTTGAAGCCTCTCTTACCACTGCAAAAGCCTCAGGAAGAAGATCATCAAGACTCTCCCCTCTTTCAAGCCTTTCCTTAAACTCTATGGTCTTTCTCGCAAGCTCTGCGTCAGACAATTTTTGAATCTTGGGCTCAAGTGAGTTTATTTTTTGTACGATCGGCTTTAACTTCTTAAGTTCTCTTTCGTTTTTCGTTCCAATTATCTTAGCAAGAACCTTCGTGAACATAAGAAAAAGTCGCCCCCTTTGAAAAATTTTTCCTTTTCTAATTTAATACTTTTTATTTATAATACAACTGTTTTTCTCTGTTTTTTAAAATTTTAAAAGTAATTTAAATTAAATACTTAAGTTTTTTATAAGTTCTTACAAATTTTAGTTTGACTTTTTTCTCTTTAAGTGGTATCCTTAGACAAATCTCACGCAAAAGGATTCACTTATGAAAGAGCTTGAAAATTGGGGAGTTAGTCTTGAAGACATCCCTGTTGAGGGACTTAAAATAGACTTTAACGAACTTAAAGACCTGGGAGAAGACTTAGAGGTAAAACAGCCGTTTTCAGGTTACTTAAAATTGAAAAAAATAGGAATTGAGGTAAAATTAGAGGGCTTTTTAAAGGGGAGCCTTGTTCTTACTTGTGATAGGTGTTTAACTCCTTTTGAGTTTTTTATAGAACACGAATTTGAAGTAAACTTGCAACCTGTTTCAAGCCTTAATTTTGAAGAAGAAAAAGAGCTTAGTGAAGAGGAAATGGATGTGAGTTTTTATAGTGAGTCTTGGATATCTTTTTACGAAATTTTAAGGGAAGAGATTTTTTTGTCTCTTCCTGTAAAGAAGTTGTGTAAAGAAGATTGCAAAGGGCTTTGCCCTATTTGTGGAAAAAATCTTAATACAGGCTCTTGTAATTGTAAACCTTACAAAAAGGATAGCCCTTTTGCAATTTTAAAGACGCTTCTTAAGGAAAAGGATAAGACCAAAGAGAAAGGGGGTTAGGAGATGGCTGTTCCAAAGAGGAAGACCTCAAGGTCAAGAAGAGGAAAGAGAAGAGCACATCAACACCTCGTAAGCCCTGCTATTGCAATATGTCCAAGGTGTAAGTCTCCCAAACTTCCTCACAGAGTGTGCCCAACTTGTGGATATTACAAAAATAAGGCTTTTATAGAAGAAGAGGAGGTATAAAAATTTTTAAAAGCTTATGTACAAGGTAGTCGTTGATGTTATGGGGGGTGATTTTGCCCCCTACGAAATATTAAGGGGATCAAAGCAGGCTTTAATTAGATTTAAAGACCTCTTTTTGTATCTCGTTGGCAAGTCAGAGGTTTTAAAACAGGCAAAGGATTGGGACAGAGTTGAACTGGTTGAAGCTGAGGAAGTAGTGGAAATGGACGAGCCTCCTGGAGAGGCTCTCAGAAAAAAACGCAATGCCTCCATATTCAAAGGACTGGAATTACTTAAAGAGGGAAAAGCTGATGCTTTTGTTTCAGCAGGAAACTCTGGTGCAGTTGCTGCTGGTGGAATTTTTATCCTCGGAAGAATCAAAGGGGTAAGACGCCCTGCCATAGCAACCCTTCTTCCAAGTATAAAACTTCCCTTTGTTCTCATTGACGCAGGTGCAAATGTTGACTCAAAACCCGAAGACCTGTTTCAGTTTGGTCTTATGGGTAAGGTTTTTCTTGAAAGGATATGGAAAAGAGAAAAACCAAGAGTTGCCCTCCTCTCCATAGGAGAAGAAACCGGGAAAGGCAACACATTGGTAAAAAAGGCTCATAATCTTTTCAAAGCCTCAAAACTAAACTATGTAGGAAATATTGAAAGCAGAGACATCTTTAAAGGTGAAGTAGATGTAGTTGTTTGTGATGGATTTATAGGTAATGTGTGCCTCAAACTTTCAGAAGGTGTTGCAGAGGTCGTAATGTCCATGTTAAAAGAAGAGGTTAAAAAGTCCATTCTTGCTATGTTTGGAATGACGCTTGCCAGAGGAGCTCTAAAGAAGTTCAAAAAAAGAATTGACTGGAGGGAATACGGAGGAGCACCACTTCTCGGAGTAAAAGGAAATGTAATAATAGCTCACGGTAGGTCAGACAGATTAGCCATCAAAAATGCAATAAAAGTCGCAATGGAAAGTGCAAAACTTCGTCTCGTAGAAAAAATAGAAGACGCTATCTCTGAAAACCTGGTTAAGGAGGAAAAGTAGTGCAAAGTCTTAAAGCAGCTATTTTGGGGATGGGAATGGGGGTTCCCCAAAAGGTCTTAACTAACTTTGATCTTGAAAAAATCGTTGACACATCTGACGAATGGATTACTGAAAGAACAGGAATAAAAGAAAGAAGAATCCTTGAAGACGGAGAGAACATTACAGAATACGCTATCAAGGCTGCGAAGGAGGCTCTTACCTCTGCCAAGGTTTCTCCAGAAGAGCTTGGATTAATAATATGTGCTACGGTTACTCCTCAATACATCATTCCTTCAATGGCTGTAATGGTACAGGACGGTATAGGAGCAAAAAACGCAGGAGCCTTTGACCTTTCTGCAACCTGTTCAGGTTTTATTTACGGGCTTGCCCTTGCAGAAAGTTTTATTAAGTCAAAACCCGAAACCAAGGTTCTGGTTATAGGAGCTGAAGCACTCTCCAGGAAGACTAATTGGCAGGACAGAACCATTTGCGTTTTACTTGGAGACGGAGCAGGAGCAGCTGTCGTTGGAAAAAGCACAGAGCCTGAAAAAAGTGGCATAATGGACTTTACTCTTGGAGCAGACGGTTCTTATTGGGAGCTTCTTACTTTAAGAGGTGGAGGAAGTTGTTATCCTCCTTTTGACGAAAGACTGCCCAAGGACGAATACTACATAAAAATGAAGGGAAGAGAAGTATTTAAAGTTGCAACGAGAATGATGGAAAAGCTTGCAGTAGAAATTTTGGAGAGAAACGGCTTTGGTCCTAAAGACATAGACCTCCTCGTGCCCCACCAAGCTAATCTTAGAATAATAGAATATCTCAGAGAGAGATTGGGTTTGCCAAAAGAAAAGGTTTTTGTTAATATAAATAAATATGGAAACACCTCTGCTGCGAGTATTCCACTTGCCCTTTACGAAGCTGAGAAAGAAGGCAAGCTCAAAAAAGGGGACCTCGTGCTTCTCGTTGCATTTGGTGGAGGCTTTACTTACGGTTCAATGCTTTTAAGATGGTAAAAACTTAAAAGGGGTGAGCACCATGCAGGTGAAAGAACTCAGTTATCAACCCAAACATGTGTGGGAAAGGCTTGAACTCACGGAAATTGAAAAACTTGAGCTAATTTCAAAGGAGTATATAGAGTTTCTTTCTGCGGTTAAGACTGAAAGAGAGTGCGTTGAGTTTGCAGGAATGAGATTAAGAAAAAAGGGATTTAAAAAGGATTCCGTAGAAAGAGGATTCTTTACTTATAGAAACAAGTTTTTAGCAGCCTGGATAATGGGAAAAAAGAGCATTACAGAAGGATTAAAGATAGTGGTGAGCCACATTGACACCCCAAGGCTTGACCTCAAGCTTCATCCTCTTTTTGAAGACACTGAGCTTGCCTTTTTAAAAACTCACTATTACGGAGGAATAAAAAAGTATCACTGGGTAGCAATGCCCCTTGCTTTAAGAGGTATAGTGGCTAAAAAAGACGGTAACATAGTAAAAATCGTTATTGGAGAAGATCCTTCTGACCCGGTTTTAACCATTTGTGACTTATTACCTCACCTTGCAAGAAAAGTTCAAGGAGAAAAAAAGCTTTCAGAAGCTATACCCGGAGAAAAGTTAAATGTTCTCGTAGGAGGAATTCCTCTCGTAGCACCAGAAGAAGAAAAGGAAAAGCTGAAAGACAGAATAAAACTGAATGTTTTAAAAATACTTTACGATAGATACGGAATAAAAGAAGAGGACTTCGTTTCAGCAGAGCTTTACTTGGTTCCTGCTGGCAAAGCAAGGGAAGTGGGAATTGACAGGGCATTTATAGGAGGATACGGACAGGACGACAGAATATGTGCTTTTACTTCTCTTAAAGCCTTCCTTGAGGTAAAAGAACCTGATACCACTTGTCTTTTGGTTTTTATGGATAGAGAAGAAATTGGATCTGAAGGAAACACCTCTGCAAAAAGTAGAGTTCTTGAAAAGGTAATTTACGACCTAATAAAAGGTGCTGGGCTTCCTCCAAATCCTGATGTATTTTTTGAGGTTATTTCTAACACGAAGGTGCTGTCTGCAGATGTTACTGCAGGTATTGATCCAAACTATGTAGAGGTTCATGACAAGTTAAACGACGCAAAACTCGGATATGGGGTTGCAGTAAGCAGATACACTGGGCACGGTGGGAAGTACATGGCAAACGAGGCTCATGCTGAGTTTCTTGCTTGGCTTCTTGGTTTGTGGGATAAAAATAAGGTCGCCTATCAGGTAGTATCTATGGGTAAGGTTGACGAGGGTGGTGGTGGAACAGTTGCTAAGTTCTTTGCCTCTTACGGAATGGATGTGGTAGATGTAGGACCTCCGCTTCTCTCCATGCACTCCCCTTTTGAGGTGTGCCACAAAGTTGACCTTTACTCTACTTACAAAGCCTTTAAAACCTTTTATCAGGGCTAATATATGAAATGAGCATAAAAAAGGGGGATTATGTATTATTACTAAGTGAGGACGGAAAGACCTATCTTCTGGAGGTAAAAGAGGAGCGTTTTCACACTCACAAAGACTGCGTTTTTCTCGGAGACTTAATAGGTAAGGACTACGGTGAGGTAATAACCGGTAAGAACAACAGAAGGTTTTATGTCTTAAGACCAACTTTGCACGACTTTTTAATCAAGGTTGACAGACTTACTCAAATAATATATCCCAAAGACATTGGCTACATTCTGTTAAAACTCGGAGTTGGACCTGGGAAGACGGTTCTTGAGTGTGGTTGTGGCTCTGGGGCTCTTACAACTGCTTTTGCTTACATGGTAGGAGACTCGGGAAAGGTTATTTCTTACGAAAAGGAAGAGAGGTTTTTAAAACTTGCTCAAAAAAACATCTCAAGGCTAAACTTAAGTGACAGGGTTGAGTTTAAGCTAAGAGAGGTGAAAGATGCTTTTGACGAAAGCGAAGTAGATGCAGTGTTTTTGGATGTAAAAGAGCCTTGGATTTTGGTTAAACCAGCTTGGAATGCCCTAAAAGCAGGAGCTCCAATTGGAATCCTCGTACCAACGACTAATCAAATATCGTTAACTCTTAAAGAACTGTTTACAACTGGTTTTGCTCAAGTGGAGGTCGTGGAAATCTTACTTAGAAAGTACAAGACTAATCCAGAAAGAATAAGACCTGAAGACAGGATGGTGGCTCATACTGGATTTTTAATATTTGCCAAGAAGGTTAAAAATGAGCGTAGTTCTGATACAGGATAAAGAAGGCTTAATTTCTGAAGATCTTTTTGAGGAGCTTTATTCCCGAACGAAAAAGGCTTTAAGGTTTTTAAAAGTTCGTAAAAAGGAAGTAATCCTCGTATTTACTGACGACGAAACTATAAAAGACCTAAACCAGAAGTTTCTTGGAAGAGACTTTCCTACGAATGTACTTTCTTTTGCTGGAGAGCCTTCTGCTGGACTTCTCGGAGAGGTGGTTATTTCTGTTGAAAGGGCAAAAGAAGAGGCTGAGAGGTATTCTATAGGGTTTAAAAATTACTTGTTAATGCTTGTGTTTCACGGAATTCTTCACCTTTTAGGGCACGATCACGAAAAAGGTGAGTGGGCACCCTATCTTATGGTAAAAAACGAGGCAAAGCTTCTTAAAAAGTTTGGTTTTGGAAAAAAGGACGAGATTATAAATTTTGTAAAAAGGAGGGAATACATGCCAGGGAAACTTGCAGTAAATGTAGATCATGTAGCAACTGTAAGAGAAGCACGCAAGGCACCATATCCTGATCCGGTTCACGCAGCAGTTCTTGCAGAGCTTGGTGGAGCAGACGGTATAGTAGTGCACCTCAGACTTGACAGAAGACACATAAAAGAGAGGGATGTCAAAATTATAAAAGACATTATAAAAACTAAACTTATTTTGGAAATGGCTGTAGAGGAAGAGCTTCTCAAGTTTGCAGAAGAGCTAAAACCTTATCAAGTAACTCTCGTGCCTGAGAGAGTAGAAGAGGTTACCACAGAGGGTGGAATGGAGCTTGAAGGCAGGGTAAAAGAGGTAAAGTCAGCAGTAAAAAGGTTAAACTCTGCTGGTATAAAAGTAAGTCTGTTTTTAAATCCAGACGAAAAGGTTCTTAAGCTTGCCAAAAAAACAGGAGCCCAAGTAGTAGAGCTTCACACGGGTATTTACGCTGAAGCAGAAACAGAAGAAGAAAGATTAAAGGAGCTTGAGAGACTTGAAGTAGCAGCAAGGATAGCTAAGGACCTTGGGTTTGAGGTTCACGCAGGACACGGGCTAAGCTATGAAAACATAGGACCGGTAGCAGCGATACCAGAAATAGAGGAATTCAGTATAGGACACAGCATCGTTTCAAGGGCTATTTTCGTGGGAATGAAAGAGGCAGTAAGGGAGATGAAGTCCCTTATTTTAAGGGCAAGAGGAGTTTAAAAGGAGGGAAACCATGGAAATCCGTACTCACTTAAAAATAGATCAGAGGTTAAGCGGAAAACCTATTTCCTTAGAAGAAGGAAAGGCTAAAGTAGAGCTAAAAACTATTGAAGAAATGGCAGCTGACGAAAAAGGGCTCGTACACGGTGGTTTTATATTTAGTCTTGCGGATTACTCTGCAATGCTTGCAGTAAACGAACCAACTGTAGTTCTTGCAGGAGCAAGTGTGAAGTTTTTAAAACCAGTTAAAGTTGGAGATACCGTAGTGGCAGAGGCTGAGGTAAAAAAAGAAGAAGGAAAAAAGAGGTGGGTTGATGTGGTCGTTAAAAAAGGAGAAGAGGTAGTTTTTACCGGGGAGTTCTTCTGTGTGGTGCCACCAAAACATGTTCTTGACTAAATAAGTTTAGGAGGTAAGGCTATGTCTTTGTTTAAGTTAAGTCCTTATTCTCTCAAAGAAAAAAAGGGAAAAGAGCCAATAGTGGGAATAACTGCTTATGACTACACCTCAGCGAGAATAGTGGAAGACGCAGGAGTTGACTTTATTCTCATAGGTGATTCTGCTGCAATGGTTATGCTTGGGGAAGAGGATACATTTTCAATGGACATGGATAAGATGCTAATATTTTGTAAGGCTGTAAGTAGAGGAGCAAAGGATACTTTAAGAATAGGTGACATGCCGTTTTTGTCTTATCACCTTTCAAAAAGGGAAGCGATTTACAATGCAGGACTTTTTGTTAAAGAAGGGAGGTGCCACGGAGTAAAGGTTGAGGGTGGAGAGGAGGTTGCTTCTACGATTGAGGCTATAGTAAACGCTGGAATCCCAGTGCTTGGGCACATTGGTCTTACTCCACAGAGGAGTATGGAGCTTGGAGGATTGAAAGTTCAGGGAAAAACTATTGAAAGTGCTAAAAAGTTAATCAAAGACGCTAAGGTGCTTGAAAGTGCTGGTGTTTTTGCAATAGTGCTTGAGTGCGTTCCAGCAGAACTTGCAAAAGTTATTACTGAAGAGGTTGAGGTTCCTACCATAGGAATAGGAGCAGGAAAGTTTACCGATGGACAAATTCTCGTGTTTCACGATGTAGTAGGACTCTTTCCAGAAATGCGTCCCAAGTTCGTAAAAACCTATGTATATGGTTTTGAAGCACTAAGTGCCGCTGTAAAAATGTACATAAAAGAGTGTAAGTCTGGTATTTTTCCAAGTGAAAAAGAGAGTTACAAAATTCCAGAAGAAACCCTTAAGGAAATTCTGAAAGAGTAAAGGTTTCTTAAAAACAGGCTTGTTTTTATAAAAAATTGGTGTAAAGTGTTAGAATTATAAAAATTCTGGAAAGGGGTGTTATTATGGCAAAAGGCAAGGTCAAGATGAAGACTAATAGATCTGCAGCCAAGAGGTTTAAGGTTACTGCTACTGGAAAAGTTTTACACAAAAAGTCTGGAAAAAGCCACCTTCTTCGTAAAAAGAATAGAAAAACGAAGAGACACCTCGGTAAGTATAAAGAAATATTTAAGGGATTTTACTCTCACATAAAAGAGTGCATACCTTACAAATTTTAGTTAAGGAAGGAGGGATAATCCATGCCAAGGGCAAAAGGTGGACCTAAGACGAGGAGAAGGCACAAGAGGCTTCTCAAGCTTACCAAGGGATACTGGGGGCAGAGGAAGAATGTTTACAGAAGAGCAAAGGAAACCTTAGAAAGGGCTCTTGTTTATGCATATCGTGACAGAAAGCAGAAAAAGAGAGATTTTAGAAGACTCTGGCAGGTTAGAATAAATGCAGCAGCAAGGCTTCACGGTATAAATTACAGTAAGTTTATGGGTGGGCTTAAAAAAGCTGGTATTGAACTTGACAGAAAGGTTTTGGCAAATCTTGCTATTACAGAGCCTGAGACATTTGCAAAACTCGTAGAAATAGCAAAGTCTAAGTGGCAATAATGTTTGAAAAAGAGGTAGAAAAGCTAAAAGAAGAGATAAAGCAGGCATTTGAAAAGGTAAAAGACTTAAAAGAATTACAAGAGCTCAAGGTCAAGTTTTTAGGAAAAAAAGGGCAGATTACTGGGCTCTTAAAAAGGCTTAAAGAGCTCTCTATTGAAGAAAAGAGGCGTTTTGGGAAAGAATTAAATGTATTAAAAGATAAAGTAGAAGAGCTTTTAAAAGCCAAAGAGAAAGAACTCATTTTCAAGGCTGAGGACAGAGACGAAGGGCTTGACTTAACTCTTCCAGGAAGAAGACCAGGAATTGGGGGGCTTCACCCCCTTTCTCAAGTAATAGACGAGTTGTGCGAAGCCTTTACCAGGCTTGGGTTTGAAGTAGTAACAGGTCCTGAGATAGAAACAGAATACTACAACTTTACTGCTCTTAACATTCCTGAATGGCATCCTGCAAGAGACATGCAAGCAACTTTTTACCTTGAAAACGGTTCTATCCTAAGAACCCATACCTCCCCTATTCAAATAAGAACCATGCTTCAAAGAACTCCTCCTTTGAGGATCGTTGCTCCTGGCAAGGTCTATAGGTGTGATGCTGATGTGAGACACTCTCCGATGTTCCACCAGATTGAAGGACTGATGGTTGACAAAGAAGTTAGTTTTTCTGACTTAAAAGGGGTTCTGACCTACTTTGCAAAGGAGATTTTTGGTCCAAAGACCAGAGTAAGGTTTAGACCGAGTTACTTTCCTTTTACAGAACCAAGTGTAGAAATGGACATTGGTTGCGTGATATGTAATGGTAAGGGATGCAGGGTTTGTAGTCACACGGGATGGCTTGAGATTCTTGGGGCTGGGATGGTGCATCCTGAGGTTTTTAGAGCAGTTAATTACGACACGAGTATATGGCAAGGGTTTGCGTTTGGACTCGGAATAGAAAGAATTGCAATGATAAAGTACGGTATAGACGACATTCGCTTGTTTTTTGACAATCACCTTTACTTTCTTCAAAGTTTTAGATAAAAAACTAAAAGAGGGGATTTATGAGAGTTCCTTTAAGCTGGCTTAAGGACTTTATTGAGCTTAAAGCTTCTCCAGAGGAAGTTGCAGAAATTCTTACTATGGGAGGAATAGAGGTTGCCTGTGTAGAAGATCCTTACGAAGAGCTTGGAGAATTAATCACGGTAAAAATTCTGGAAGTTATTCAAAAAGAGGACTTAAAAGAGGTTTGCATCTGTAAAGTTACAGACGGAAAAGAGACTTTTACCGTACTTACCACTGCAAAAGATCAGGTAGCACCTGGTAAAGTAGTAGGGGTTGCAAAGGCTGGATCTTTAACTTTTTCTGGAGAAAAGGTTGAGGAAAAAATCGTAAAAGGTATTAAGTCTTCTGGTATGTTTCTTTCTCCTTACGAGGCTGGAGTTGGTGAAGAAAAAGACAAAATTCTTGAATTTTCAGAGGGCACTCCTGCTGGCAAGCCTATATACGAGGTTCTTGGTATTAAAGAGCCTGTGCTTGAACTGGAAATTACTCCAAACAGAGGAGATGTTCTTTCTATAATTGGCACTGCAAGAGAGCTTCACGCACTAACAGGCTGGGAACTAAAAGAGCCTGAATTTGAAGACTACTTAAGAGCAGGAAGGGATTTTAAAGGAGAAATTAGGATAGAAGAAAAAGAGGGTTGTTTTAGGTACATGGGAAGGCTTTTTGACGAGGTAGAGGTTGGAGAAAGTCCGTTCTTTATAAAAAAGAGACTGTGGTTGTGTGGGCTTGCAAGTATCAACAATGTGGTTGACATTACTAACTATGTGCTTCTTGAGCTTGGTCAACCCCTTCACGCATTTGATTGGGAAGAAATAAAAGGTGGAAAGGTCATAGTAAGAAGAGCTAACCCAGGAGAAGAGCTATTACTTCTTGACGGTAGAAAAATCACTCTTACTAATAAGGATCTTGTTATTGCTGATGCAGAAAGACCAATGGTTCTTGCTGGTGTTATGGGTGGAGAAGAAACAGGAGTTTCAGAAAAGACGAAAAAGGTCTTTCTTGAGGCTGCGTGGTTTAATCCAAAGTGGATAAGGATGAGTTCCAAAAGACACGGAGTTTCAACTGAAAGCTCTTACAGGTTTGAAAGAGGGATAGATCCTAATGGAGTGGAAACTGCTGTTTTAAGAGCAACGCAACTCCTGATAGAAGTAGCTAAGGCTCAAAAATTCAGTCAACCAGTGGATGTATATCCAGTAAAATACAGTCCTCCACTCATAAGTCTTTCTGAGAAAAAGCTCGTTAAGTACTTGGGATTTTCTATCCCTTCGCAGGAAGTAGAATCCATCCTCGCTAAGGTTGGAAGAGTAAGAAGAATAGGTGAGGTTTTTGAGGTCGTTCCTTATTCCTATAGACAGGACTTAAAAATAGAAGAAGACCTAATAGAAGAAGTAGCAAGAATTTACGGCTACGAAAGAATTCCCACTACATATCCCAAAGGAGTTCTTTACAGTAGAGGCTTGTGTTCTGAAGCAAAAGTTGAAAACAGAGTAAAAACTCTCCTTTCTGCTATGGGATTTTATCAGGTAATTACTTATAGTTTTATTTCTCCTGACTTTGTGGATAAACTCATGTTACCTCAAAACGATGTAAGAAGAAGCGTAATAAAGTTAAGCAATCCTATTTCTGTAAACCAATCCATTATGAGAACCACTTTAATTCCAGGGCTTCTTGATGTTGCCTGTTTTAACTTTTTTAGAGAGGTTAGCAGTTTAAAGGTATTTGAGGTTGGAAGAGTGTTTTTCCCGGCTGAAAGTGAAACAGGAGCAAGAGAAGAACTAAGGCTTGGAATTCTTCTCATGGGTTTTAAGGAAAAGGATGTATGGTACGAAGAAAATAGAAAGTTTGATATTTTTGACTTAAAGGGAGTTCTTGAAGAATTTTTTGATGTAATAGGAGCTGAGGTTAGGCTTGAACCTTATTCTTCTGAAAGCTTTTTGAAAAAAGGCAGGTCTTTTGATGTTTATCTTTCAAACGAAAAAATTGGATTTGCCGGAGAAGTTAAAGAGCTGGTATTAAAAGCTTATGACATAAAACCTCCTGTTCTCGTTGCAGAAGTTGACCTTGAGTGGCTTAAAGATCTCGTTGAAGAAGGAATTAAAAAAGAGGTTAAAAAGCCTCCAAAGTATCCTTCAACCTTCAGGGATGTTACTTGTATAATGGACAAAGAAGTAAAAGTCGGAGATGTTATAAACTTCGTGCTTTCTATGGGAATTGAATATTTAGAGAGGGTTGCTTGTATAAAGATATACGAAGGAGCTCCTATCCCAGAAGGTAAAAAAAGCGTTAGTTTAAGATTTTGGTACAGAGCAGAGGACAGAACCCTTACAGACGAGGAGGTTAACGAAATTCAGGAAAGGGTTGCTAAGGCTATATTTGAAAAATTTAACGCTCAACCGAGGTAAAAATGGCAACTATTACGAAAAAAGAGGTTGCAGAAAAGTTACACAAAAAAGTAGGGCTTCCTAAAAGGCTTTTGATAAACATTATCGACGAAATTCTTGAGGAGATTAAGTGTGCTCTTGAAAGAGAGGAAGAAGTACAGATAGTCAGATTTGGAAGTTTTATACCTTACAAGACGAAGGGAAGGATTGCGAGAAACTTAAAAACAGGAGAACAGGTGGTAGTACCACCTTTTAAAAAGGTTGTTTTTAAAATAGCGCCTCAGTTTAAGGCTGAGATACATAATGAAAAGGGCTAAAACTTCTGGCAGAGGAGCTCTTTACATTCCTCTGTCAAAGGTTGCAGAGTCTTTGAATCTTAAGCCTCACATACTTTATTATTGGGAGAAAAAGTTTCCAGAGCTTAAGCCTTATAAAATTTCTCAAAGAAAGTTTTACAAAGAAGAGCAAATTGAATTATTAAAAAAAATCAAACATCTTACAGAGCAGGGTTACACCCTTGATGCAGCTAAAAAACTAATAAAGTCTCACAAAAATTTGGTATTTTCCAAGGAAAAAGTTTCAACTCCAAAAAAGAAGGGAAAAAAGGATCTTTCAGAAGTATTAAAAGAGGTTCTCAAAGAGCTTAAGGAAATTTACAAAGCTCTTTAATAAAATTGAGAATAAATTTTCGGGTTGATTTTTTTTAATTTATAAATTAATATTGGTAAAGGCATTCTGGATTAACCAAAAAATCTTTAGAATAAAAGGGGGTTTTCTATGCTTAAGTACAAACCTAAAAGAGAAGATTATCCTCTTAAGGATGTAGAAACTCCTAATCTTTTTAAGGAATTTTTTCCTTATCAACAACCTCCTAAGATATTTTTTGACGGAAAGTACATTCCACCACAACCAGCAGAAGAGTTTTACATTACTGACACCACTTTTAGAGACGGACAACAGGCAAGAGTCCCTTATACTCCAGAACAAATAGAAACCATTTTTAAACTTTTACACAAGTTGAGTGGACCTAATGGCGTAATAAGACAAACCGAGTTTTTCCTTTACACTGCAAAAGATAGAGAAGCCCTTGAAAGGTGTCTTGCTCTTGGTTACGAGTATCCTGAGATTACTGGCTGGATAAGAGCAAAAAAAGAGGACCTAAAGCTCGTAAAAGAAGCCGGTTTAAAAGAAACCGGTATGCTTACTTCTGTTTCGGATTACCACATATTTCTTAAGCTTCGTAAGACGAGAAAACAGGCAATGGAGGACTACCTTGCAGTCGTAAAAGAGGCTCTTTCTTATGGAATTCGTCCAAGGTGTCACTTTGAGGATGTAACAAGGGCTGATATTTACGGATTCGTAATTCCCTTTGCAATAGAACTCATGAAGCTTCGTGAAGAAAGTGGTATAGACATAAAGATAAGGTTGTGTGACACCCTTGGAGTAGGAGTGCCTTACAGTGAGGCATGTCTGCCTATTAGCGTTCCTAAGCTTATAAGAGCTCTTATTGAAGAAGCAGGTGTTCCTGGAGAGCTTCTTGAATGGCACGGGCACAATGACTTTTACAAAAGCGTTATAAACGCAACCGTAGCCTGGTTATACGGATGTACTTATGTCAACACTGCACTTTTAGGAATTGGCGAAAGAACCGGTAATACACCTCTTGAAGCAATGGTGTTTGAGTACATGTGCTTAAAAGGTACTGCAAACGGAATGGACACCACAGTAATTACTGAAATAGCAAACTACTACAAAAATGTTCTTCACGAAAAAATTTCCCTTAGACAACCCTTTGTTGGAGAAGAATTTAACTCCACTAAAGCAGGTGTTCACATTGACGGAATTATTAAAAACGAAGAAATTTACAATCCTTTTGATACTGCAAAACTCCTTAACAGACCAATTCAAATTATCATTACTGACAAGAGTGGAACCGCGGGTATTGCTTACTGGATTAATACTCACTTTGGGCTTGAAGGAGACAAAAAGATTGACAAAAGACATCCAGGAGTTGCAAGAATTTACAAGAAAATCCTTGAAGAATACGAAAAAGGTAGAGTCACACCTATTTCAAACGAAGAAATGCTTCACTACACCAAAAAGTACATTCCAGAACTTTTCGTTTCTGAGCTTGATCACTTAAGAGATTATGTAAATCAACTCGTCACTAAGTACATTGAAGACCTTGCCCAAGATCCAGACATTCGTTCCCTTGATCCAGCAAAAATGAAAAAAGTACTCAAGAAGTTTCTTGAAGACCACCCTTATGTACAATTTATATATGTAGTAGATGCAGAAGGGAAACCAATTATAGGACTTACCAACGACTTTGAATACGCTAAAAAGTTTGCAGAACTTTTAAATAGTCAAACATTTGAAGACAGAGACTGGTTCGTAAAACCTATGAAAACAGGAAAAACCTATACTTCAAGATTTTACACCTCTAAGGTAACATCCAGCTTGTGTATTACGGTTTCTACACCTATAAGAGATAAGTACGAGGAGATAATAGGAATTATTGGTATGGACATAAGGTTTGAAGATGTAGTAAAAATGGAAAACGGCTCTTACGAGGTATAGGATGAGGCTTAAAAGGATTCTAAAAGTTTTTTTAATAATTTTTCTTCTTTCGTGCTATCAAGTTTCTTTAAAAAGTGTTTTTGCTCAGGAACTACCCAAGCTCGTAATAAGCCCGTCTAACTTTAGCAAAATTACGGTATTCGTGCCTGACTTTAAAGGTGACATTCCCTCTGTCAAAAAGTTGAGCTCTTTGTTTAGAAGGGTCTTAAATTATCACCTATTCGTGCTTGCAACTCCGTTTAAACCCATCTCTCCCTCTCCTACCTCTTACGAAGTAAACGGAACTTTTTACGAAAAAGCAAACACCCTCGTGTTAAAAGCTACCCTTATAAGTCTTGCAGAAGAACAGGCAATAAAAAAGTACATCATTAAAGGGGATCCAAAGTATCCGTATTTACTCGTGTATTACCTTTGTGATAAGGTAATAAAGGACATTTCTGGATACCCTGGAGTAGCGTTTACTAAAATTGCTTTTGTTAAAAGAGGCGTTCTCGGTGACAGACTCTACATAGCTGACTTTGCAAAAGCAAATCCAAGGTGCATAGACAAAGCACCTCTTATACTTTTTCCCCAATTTTCCTGGGAAGGAGACAAAATTGCTTACCTCGTGTATGAAAAAGGCGGATACCAACTCAGAATTTTCAACTTTTTAACCCTTAAAAGACACACATACCAAATAAAAGGGCTTGCTTCTACACCTGTTTGGGTTCCAGGTGGAAAAAAATTATATCTTACGCTAACCAACAAAAAAGGGGTTGGAATTTATCTTTTTGACTTAAAAACGAAAAAACTCACTCCAGTATTAACCGGTAAAGGAGTATATCAAGCAAGTTCTGTGTCAAAAGACGGAAGGTATCTTGCTTATGTTTATGACCTTGGTGGAGACAAACCAAAAGTTTTCGTAATGGACTTAAAAACTCGTAAAAAAATTAGGCTTTCAGGAATTAGAGGCTACAACACCTCACCTAAGTTTTCTCCAAAAGGAGACATACTGGTCTATCTGTGCAGAAGAGGAGGTTTTACTTTTTTAAAAGAAGTAAATCTAAAAACAGGAGAAACAAGCAGTATTATTTTGCCTCTTTTTATAAAAACTTTTTGTTTTTCTCCTCATGGAAATTACATAATGGGTTATGGAGAAGGTTACAGTGGAACAGGAATTTACTTAATTCACCTTGATTCAAAGCTATTTTTCTTATACTTAAGAGGTAAAAGTTTCCTTTATCCTGCCTGGAGTAGGTTATAAGTACCTTGCAAGGCTAAGTCCACTTACCATAGATGTAGCTCTTAAAGCTGCATCGTAAGCTATGGTAAGGGTTTGAAGTTTTACTGCAAGTTCTGTGATGTCTGCTCCTTCTGTATCACCAAGATTCGTCTGTAAGGTCTGTTTGAAGTCTTCGTAAAGCTCTTTCTTAGTCTCAAGGTGGGTAATCTTTGCTCCAACCTCACACCTTTTAGCAGAAATGTAATCGTAGATTTCACCAAGTTTTGCAATAAACTTCTGAATGTCGTATTGTTCCTTCTTATAATCAACTGTGTTGTCTGCCTCAAGAGTTCTTTTTAAACCTATAAGCGTTTCAAATATACCAGAATTCATGAAAATCTTCTGTCCGCTTTCTCCTATGGTCATCCTCATGTTTACATCGTATCCAATTGAAAAGTCCTCTGTTGAACCTTGGTATATTACCTGTTCTATAACCTCACCATCTGGCAGACTTTGTTTTACGAGTTTAAACGGACCTTCTCCTTTTGGATAACCCGTTGTCTTTTCTCCACCAAATAGGTACTTTTCACCTATGGAGGAGTTTGCCAAGCTTAAAATTGACTTAAGAATGGAGTCTATCTCGTTTGCTATAGCCTTACGAGTAGTGCTATTTTGAGTTGCGTTTGCTGCTTGTATTGCAAGTACTTTTGCCCTTGCAATTAAGTCCTGTACATTACCAAGAGTGGATTCTTGTGCCTTTAAAAAGGCTGTTCCATCTTCTATAGCCCTTTGATACTTTTCTATTCTTGCTATACCCTGTCTGTAATTAAGAGCTAAAACCACATCTGGTGGATCGTCAGACGGACGCAAAAACTTCTTACCTGAAGAAATTTTTAGTTGATCTTTGTTTATCTCAGAAGATAACCTGTTTAAGTCTGCAAGAATACTTCCGTATTTGGTGTTCATTCCTATTCTCATAGGGCATCACCCCTTTCGTTCTCCTTTAACTCTTTGCACTTATTAATGCCTCAAACATCTGCTCAACAGTACTCAGGACCCTTGAAGTAGCTATAAATGCCTGCTGATACTTTATTAAATTCGTCATTTCCTCGTCCAAAGAAACTCCTGATATGCTATCTTTTATCATTTTAAGCTGTCTTAGTAAATCGTCAAGGAATGTCTTGCTGTCTTTTACAGCTTTGGTTGCAACTCCAACTTCTCCAACCATACTTGAATAATAATTTTCAAGGGTTGATTGATTAAGAGCCTCTCTGGTTTGAGAAGATACATCAGCAATTGCCTGAGCAGTTCTATTGTCCCCTTTTTTTAATTCGTATCCAGAAAGGGTGTTTATTAAACCCGTTTGAGTATCAGCATTTTTCTGAGAGTGAAGCATTAAGTAAGAAACGAAGTTGTTGTCTGTACTTGCAGAAAGACTTGACTCAATCTTAAAGTTTACGAAGTCGTCGTCGTTTATCTTTATTACCAGTTTTCCACTGTCGTCTATGTATGCGTTAAAATCCTGCACTCCGTCTCCATCTGCATCTATGGAATTTATCTGGTTCAAAACATCAGAAAGCGTCTCAGGTGTAAGCCAGGAAATCGTTTGAGAAACAGAGGTGCCGTCTTTTTCGTAAAGGGTTATGGTTAGGGTTTGTGGATCCATAGTTGCGTTTGGATCTACGGTAAGGTCTGAAGTGTAGTAATACTTATTAGTTGCAGGATCAACCTGATAAGGTACGAACTCCGTTGTTCCTGCTGAAGTTTGTGCTTCTGTAGGTAAGTGCAAAGTATTATTTTGCAAGATAAAGGTTCTGGTGTCGTAAAGACCTGTGGTGTTTATTATAAGTTTTCCTTCTCTGTCTATGCTTGCAGAAAGTCCGTATTGTCTGTTTTCAGGAGCATTAATCTGGTGTAGCACCTGAAACACATTGTCTGATGTATTTAAATCAATCCTGAACGGATCAATTATTCCGTCGTTAGAATCAAAAGCATCTATAGGATCTCCTTTTTCGTCAAAAAGATAGGCGTCTATTTCTCCAGCAGAAAGCCCGGCTCTCTGACCAGTAGAGGTTTTGATAAAGCCCCAAGAGCTATCGTCGTCTGCCTCTATAGTAAAATAGACTGCATTCGTAGGAGCACCTGCTTCTGAAGTATCAAGCCAGATGTAAAACTTGTCTCCTTCTATTCTTGCCTTTATTCCTGCTACTGCGTCAAAGTTATCAATTAATTCTGAAAGAGTTCCTGTAGCAGGAGCTAAAACACTTGCCTGAGAAATCAAGTTGCCGTTTGCATCGTAAAAGTTTACTTTATAACCCACAGTAGAAGAAGGAACGATGCTTGCGTCTCCAATGTAAAGCTGTGGTCTCGCAACTGGTTCTATCCCTGACAAAAACCTCTCTTCACTGGTTCCGTCCCAGCGAAAAGAAGGTATAATCATCTGGTGATCCTTTAAAAAGGTCAAAAAGCTCTGTGAAGGATCTGTTGGATCAGTTCCAATAAAGTGCTCACCAATTTCAAAACCATAAACCGTGGTTTGATCAGGATCAAGCCTCATAACCAAAGAACCATCTGCGTCAAAGTAACTCCTTATAAACGGTAATCTGTTTATGTAATTTATCACATTTTCAAGTGTGTCTGTGCCTGTATTAACCTTTATCACATATCTTGAATTATTTTGATCCCAGTAGATAAGGTCACTTATTCCAGTGCCAGTGGTATCTACGGTAAAGTAAGTTGCTCCATTTCCTGCTTTTGCAGGGTCCATTCTTATTATTAAGATGTTTGCATTGGGATCAATTTCTGCAGTAATTCCGTTTGAACCATCAAGAATTTTTGGAATGTCTTCTATTTTGGTGCCAGAATCTATGGTAATCGTGTTTAATACATTTCCGTCTTCGTCTCTAATTTCTATCTTTAGGTCTGCAGCAAGGGTATCTCCTGAGAACTTACCTTCATAAACTGCTACAGGTGGTTTGGTCAAGAGATTTCCTTTGTCGTCGTAGGTTTTAATGTAAATTTCGTCAACCTGTGGAGTGTAGTTTTTTTCAGCATTAGTAATTGGTAGGTCACTTTTAAATATCTCTCCAGCCTCCTTTCCAAACAGAGGTTTTTCGCTTCTATAACTTTCCACATCCATCTTTCCAGAGGCTATTAACTCAGGCTGATTCACCAAAGCAGGATTAACCGTAAATTCTGCAGGATCAGTTCCTACGAAAAACAAATTGATACCCGTTGAAAGTAGAATACCAGAGGTATCGTTTGAAAAAGCAAAACTGTATCCGTCTGCAGATTGAAATACGAGGTGTCCTTCTCTGTTAATAGCCCTTATTTGATAATTCGTACCAGTATCAAAACCTGCTTGAGATAAAGCCTGATTAATCTGGGTTACCAGATCGTCAAGAGTTGCGTTATCCGTAAGATTAAGCTGAACCTTAACAGGAGTTATCTTACCAGAAGGATCTTTTACCCATATGTAAAAAAATCCGTCTCTTTTTAAGTCCAAGTAATAAGGAAACTCTTTTATGTACTTGTTAACGCTGTAGTCTCCTTCAAGTTCTTTAGTGTAAAATGTAAGTCCTACTCCGTTTGCGTGTAGTTCATTAACAGCTCTTATTAATTCTTCTCCAAAAAGCTTTAGTTTTCCAGCAAGGTTTAGCTCTTTTACCCTTCTTTGAAATGCAGGATCGTCAAAGCTTCCAAAGTTAAGCTGTGGTGGAGCTGAGTTGATGGTAAAGCTGAGTTTTCCTGGTCCGCGAAACTGATCCTCTACATAAAGTCTTCCGTCTTTGATGTAAGCCTTAACTGTGTAACTAAAAGCGTTTTCTATTGCGTCAAGAAAGTCCCTTACAGTGGAGTCTGAAGTAACCACGAATTCTCCTGAAACCTCGTTTCCGAAGTGATCAGTTCCTGAAAATGTTATTTTGTCTCCTACTGAAAGACCCACATCAGTTACTAAGTTATCAGACTCGGATATGTAATCTCCGTGTTTGTTATAGACCACCTGATTTCCTGCAACATACTCGTAGTTGTATTCGTCAGAAAGCTGTTCAAGTAGTTTTAGCCATCCTCCGAGCTCACCAGAAGAAACCTGCTCACTGGTAATTGGTATTTTTTCTCCGTTTGAACCCACCCAATACACATCCGTACCAGAAATTTCAAGCTTCCAGCTATAATTAAGATTAACCAGGTTTAAACCCTTTCCCAGAATAATGTTGTAGGCTCCATCTTTTGTTTCAAAGTACTGGATGTTTGCAAGTTGAGAAAGCTGAGAAACGAGTTTGTCTCTTTGGTCTCTGAGGTCATTTGCAGGTTTACCACCTGCTTCCTGAGCTACTATTTGCTGATTGAGTTCTGCTATCTGAGAAGCAAGGTTATTTATCTCGTCAACCAAGGTCTTTAACTTAAGACCTATTTGATTTTGTAAGTCTTTCATTCCTTGAAATTTTTCTTTGAGTGCCTCAGCTATAAGCTTACCGTTTTCTATTACCTGAGTTCTTGCTGCAAGGTTTTCTGGATAGTTTGCAAGATTTTGCCAGGAGCTCCAAAAGTCCTGCAAAATTTTGGACAAACCAGTTTCCTGAGTGTCATTAAACAAACTCTCAAGAATCGTCATTCCCGTTTCTTCTGCAGAAAAAAGCCCGTAGTCAGTCTTTTTTAAGTTGATGTTTCTCTCTAAAAAAGCATCAAAATACCTTTTTATGGTTTCAACTTTTACTCCTGTTCCAATGTTTCCTACAGGTGAAGGGCTGGGAGGATAGGTGGTCTCAACCACTTTTTGCCTGCAATAGGCTTCGTTGTTTACATTTGCAATGTTGTGGCTTATGACCTGAGTTGCTATCTGAAATGTAAGTAATGCGTTTTTAGCAATGTTTAAAGCACTGGTAAGCCCACCCATACCCTTCCTCTAAGCAGTCTTAGACAAAACTTGTGGACCCGTACTTACATTTTTGTTGTCTCCGTAATTGTCTTTGTTATACAGCATCTGCGTTAAAAATTTGTAAGCCTCTTCAACGAAACTCAAGCCTGCTTCTATTATCATCTTGTTTCTTTCGTTAATCTCAGCAATCTCTTTTAAAAGCTCCTTTTCCTCAGGAGTGAGGTTTTTGTCTTTTAAAAAGTTAGCAAGTCTTGCTTTGTAAGACGCCCACTTTAAAATTTCCTCAACTGCACCGTGCATAAGAGCCTTTTTTTCCTCCTCCAAAACCTCTTTAAGCTCAAGAAGCTCTTTTCTAACCATCTCCCTATCCTCCCTTGTTTCTTACTTTATCTTATCGGCTTTTTTCTCAAAGTTCTTAAAATAAGTTGTTTTTAATAATGTTTTGTAAAGATAATCACCTAAGCTTCCAGGTTTGCCAGAGATTTTTTCTGCTATTTCTTGGTACAGGTAATCTTTGTAAAACTTCATTTCCAATGTCTCTGGTATCAGGTCACTTTTTATCATGGCTCTATCAAATTCTTTTAAAATTTCGTGCCAGATCAGGGACTCAAACTCTGCACAGGCTTTTTTCAACGCTTTTAAAGGGTGCTTCTTTTCAAGTAGTCTAAGCTGTTCCAGATTCTGATAGTAAAGCGTAAAATCCTTAACACTTATACCCGTCATAATTCTGACTCCTGTTAAATTATTATCAGCTGAGCGTGTAAAGCTCCAGCAGCTTTTATAGCCTGAAGTATTGCTATCAAGTCACTTGCAGTTGCTCCAACTGCGTTAAGAGCTCTAACAAGCTCTCCAAGAGTAGCTCCTTCAGGTAAAATAACTATTTTTGCCTTTTGCTGTTTTGCTCTTATTTGAGTTCTTGTAGTTACCACTGTTTGTCCTGGAGAAAGTGGATAAGGCTGTGAAACCTGGGGTGTTTCAGTAATCTGTATGCTTAAGTTTCCGTGAGCAATAGCAACCTTGGAGATTCTTACATTTTCTCCCATAATAACCGTACCTGTTCTTTCGTCTATTACTACTTTAGCAGGTGTATCAGGGGTTACTTCAAGGTCACCTATTTCTCCGAGAAGCTCAACTACTTTTCCTCTATAAGCCTTTGGTACAGTTATTTGGATGTTCCTTAAGTCAAGAGCCTTTGCGTAATCCCCTTTTAAGTAAGCGTTTATGGTGTCAACCACCTGAGAAGTAGTGCTAAAGTCGTCAGTGTGTAGGGAAATTATTATTTTTTTCATGCTGTTTAAGTCTTCCATAGGAACTCTTCTTTCAACTATTGCACCATTTGGAATTTTACCAACTGTTGGATGATTAACCTGCATGGCTGCTCCTCTTCCCTGGGCAGAAAATCCTCCTATGGAAACTGGTCCCTGAGCAATTGCATACACCTTTCCATCTGGTCCTCTGAGTGGAGTCATGAGAAGGGTTCCTCCCTGAAGGCTCTTTGCGTCTCCTATTGCAGAAACCTTAACATCTATCCTTTCTCCAGGCATTATGTAAGGTGGTAAATAAGCAGTTACTATAACTGCTGCAACATTTTTTAGCTTTACCTGATCTTTTGGCACTACTATTCCAAACCTTTCAAGCATATTTACTATGGATTGAACTGTAAACTGAGTTTGAGCTCCGTCTCCTGTTTGCTTTAATCCAACCACTAAACCGTATCCAATTAAAAAGTTCCCCCTTACTCCGTCAACATCCATTATGTCCTTAAGTCTTACAGCACTTGCAAAGCTTCCAAATTGGGTGAGGAAAATCAAAAAAGCTATTACACTGCAAACAATCTTTTTCATACCCTTTTCACCTCCTCAAGCCCTTTAAAATGGCCAGAGAAGCTCAAGAAGTCTTGTAATTATTCCAGGACCACTGGTTGCCTCACTAAGTGGACCTTTTCCACTGTACTCTATGTAAGCGTCTGCTATTTGCGTTGAAAGTATAGTATTGTCAGGTCCTATGTCTTCTGGTCTTACTATCCCGGAAAGCGTGATGTACTCAAGGTCTTTGTTCCTCTTTATAGTTCTCACACCTTCTATAACTAAGTTTCCATTTGGTAACACCTTTACCACTCTTGCACTTATAGTAGCAACGATCTTACTCTGGCGTGAATATTGTCCTTGTCCAGAGGTAGAAGCACTTAAACTACCAGATGCAGCACTACTTGGATTAAAACTCTTTATTTTGTTTTCCAAGCCGAACAAAGCAGAAAGCCCTGCTGAAAGAGAGCTGTTTTTTCCACTTTTTTGAGATACGCTGTCAGAGCTTTGATAATTTTCAACGATTTTAACTGTAATGATGTCTCCAACGAATCTTGCTCTTCTATCAGTAGTGGCATAGAGAAAGTGCCCTTCTTTGTAAAGCGAACCAGGAGATATGTACTTACTCGTTGTTTGGGGAATATTTACTTTTGGTAAAGGCGGGGGTGGAGGTGGATAGGTTGGGTTGTATTCCCAGCAACCACAAAAAACTAAAAGCCCTGCTAAAAATCCTAACTTTAACAGGTGTTTTTTCATTAAAACATCACCTCCACTTCTTCTGGAGAAATTACCCTTGCCCATATCTGTTTTTTGCTGTCAACATTCATTACCCTGATGATTTCTCCAAGCCTTCCGTTTTCAAGGGCTTTACCTTTTGCTCTTACGATTACATACTTACCCCTTGCAATTATCGTAACCTCTTGATTTCTCTTTATAATCACTGGTGCTTGCACATAGGACAACCTTAAAACTGACCCCATTTTTAAACTAACCCTTGCCTCTTTACCAATTGCGTCTTTGAGACTAAAAATCACATCCTGAGGAAGCCTTGATAAAGGTTCTCTTTTTAAAGTTACATCCTCCTTGGTTATAATTGCTCTACACCTTATGTTTCTCTTTGCCACTACTACCGGTACTTCAGCCTCTACATATCCCCAGACCCTTAAAATGGCTATTTTTTTGTGATTTTCGTAAAAGGTTAAAATAGCACAGTTTGAACCTACAGAAGGCTGAGAAAAAAACTTTATTCTATAAACTGCTTTTTTCGGAATGAGAAGGTTATCAGGCTCAAGTTTAAATCTTAAGACGACTATTTTGGCATTTGGATAATAAAGGCGTTTTTTTACCTCTTTTAAAAAGATTTCTTTTATTTCGTTATAAGACAAGTATTTATGGACTTTAGCAAGTACATTAGAAGAAAAGCAAAAAATCATAATAATTACGAGTAAAAATGCAAACTTATAAGTAAAAGCCCGCTTCATAATTCGTCTCCCTTATCTCTTAAGGTTATTTGCCATTTCCAAAAGCTGATCTGCTGTTATAACTCCTTTTGAGTTAGACTCGTAAGCCCTTTGAGTAATTATCATCTTTACCATTTCCTCAACAACATCTACATTTGACATTTCAAGGTATCCCTGGGCAATGGTACCAAAACCGTTTTCACCGGGTGTTCCTTCAATTACATCTCCAGCAGCATCAGTAGCCTTAAACAGGTTTCTTCCTACTGCATAAAGTCCTGCTGGATTTGGAAAGTCGTAGAGAGTAAGTTGGGTCTGAGCAAGGACTTCTCCATTGGGTCCAAGAGCAGTTATAACTCCGTCTGGAGTAACCTCAATCTTTACCGTACCCTGAGGTACTGCAAACTCAGGCTGGAGCCTTGCTCCGTCAGGAGTTACTATGTAACCGTCTTTATCAAGTCTAAAGTTACCAGCTCTGGTGTAGTATTCCTCTCCGTTCATTACTACCTTAAAAAATCCTCTTCCTTCTATTGCCCAGTCAAGCTGTTGATTAGTTTGCTGGAGTTCTCCCTGAGTAAAAATCTTTGGCACTGCAACCGGTCTTACTCCAAGACCAATCTGCATCCCAACAGGAACCTGGCTTCCGTCTGCATTAAGTGCCCCTGCAAGTTTCAGGTTTTGATAAAATAAATCCTCAAAATCCACTCTGCTCTTCTTAAATCCAGGTGTGTTTACATTTGCAAGATTGTTAGCTATTACATCAAGCTGAAGCTGTTGTCCTTGCATTCCTGTTGCAGCACTCCAAAGTGCTCTTATCATCTTTTTCCTCCTCGTTATCTATTTGCAGTGTTTATTAGTCTTTCTGTTGTTTCGTCCCATCCTTGTATAAACTTTTGTATGGATTGAAATCTCCTTTGTATTTCTATTAGCTTTACCATTTCCTTTACTGGATCAACATTTGAGCTTTCTATGTATCCCTGGCGGATCTGATAGTCTTTTGCAGGGATTTCGTGTGCTCCGTTTGCTACAAACAGATTTTTTCCTATTTTTTTAAGTTTACTGATGTCGTCAAAGGTTACTATGTCAAGCTTTCCTATGGGTGTTCCGTCAATTGAAACAAGTCCGTCTGGAGAGACCGTAAAGCGAATGTTTTCCATAGTAACCAATCCACCTTTGGCAAATCCTGGATCTACCACGATGGGAGCTCCGTTTGCAAGAACTGGATATCCGTCTGGTGTAACAAGCCTTCTCTGAGAGTCTAAGGTAAAGTCCCCTGCTCTTGTGTAAGCAATTCCATTTGGAGTTTGTACTTTAAAAAAGCCTTCACCTGCTATTGCAAGGTCAAAAGGATTTCCTGTGTGTTCAAAAGGACCTGGCTTCATAACCGTATAAGGTACTGTTTCTTTAAACGCTCTAATGTATCTTGGTCCGATTTTTTTCATTAAAACTTCTCTGAACTCAAGTCTGTCTTCTTTATAACCAGGAGTATCTATGTTTGCCAGGTTGTTAGTAGTAACGGTTAGTCTTCTTTCAAGAAGCTGAGCACCCTCAAGTGCCTCAAGCAGACCAAGTTGTGGATTTATCCTCCATCCGTCTATCATCACTTACCTCCTTCTGAGAAAAAGTATTCAAATAACATGCCTAAAGTAAAAAGGTAAAAAGGAGCTTTTAAAAGAGATTTAAAGGAAAAATTTTCCTTTTGTTAAGGTTTAAAGGAAAGTTTTATCCGTCAACAAATTGACACTTTAAAAGAAACCACCGATCTGGAAGTTAAAGTTACTTTTTTCTTCTCCTGGTTTTGGATTTATGTTAAATCCCCATTCAAGTCTTATAGGACCTATTGGAGAGAACCAGCGAAAACCAAATCCCCAGCTTTTCTTTATGTCAGAAGAGTGGAAACCAGTTTGCCTATCCCACACACTACCAGCGTCAAAAAACAGAACTCCTTGAAAGTATATACTTTTTATAAGAGGTATTAACAACTCGTTTTGTACATAAACTATCCTCGTTCCTCCTATTTTTTCACCTGTTTTAGGATCAATTGGAGAGACGCTACCATAGGAATAACCTCTTACCGTGTTTATTCCTCCAAGAAAGTACCTTTCATAGACCGGAATTTTCCAGTTATCTCCTTCTGTAATGTAACCGTACCCAAAACGAATGTGTCCAATGAGCCTTGAACAAAACTCGTGATATACCTGATCTCCTCCGTCAACTTTTATGTACCTGCTGTCACCTCCAAAAAGTCCCTGAGCGTATTCTACATCAACCCTGTGATACCATCCTTTAGTGGGCATAAAAAAGCTGTTTCTTGAATCATAGCTACCACCTATTTGAAATGCACTGGTGATGTGTAAGTTTTCTGACTCAAGAATAACAGAAGAAACATTACTGCTAAGATCGCTCAACCTCGTGTCGTCGTATCTATAGCCTATGTATCCGTAAAGCTTTGAAGAGAAGTTATAACCAATTCTTACAGAGCCTCCTTTACTGTGTTTCGTAAAATCCGTATATTCTATGCTGTAGTTGTAAAGAGAATAACCAAGGCTATACCTCGTGTCCATAAAGTAAGGATCGTAAAAGTTTAAAGAATAACGCGTAGTTTTGGAACCAAATCTTGCTGAAAGACTTACATTGTATCCAAGTCCAAGAAAGTTCCTCTCTCTTAAATCCATCATAAACATAAACTTGTCGTAAGAACTATAACCACCACCAACTGAAAAAGTCCCTGTAAGCATTTCGTCAACTTTAACTTTAAGATTTATTTCGTTGTCCTTTGCAGCCTTTTCTTTTTTTATTTCTACGCTTTTGAAAAATCCAAGCTTTCTAAGGTAAAGCTCACTTTCAGCTATTCTTTTTGCACTGTAAGGCCATCCTTCAGCTATTCTCAATTGCCTTCTTATAACCTTATCTCTGGTTTTGGTGTTTCCTTCTATGGTAATTCTGTTGATATAGACCACAGGTCCTTTTTTAACATCCAAGGTGATGTTTACCAAGTTGTGCTTTGTATCTTTTTCTATTTCAGGAACAACCCTTACATAGGCATAACCGTGATCCGCAAAAAGACTTTCTATGTAGCTTTCAGTCTCTTGAAACTTCTTAAGACTAAAAACATCTCCTTTCTTAAGCCTTAATCCCCTTAAAATTACTTTTTGGGGAAACAGATCTTGTTTAACCTTTATGCTTCCAACTCTGTATTGTTTTCCTTCTTTAATAGGAATAATAATAGTCACCCAATTTTTCTTTCTTTTTATTATAGGCTCCCCAACCTTAGCGTCTATGTATCCGTGATTTTTGTAAAAAGTTTCTATGGTTCCAAGGTCTTTGTAAAGAAACATCTTGTTAAATACACCAGGTTCTGCAAGAGGCTCTCTCACAAAAGGAGCTCTAAAGAAGTTCGCAATCTTTTTTAACCAAGAAAAAGAGGTTTTTTCCGAAAGACTCATTATAGACTTAAGTTCCTCATCTGAAAAAGCCTTATTCCCTTTAAAAATTATCTTTTTTATGTAAAGTCTAAGTCCTTCTTTAATGTGAAAAATCAAATCTACTTGCGTAGGTGATACCTTTTTTTCTTCAATTTCAACCTTAGTTCCTATGTAACCCTCTTGAAGATAATACTGCTTTATAACCTGTACTGCTCTGTCAAGGATCTTGGGAGTAATTATAGTATCAGGCTCTATTCCTATTACTCTTTTTAGGTCGTCTGAACCTATTTCTTTGTTTCCTTTAAAGATAATTTTTCTGACCGCAGGATTTTCCTTTACTTTAAACCATACGACATACCCGTCTTTTTGTTCTTCAGCGTAAATCTCTATGTTTTCAAAGTAACCAAACTTGTAAAGTCTTTTAAGATTAGCATCCAGTTTTTTAAGAGAAAACAGGTCTCCTTTTTTTATAGTAAGGTTATCCAAAATAAATTCTTTACTTACCCTTAGGTTACCGGTTATTTTTATTTCTTTTATTGGCTTTGCTATTCCTAATAAAACCAAAAGCTCGTTTCTGGTTAACTTAACAGCCTTTTCAATCTGATAAGAGGTAGCATTTACGGAAAATTTCTGTTTTTTCTGATTTTTAAGCGTTATGTTCCAGGAAAAGGTATAAGAAGTTTTATTGCATGCTTGCTCAACGCTTGCGTTTGCTACTACATTAAAGCTACAATTTGAAGACAGCGTTACCTCGTACTCAGACAAACTTTCTTTTAATCTTTCTAAGTAAAATTCAAGAGTTGCGTTGTCTCCAGATTTTATCTTTTTTGAAGTTAGTTTTATACAAAAAAAGTTTTTTGCATAAGAAGGGAGTACCAAGATTATAAGCAAAAGCAAAATAAAAAAGATTGTTCTTCTCAAAAACCCTCCTGTTTAAGCTGTGTTTTTTGCAATTCTACCAGAAAACCGTTTTTTAGCAAAAATATTCTATCCATTTTTTTAGCGATGTCCATGTTGTGCGTTACAACCACCACGGTGCTTTTGGTCTCTTTACTCAAGTAAAAAAATTCGTCTATTACTTCTTTTGCAGCTTGTGGATCTAAATTTCCAGTTGGTTCGTCTGCAAGAATAAGAGGTGGTTTTAAAATCAAAGCTCTTATTATTGCTACTCTCTGCCTTTCTCCTCCTGAAAGTAAGTCTGGAGTTGAATCCCTTCTATCCCAGAGTCCAAGGCTTTTTAATAGCGTTTCAGCCTTTTTTTCAAGCTCCCGTCTATTTTTACCTGCTATAAGACCCGGTAAAATAACATTTTCCATCACGCTTAGCTCAAAAATTAAGTAGTGTAATTGGAAAATAAAACCTACGCACTCCCTTCTAAAACGATTTAAAAACTCTTCGTCCTGCCAGTTTAGTGCTTTTCCCCTAAACAAAACTTTTCCCTCTGTGGGTTTGTCAAGGGCTCCCATTATGTTTAAAAGGGTTGTTTTTCCCACGCCAGAAGGACCAATAATAGCAACTTTTTCTCCTTCAAAAAGCTCAAGGTTAACCCCTTTTAATATTTTTAGCTCTTTTCCACCTGAAAAATAACTCTTTTTTACTTCTATCAGCTCCATAATAGGTTTATTCATCTCTTAAAACCTCAACAGGCACGGTTTGAGACGCTTTTTTTGCAGGATAAAGACAGGCTACAACACTTATTAACACTGCAAGTCCACTTATTAAAATTACATCCTGCAATCTCAATGCTACAGGCATGTATTCCACGGGATAAACTTCTGAAGGAAGCTTTATTATGGGATAGTGTGCTAAAAACTCACACAAACTACATCCAAGCACGAGTCCTATTCCCACACCAATTAAAGATAAAATAAAACCACAGAAAAAGAAAATTCTTAAGATCCCGCCAGAAGGCGTGCCAAAAGCACGCAAAATAGCTATGTCCTTTTTTTTGTCATTAACCAGCATGGTCATAGCAGCAATTATCGTAAAAAGCGAGACAATAATCATTAAAGTAAGAACGACGAATAAACCCAGTCTTTCCATTTTTAAAGCTGCAAAAAAGTTTCTGTTCCACTCCTGCCAATCCATAACAGTAGCAGTACCAAATCCAAGAGCACTTTGAATGCGCTCTTTGTAAAAGTGAGCTTTAAACGGATCTTTAAGTTTTACTTCTATTGCATAATAAGAAGGAGTTAGTCTCTTGGTTATGAGGTTATAAGGTGCAAACACGATACCTGTATCGTAATCGTATATACCCGTTGAAAAAACTCCTTTAACTTTTAAAGGAATCACTTTTGGGAAGAATCCAAAAGGAGTAAAAGTTCCTTGTACGCTTAAAAACTTAAGGTTTTCACCAGGCACGATACCAAACCTTTCTGCGAGTTTTTTACCTATGATTACTGGAATTTTCGTTTTATCTGAAGGTGTATTAAAAATTTTGAGTATTATCTGTTTTTCTTTTTTTAAACTATCAAAGTGAATTCCTTTAAGCATTATCCCAACGCTACCAGCGTCAGTTATGAGCATTCCCTGAAAAGTAGCTGTCTTTTCAACGGACTTAAGTTCTGAAGCAGGTATGATTTTTTTAACGAGTTTTACGATTTCTGGAGCCTGATTTTTGTCAAGGTAGTCTATAGTAATGTGAGGGTTTAGACTTAAGATTTTCTCAACTACAGCCTGCTTAAATCCCACCATTACTGCGTTAACCACGATTAAAGAAGCAACACTTAAGGCAACCCCAATAATTGCAATTATTGAAATAATACTCGTGAATCGTTCTTTTTTCTTGGAAAAAACATACCTAAGAGCTAACCAGAGCTCCCACCCGGTGCCTCTCAGCAAGAAGTCCACCTTTTTACAAGTCTTCTTTTCTTCTAAGGTGCGGAAACAAAATGACCTCTCTTATAGACGGACTATCAGTAAAAATCATTACCACTCTGTCTATACCTATTCCTTCTCCTGCACAAGGAGGCATACCGTATTCAAGTGCTCTTATAAAGTCCTCGTCAATCTCAGGTGGTATTTCCTCGTCAAACTCTCTAAGCTTTATTTGTTCCTCAAATCTTTTCCTCTGATCCCTTGGATCGTTAAGCTCTGAAAATGCATTGGCAACTTCTTTTCCTGCTATGTAAAGCTCAAACCTATCTGCAAAATCAGGATCCTCGTCACTTCTTCTTGCAAGAGGAGAAACCTCAATCGGAAACTTAACCACGAATGTAGGCTGAATTAGTTTTGGTTCCACGAGTTCTTCAAATAGTTTCGTCCACCACTTACCAATCCTTGGATCTTTTAAGTTAAGCTCTATCCCCTTTTCCTTGGCAAAGTTTGCAAGCTTTTCTCTGTCTTTAAGCACATCCTCTGGTACTCCACCAAGCTCTACGATTGCCTGTAAAAACCCTATTCTCCTCCAAGGTGGAGTAAAGTCTATTTCCTCTCCTTGATACACGAGCTTAGGCTCACCTTTTAATTCCATACAGAGTCCGTAAAAAAGCTCTTCTGTTCTTCTCATTAAGTCTTCGTAAGTTGCATAAGCCTCGTAAAACTCAAGCATCGTAAACTCTGGATTGTGTCTGCTTGAAACTCCTTCGTTTCTAAAGTTTCTATTTAGCTCAAATACTTTGTCAAAGCCTCCCACTATTAGTCTTTTTAAGTAAAGCTCTGGGGCAATTCTAAGATACAGGTTCATGTCAAGGGCATTGTGATAGGTAATAAAAGGTTTGGCAGCAGCTCCTCCTGCAATTGGATGCATCATAGGTGTTTCTACCTCAAGAAATCCTTCAGAAATCAGGTAGTCTCTTATGTAGTGGATTATTCTGGTTCTCGTCTGAAATATTTCTCTTACTCTTGGATTTACGATAAGGTCAACATACCTCATTCTATAACGAAGTTCTGTATCTCTTAATCCGTGATACTTTTCAGGAAGAGGTCTTATTGCCTTAGTAAGAAGTTTAAATTCTTTTACCAATATAGTAAGTTCACCTGTTTTTGTTTTTATAAGCCTGCCTTTTACTCCTATGATGTCTCCGATATCCACGAACTTTTTGAAAAACTTAAAGTCCTCAGCAGAAATCTCGTTTTTAGCGAGTAAAATCTGTATTTTATCTGTTGAATCCTGTATGTGGCAAAAAATGAGTTTTCCCATTTCTCTTTTTGCCATGAGTCTTCCTGCAAGGGAAAACTCCAAGTTTTTTTTCTCCAGATCTTCATTCGTCCACCCAGAATAGATGTCTTTTATAAATTTTGCTTTGTCCTGTGGTTTAAAGTCATTTGGATAAAGCTTAAGCCCTTGTTCTTCAAGTTTTAACAACTTTTCCAGACGGGTTTTTATCACCTGGGATTCTTCTGCCATTACCAGCTCTCCTCCTTTTCCAATTTGACAGACACCCTCTTATTTTATTACGAAACTCCTTTTTTTCCAGCCTTTTAAGTAGAATCCCCTTTAGAATCCTCAGTGATGTTATATACGACTTCTATGTACTTAGGAGGTACGAAGTCTGCAGTAAAGACCTCTCCCTTCTTGCGAATTTGATACCCTTCTTTTATCATCTCATCTGCCTTTATTTTTAAAACAACGGGATTTTTATCGTGTCTTTTTCCAACTTCTATAGCCTCTTTTACACTTTTGCTCAGGTGCACCTCTCTTCTTTTAATCGGCAAAAGACCTTCTTTCAGGATTGAGTTTAGCGAGGACCTTGAAGTCCCGTGATAAAGCACAGTAGGGATTTCTCCTTCTTCACTCCACTTAGTTTCAACTTTAATACTATGTCCATACCTTGCTCTTATTCTGCCTTCTTTTATTTCAAAGCGCTTTTTTGCGTCTGTTTTCTCTAATTCTTTTATTAATTTTAAAGCCTGGGATTTAGTAAGTCCGTATCTTTTAGCTACGACTTCTGCAACGCTTTCCAAATCTACCCATCCATAAGGATTAACTTTCAAACCGTACTTTTCTGGAAAGTGCCTTAACAATCCACTCAAAAACTTACTAACTTTTATTCTTTTCATGACAACTTTTTAACTAACTTCTAATACATGTCACGGTAAGGCTTACATTAAAAAAATGCTGAGGGGCTCTCTTTATTCTTACTGCGATGACCTATGTAGCTGAGCTTGCTAAAGAAAAAAAATTTACTTGAGTCTTGGATGTGAAATAGCACAAGTTTATGTTTTAGTATTTTTGACTTTTTTGAAAGTTTGATAAATGGTGGGCCGTGGAGGACTCGAACCTCCAACCTATGGATTAAGAGTCCATTGCTCTACCAGTTGAGCTAACGGCCCACTATACTATTGATTTTGCTAATAATGTAATATTTTATTTCATTTTGTCAAGAGTGTTTTTTTATCTTAAAAAGCTCCCTTTTAATACTCTTGAGTATTTTTGAGGATTTATTATATTTAGAGTGTGCGTCCAGTTGTTAGAGTAGAAAAGTTAATATTCGGGGGGGACGGGCTCGCAAGAGCTCCTGACGGTAAGGTAATTTTTATTCCATTCGTAATTCCTGACGAACTCGTTAGAGTCAAAATAACTAACGATTTGGGTGACTATTACGAAGCTGAGGTTGAGGAGATCCTTGAAGAATCCCCTTACAGAAGACATCCCAAGTGTCCTTATTACACGGTTTGTGGAGGATGCCAATTTCAACACATAGAGTATTCTCACCAATTAGAGCTTAAAACTCAAATCCTGTTTGACACCTTTAAACATCAAAAGTGGGAAGGAGAGATTCCTCTTGAAGAAGCAATCCCATCTCCCAAGGAATTTGGTTACAGAAATAGGTTACGCCTTCATGTAGAAGGAGAGCACCTTAAACTCGGCTTCGTTAAAAGAAGAACTCACACGGTTTTAAAAATAAAAGAGTGTTTGCTTGCAGACGAAAAGATAAATTCAGTGCTAAAAGCCTTATATCAAAGTCAGGATTGGTTTAAACTCGCATTTTACAGTAAAAGAATAAAACTTGAGACCTCACCTGAGGAAAATCTCGTAACTATGATTTTCTGGACATCGGTTTCTCCTCACAAAGAGGAGCTTGAAAGGCTTACCAACATAAAAGAATTAAAGTGCGTGTTTTTCTGGAAAAAAGGAAGGCGCCCACAAGGTCCCTTTCCATCCAATGCTACATACGGTGGAAGAAGGATTTTCAAAAACATTGACGACATGCTGTACTTCGTTCAACCAGGTGTATTCGTTCAAACTAACTGGGATGTAAACCTTCTCATAATGAAAAAAATAAGGGAGTGGAATTTAGACTACTCTGAAGTATTAGACCTTCACGCCGGCATTGGAAACTTCTTATTTCCTCTTATTAATAACGGAAAAAAGTTTATCGGAGTAGATACGGATCCAAGAGCAATAGAAGACGGCATTTTTTCAGCAGAAAAACAGGGTATAAACGGTCGTTTAGACCTGAGGCACATGAGTGCAATGGAAGCCTTGTACGAGGCAGTGAAGTTCGGAGAAAGCTACGACCTCGTTTTACTGGATCCTCCAAGAGGTGGATGTAAAGAATTAATGCGATTACTTCCAGATGTAGCCAGAAAGTACATCGTTTACATCTCCTGCGACCTTCCTACCTTTGTAAGAGACGCAAAAATTTTAATCCAAAACGGCTTTACTCTTGAGAGGGTGTGTCTTTTTGACATGTTTCCTCAGACATATCACTTTGAGACAGTAGGTCTTTTTCAAAAGAAGGCTTAAGCTTTTTACCCAGTGCCCATAAAAGCTGTCTGCAAAATCCTTGAATAATTTTTACTTCTTTTGCAGTAAGCTCTACCTTAGATAAAATGCGCTTTATGTTAGTTAACCACAATACCTTGTTGTCGTGAGGGATGTAGTCAATTTCCTTTAAAGTTGCCTCTATTATCTTAAACATCGTGTAAAGCTCCCTTTGATTGGCAAGTCTTGGCTTGGGGAAACTCGGAGTTGCAGCGTGTTGAAAAATTTCGTAAAGAATTATTATAACTGCCTGCGCAAGGTTTAAAGAAGCATTTTCCGTGGTAGGTATGGTTATAACTTTGTCACACAGAGCAAGTACCTCGTTTGAAAGCCCAAATCTTTCGTTTCCAAAAAGGATGGCAACCTTGTTGTTTATACTCAAACTGCACACCTCAGGAGCAATCTCTTTTGGAGTGTAAAATACCATACGCCTTCTACCAAGCCTCGCAGTAGTGCCTAAAACATAATTAAAGTCCTTGAGTGCTTCTTCAAGAGAATTAAATACCTTCATTTTTTCAAGAATTGGGATTCCGCACTTGGTTGCCATTGCTCGCATTTTTTCTTCTTCAAGAGACTCTGGATTAACCAAAATAAGATTAGGAACTCCAAAATTTGCACACGCTCTTGCACAGGCTCCTATGTTTTCGCTGTACATAGGATTAATGAGCACTACTGCTAAGTTTTCCAGCTTTGCTTGAGAAGGTTTGGCAACTGGTCTTACTTGCATACGCCTTATTTAAAAACTAAATACTTTTATGTCAACCTTCAACAAAACATGGTATAATAAACCACATGCAAAACATACTCTTAATCTTCCTTTCTATTTTACTCATCTTGTTGATCTTAGCGGTACTCTTAATCTACAAAAGATTAAACGAAAAAACAAGTGAAGAAAGTTTGCTAAAACTACTAAAATCCTCTGGACTACTTGAGGATCTTAATAAAGTGGCAACTTACGCTAAAGAAGTTAGAGACTTACATACATCTATAGAAAAGTTGTTGCTTACCCCTGCTAAAAGAGGAGCTATTGGTGAGGCAAGCCTTGAACTTATTTTAAAAGACATTTTACCTCCAACTAATTACGAAGTAAGAAAAAGATTACCCTCTGGGGTCGTACCAGACGCTATAGTCTATATTAACGAGGCTAAGATATGCATAGATTCTAAGTTTCCCCTTGAGAACTACAAAGCCTTTTTAGATGCTCCGGAAGAAAAAAAAGAAACTTACAAAAAACTCTTTCTAAAAGATGTTAAAGAGCACTTAGATAAAGTTTACAGAACTTATGCTGATACAGAGGGGATTATTTACTCTTTTGTATTCGTACCCTCAGAGGCAGTTTATTACTTTCTCTTAACCGAAGCTTCCCACTTAATAAACGAGTATGCTCAAAAAGGCGTGCTCGTAATTTCTCCTTCAGGGCTTTCTTATCAATTAAAAGTTATAGCGTCAACGATTCATTCTTTTTTAATTTCAAAAAAGCACAAACAGGTGTATCCGCAACTTGCAGAACTTTTTAAGAATCTTGAAGTTATTGAAAAAGAGTGGAATACTTTAATAAACACTCATCTCAAACACTTAAGCAACAAAGCTGAAGTCTTAAAGAAAAACTTTGAAGAAGTAAAGAGAAATTTAAATTACATATTAAGTGGATTGAAAGATAAAAAATAGGAGGTGGGGCGGGGCAAAAAACCCCAAAAATTAACGCTTGGAGTACTGTTGTCCTCTTCTTGCTCCGTGAAGTCCGTACTTCTTTCTTTCTTTGACTCTTGGATCTCTCGTAAGAAATCCTGCTTTTTTAAGAATGGGACGAAGTTCTGGAGAATACGCTACGAGTGCACGAGCAATTCCGTGTCTGATTGCCTCAGCCTGAGCAGACTTTCCACCACCTTTAACCGTGCACTTTACATCAAACTTTCCCTCAAGATTAGCTACTTTAAACGGAGCAAAAATAACATCTCCTGCTACTATGTGATCTTTAAAGTATTCTGTATAAGGCTTGTCGTTAACTATAACCTCTCCAGATCCAGGATAAATCCAAACTCTTGCAATTGCGGTTTTTCTCTTACCTGTGGCATAAAACCTATCCATATTTAAATCCCCTCCTTATAATTCCAAAGGTTTAGGATTTTGGGCTGTGTGTGGATGCTGAGGTCCAGCGTAAATTTTAAGTTTTTTCAAAAGGCGCTTTCTCATTCTATTTCTGGGAAGCATTCTCTTTACTGCAAGGTAAATAAGTCTTTCTGGATGTTTTTGAAGAAGCTGACGAGCTGTCTCAAGCTTAAGTCCTCCCATGTATCCAGAATGTCTCCAGTAAATCTTTTGATCCCACTTTTTTCCAGTAAGTTTAATTTTATCAGCGTTAACTATAACTATAAAATCTCCTTGATCTACATGTGGTGTATAATCCGGACGATGTTTACCCTGAAGCATGTAAGCAATTCTTGAAGCAAGTCTTCCGAGAATTTTTCCCTTTGCGTCAATAATGTACCAATCTCTTTTAACATCCTCTTTTCTAACCCAGGGAGTCTGAGTGGTAAAAATTGAAGACATAACCCTCCTCCAAAACCCAAAATTTAAGCACTCTTAACTTTATGCCATTTTTTTGATTTGTCAAGTGTTGATAAGGACATTTTAAAACCGTTTTAAATAAAAAATCTTTCATACAAAATGTTGACAAAATCCATTTATCTTTTTAAAATTTATTTGTTATGGAAACCACCACGATTGACGGAGTTACTCTTTACTTAGCTCATCCGGATGAACTAAATGTTCCTATATATGGCAGACAGGAAGTTATAGATCAAATACTTGCTTGCTGGCTTACTATTCATGAGGAAGACCTACCTCTTACTCCCAGACTCGTTGGTAAACCCGGTGTAGGTAAAACTACTCTTGCTTATGCAGCAGCTAAAAAACTCGGAAAAGATGTATATATTTTTCAAGCTACTGTTGATACCAGACCCGAAGATCTAATTATTACTCCTGTTATTTCTGAAGATAAAAAAATTCGTTATGTAGCAAGTCCAATCGTAACAGCTATGATAAAAGGTGCAGTTGCTATTATTGACGAAGCTAATAGAATGAGTGAAAAGTCTTGGGCATCTCTTGCTCCTCTTCTTGACGCAAGAAGGTATGTAGAATCCATAATCGCTGGCATTAAAATAAAAGCCCATCCTGAATTTAGATTGTGTGTTACTATGAACGAAGACGCCTCAACATTTGAACTTCCTGAATACATCCAGTCCAGGCTTCAACCCCAAATTTTTATAGACTTTCCTTCTTACGAAGAAGAAAAAGCCATACTTAAAACTAACCTCCCTTGGCTTGAAGAAAAGTATCTTGATTACATAGTAAGGTTTTTGCAGGCTGCCCACGATTACGGAGAACCTTATAGCATAAGAGATGGGGTAAACATCGGAAGACTACTTATTAAAAAACTTCATTATCTTAAAAACTCGTCCAAAGATCCGTTAAAAATTCTTAAAGAATGTATTGCTTCTATACTTGGAGACCAAGCTCTTGCGTACTTTAAAGAATTCGTTGAAGATAAAAAGCCAACTTCTAAACGACCTTTTCTTTATCCATTAGACTGATGCTCAAACTTAAAATTGAAAATTCTACTGTTTTTTTGTTACCGTTTTTTCCTGAAAATCTTGAAACTTCCCTTGCAGTAGCTCATTCTTTAATAGAAACAAAACCCTCTGCCATAGCAATTTGTCTTCCTTATTATGTCAAAAACTACTGGATAATTGCAGTAAAAACTCTACCAACTATATCCGTTCTAAAAATTTGTTATAAAGATTCTCAAGAATACTTATTCGTTACGCCAATTTGCGCTCTGGTAGAAGCTACGAGGCTTAGCATTAAACTTAACATTCCTCTTTACTTTATAGACTTACCAGAAAATGTAACAGAACCTACCTTTTACAACATAGCAGACCTACCTTCTTATGTAATTCCTCATTATACCTACTCTAAGTACACTGAAGTATTAATTAAAAAACTTCCAAGCAAAGAAGTTACTAAAAGAGTTGCTTTTATAGGAGAAAAACTTATTGAATTGGCTAAAAATTACGATAGCGTGTGTGCTGTAATTCCCTTTAGTTTAGTAAAAACCGTTATTTCTTACTTAAAGGCTCCGAAAGGACTTTTATACCTACCTCCTAAGTATCCTGAAAATATAGAAATATTTGAATTAAGTCCAAAAAGTAAAAGAGAGCTCTTAGTTGAACCAGGATTTTTTCATAAAGTTTACGAAAAAAACAGAGACAAACTTATAAACGAAAAAAAGTTTTTAGACCGTGCGTGTATTTGGGAAAAGGTTCTTAACGAAGCAATTCAAAAGTTCCAGAAAGAAACAAACACGATTTTGTCACCGAGAGATCTGGAAATTTTAGGAAAGTACCTAAGAAATTACTTGCTACAAAAGAAGTCTTTTATGCCGGATTTGATGGATCTTCTGGTCGTGACGAGAGGGATTGGAGGGGACGAGCTCGCTTTTTGGTTCTGGGAAACTGCTACTTCTTACGACTTAAAACATCCTTCTAAACGCTTACCAGAAATTTACCTATCTCCTGAAGAGCTAAATTTACCTTACAAAAATCTTAGGTTTTCAAAAATTATTAAAAATCCGAGAAAAAAATTTACATTTCTTAAAAAGTACTTACCTCCGGAAGAAAGGAAAGAACTTGCCAAAAAGTTTAAAGGTAGGGTAGTGTGTTCTTTCCCTCCAGAAGATCTCGTAGTAGAAACTTTTGGAAAGAAAGCAATGGAAAAAGGTTTAAAAGTTATAACTGAAAACTTAAGAAAACTTGAGCCTTTTACATCTTCGTTAAAAGATGGTTTAGACATTAGAGAAACAATAAAAAATTGGGGAATCCAAGAAACTCCTTATGTGATAGAAGAACCAACTGCAAGGGCTAAAGCAGGATCAGTAGTCATAATTTTTGAAGACGATCCTGACCCAATTACACACAAAGAAAAGTATCCTTGGAACTTTACATGGCATGGAGAGCATCATCAAGAATCAGATATGGCATTTTATGCAACGAATCCTGCAGAAAACATAATAGGACCAGGTATTGCACGAGCTAAGTACGGAGGCTTCATGTTAACTTATCCACCTATGAGGGTTTACGACATTTGGGCGGATCCTTATTTTGACATAGCTTCTTCAAAAGCTGAAAGACTTCTCCTTGCAGGAATTGACTATAGTCTTGAAAAGTACATAATTTACATCGCCAAAAAACCTCCAAGCACTCTTGCAAAAAGATTTGCAAGTATTCAAGGAAAAAAGGTTATTTTTTTGCCAATAGGTTCTTTTTCAAGAACTTTCTTAGAAAAAATAAGAATATTCCATGTACTTGAAGGGCATCATGTAAGACTATATGCTCACAAATATATTAACAAGTAATTTAAATTACAAAATACCGAATAATTAAACTGATTTAACCAATAATTACTATCAAATTAATTAACACTTGATTAAAATTGAACAACTAAAAAGGATTTTAACTGATAAAAAGCAACTTAATGGTGCCGAGGGCGGGACTCGAACCCGCACGGGCGTAAGCCCACTAGCCCCTCAAGCCAGCGCGTCTCCCAATTCCGCCACCTCGGCTTACAGCAAATTATTATAAAACATCTTACAACTTTGTCAAGACTCCTAAATCCACACTTCGTCACTTTTTTACACCTTTCCCTTTACTAAAAACATCAACCCCAAACTCCTATACCCCCTCCAATCTTACCTCCTCACACTTCGTAAGTGGCACTTTGTATGTTAAATAGGGAGGAAGTTTAAAGGAGAGTTATAATATAAAGAAAGTGAGGTTGGTAGGG